>JBCDGW010000037.1:0-25884 GCA_038750765.1 Pseudomonadota bacterium | reverse complement strand
GGCATCCAGGGTTTGTTCATCGCCGGCAAGCAAGGCGAGTTTTGGTCGATGACGCTTGAAGAGCGCAAGCGCACCATGACGATCGCGGTTGAGGAATGCGCGGGCAAGGCGGGGACGATTATGTCGATCTCTGACCAAAACGTCGCCACTGTGCTCGAGCTTGGCCTTCATGCCCAGGATTGCGGCGCCGATTACGTGGTTGTCCATGCGCCGATGCTAAGCTTCTGCCATGAGCGTGATGAGGTTTTATACAATTACTACAAGTATCTGTGTGATCGGTTGGAGATTGGCATTGCGATGTGGAGCCATCCCGACAGCGGCTACCTCATGGCGCCCGAGACTTGCGCGCGCATCGCGGAATTGCCCAACATCATGGCGATCAAATACTCCGTCCCGCGTGAGATGTACGCCAAGCTGACGGAGATTGCGGGCGATAAAATATTGGTTTCCACCTCGCGTGAGGATGACTGGCTCGACAATATCGAAGAGCTGGGGTGGCAACTCTACCTGTGCTCCTCGCCGCCTTATCAGCTACAGACCAAGGCGGATCGGCGGATGCGTGAATACACCGAGTTGGCGTTCGCCGGGCGTTTCGACGCGGCGCGGCGGGTGCGCGATAGTCTAGACCCGGTGCGCCAGGCGATCCAAACCACCAAGCCCGGCGGCAAACCGACCGCGCATGGCAAGTACTGGCAATCGCTGCTGGGACAGGTGGGTGGCCGGGTGCGGCACCCGATGCTGGAATTGACCGACGCCGAGAAGGCCGCAACACGCGCCGCGTTTGAGCAATGCGGCTTGACGCTTTAGGCTGGCATCGGTGAAGCGGCAATTTGCTGGGCACGGCTATCATGATTCTGGATAGCGACTTTCCCGGAAACAAATATTTGCTTGCAACAATTTCACCTAACCTCCTTAGTTGATGCAATTCAGCCGTGCGGCCGGCTGCTTAACTGGGAGCAAACGATGAGCATTCATCCGCGATTGAAGCCCTTCAACTTCAGCAAGTTTGTCGAGGATAATGCCGACAAGCTCCGCCCGCCGGTCGGCAATCAGCTTTTGCACAAAGATGGCGAGATGATCGTGATGGTCGTCGGCGGGCCGAACACGCGCTGCGATTTCCACGATGATCCGGTGGAGGAGTGGTTCTTTCAGCAGAAGGGCGACATGATGCTGAAGATCGCGGATCGCGGCAAGATTTATGACGTGCCGGTGCGCGAGGGGGAGGTGTTTATGCTGCCGCCTCATGTGCGCCACGCGCCGCAGCGCCCGCAAGAAGGCTCTATCGGTATCGTCGTCGAAGCGCCGCGCCAACCGGGCATGAAAGAAGCTTTTGAGTGGTACTGCTTTGAATGCGAGCGGCTCATCCACCGCGTGGAGGTTGAACTCGATGGGCCGGACGGTATCGTGACGCAATTGCCAAAGATATACGACGCGTTTCACGCCGATATCGAAGCGCGCACATGCCCTTATGATGGCGCGATCCATCCCGGCAAGGGCAAGCCGCCCGAAGGCTGGGTGCAGCTATAAACCAACAAGATGACAGGGAACGAAACGATGAAATCTCTTAAAAAAACACTGATCGGGACAGCCGCCGCGGCAATTGTTGCGCTGCCCGCGATGGCCGAGGAATTCCGCCTTGGGCTGATCACCCCGCCGCCGCATATCTGGACCAAGGCAGCCGAGGCGTTCGGCGCTGAGCTGGCCGAGGCGAGTGGCGGCGCCCACAGCGTCACGGTGTTCCCCGCGCGCCAACTGGGTAATGAAGCGGAGATGCTGCAGCAATTGCAGACAGGCGCGCTCGACATGGCGTTTATGACCGTGGCCGAGGTCTCGAACCGCAACAAAGACTTTGGGGCGTTCTACGCGCCGTTCCTGGCAAATGATATCGCCCACGCCGGTCGCATCCTGCGCAATGAAGAGGCGCGCGCGCTGCTCGAGACGCTCCCCGCGACTGTCGGCGTTGTCGGCACCGGTTACGGCATGGCGGGCCTGCGCCAGATCGTGAGCCGCGGCGATGTGACCTCGGCGGAGGATCTGGCTGGTCTTAAGCTGCGGATCACGCCGTTTGAGCCGATCCTCGATTTCTACAACGCACTCGGCGCTGCGCCGACGCCGATGCCGCTTCCGTCGGTCTATGACGCGCTGGCAAACGGTCAGGTGGACGCCATCGATATGGATGCCGAGTTGATCTGGCTGCTCAAGTATTACGAGCATGCCGACACCGTGGTGCAGTCAAACCACATGATGTTCCCGATGGTGGGCTTGGTATCGGCGCGCGTGTGGGCCGACCTGTCGGAAGAAGACCGTGCGATGATCGCCGAGTTAATGGCAAAGCACGTTGACAGCACCATCGACGCATATGTCGCCCGCGAGCAGGAATGGCTCGACCAGATCGCCGCGACGGGCAAGACCTACACCAAGGTTGATCCGTCCTTCTTTGGCGACGCGGTTGAGACCTGGAACGCGACTTGGTCGGAAAAATCGACTGTGCTCGACACGTTGCGGGCAGTGGCAGACGCCACCGCAAACTGATAGCCTCTGGGAGGTGGACGGGGCGCGGCTGGTTCGCGCCCCTTACTTTTGGGGGCAGGATGCTTTCGCGGATCTCGGGTTTTTGGGCGCGCATCGAGCTTGGAACAGCGGCGTTGCTGGCACTTTCCGTCACGCTCTTGATCTTGCTCAACGTCGCCACGCGCAGCCTTGGCGCAGCGCTCTTTTGGGTGGATGAGCTGGCCATATACGCGATGGCGTGGATGACTTTCCTAGGTGCCTCGGCAGCAATCCATTACGGCCACAGCGTCGCGATCACGGTGGTCACCGATCAATTGCCCGACAGCGCCAAGCGTATCGCGGCAAAGATTGTTGATGCGTTGGTGCTGCTCTTTGCGCTGTTCATGCTGTGGTTTTGCTGGCGTTGGTTCAATCCCCTTGAGCTAGCGCGGCAGGGCTTCGATGTGCAGGCGTTTCAGGGTGCCACATTTAACTTCATCTACGACGAGCCGACCTCGACGCTTGGGATCAAGAAAGTTTGGATCTGGCTGGTGATGTGGCTGTTCTCCTTCGGGGTGACCCTGCACGCGGCCGCAAACCTGCTCAAGGCCCCTGAAACTGTCCAGGCGCGCACCGCATGACGCCGGTTATCTTCGCTTTCAAGCTGCTGATCGGCGTGCCAGTGGCGCTTGTCCTGGCGCTCACCGCGATTTGGTACATCTGGGAATCGGGCAACACTGTTCTCTACGATAGCTTTGCGCAGAAGATGTTCTCGGGGCTTGAGAATTACGGTCTGCTCGCGATCCCACTCTTCATGCTGACCGGCGAGATGATGAACGAAGGCGGCATGACGCGGCGCTTGATCAATGCCGCGCGCGTGTTCGTCGGGGGGTTCCGCGGCGGCTTGGCTTACATCAACCTGCTGGCCAATATGTTCATGGCGGCAATTATCGGCTCGGCCACCGCTCAGATCGCGGTGATGGCGCGCGCGATGACACCAGAGATGGCCAATGAGGGCTATGACAAAGGCTTTGCGGCCGCGACGACGGCGGCGGGTGGCCTGCTCGCGCCGGTGATCCCGCCATCGATGCTGTTTGTGATCTTCGGCGTTTTGGCGCAGGTGCCTATTGGCGACATGTTCATCGCGGGCGTGATACCGGGGATGATGCTCGCGCTAGCCTTCGCCCTGGTCATTGCTACGATCGGTTTCGTGCGCGCTTTCCCACGTGGCGCCTGGTATGCGCGCCAAGATGCTATACAGGCCTTGCTTTACTGCCTGCCCGCTGGGTTGATCCCCTTGGCAATCATCGGCGGCATCCTGTTCGGCATCGCTACACCCACAGAAAGCGCTGCTATCGCCTCGCTGATCGCCTTTTGGGTCGGGTGGCTGATCTACCGCGAGCTGAAGCCCTCGGCGCTGTTCGAGATGTTCAAGCGTACCGCGATCAATGCCTCGCTGATCATTTTCATGATCGCCGCAGCCAACGTATTCGGCTGGGTCATTATCTATGAGGCGCTGCCGCAGAAACTCGCGGCTTTGATCACCTCGATCACCTCCGACCCGTTTTTGTTTTTGCTCATCATTAATCTGGTGTTGCTGTTCGTCGGCATGCTGATCGACGGGATCGCAGCGGTAATTTTGATCACCCCGATCCTGTTGCCGATCGCGATGAACGATTACTCGATCAGCCCCTATCAGTTCGGCGTGGTGATGTGCCTTAATCTCGTTTTGGGCCTTCTGACCCCGCCGGTTGGCGTCGGGCTCTATATCGCGTCCTCGATGAGCGGTGTCGGCGCTGGGCAAATCCTGCGCTCGCTATGGCCGTTTTTGCTGGCCGTCACAGTCGTTCTGATCCTGCTGAGCCGGTTTCCCATCTTGTCGACCGCGCTGATCTAGCGCCGTCACGATTTTCTTTGCCAGAATCGTTCGAGCGCGATACACGGCGCCCATCGTCAACGCCTAGCATAGGAGGGCAGCCCATGATGACAGCTTTGCACGCCCTTCTCGGGCAGATCGACCGGTAGGCGCGACGCCTCCTTGAGATCCATCGGGCATGACGCCCCCCTGACGTTATTTACGGACTTCTTTTCATGGGCACTCCTATGGATGCCGGCAGTGCGGCTGTTTTGCCGACTGAGCAGCGCATCACGCATTTTTTCACCGACCGCGCTTGGATCGAAGGCCGCGCGGTTGATCAACTGAACCAGATCGGCGCTTGGGCAGGTGTAGCGCGCGCCGCCGCGTTTCCCGATCTGCACCCCGGTAAATACGGGCCGGTCGGGTGCGCAGTTATCGCGGACCGGGTGTATCCGCATCTGATCGGCAGCGATATCGGCTGTGGTATGAGCCTGTTTCAGCTGGACTTAGCACCGCGCAAATTCAAGCTCGACATGGCGATGCGCCGGATCCGCGCCTTGGGTGCGCCGCTAGACGACGCGCCGCATGACAGGTTGGAAGCGGTGGGGCTGCCAGCTGATCTTTTCGCCGAGGCTTTGGGCACGATTGGCGGCGGCAACCACTTCTGTGAGGTGCAGATTGTCGCTTCGGCCGATGCGGGGTTGGACCCGGCGCGCTTGTGCCTTCTGGTGCATTCCGGCTCGCGCGGGCTTGGCGCGTCGATCCTGTCCCGTTTGGGGAATTGTGCCGATGGCCTGACGGAGGATGAGGCGCTTGATTATCTGCGTCTCCATGATCAGGCGGTCGCCTGGGCGGCGCTGAACCGCCAACTTATCGCGGAGCGCGCGGCCGATGCCTTGCGCGCTGATGCAACGTTGATCGCAGATGCGCCGCACAATCTGCTCGCGCGAACGCAGGACGGGTGGTTGCACCGTAAAGGCGCTGCTGTGGCCGGGCCGTTGGTGCCGCTGGCGGGCTCGCGCGCGACGGCCAGCTATCTGATGCGGTGCCTCGATCAGCCTGCTGCGCTCAACTCGATGGCCCATGGCGCAGGGCGACGCTATGACCGCAGCTCGATGCACGGCCGTGTCCGCAGCAAGCGCTCGGATCTGGAAGCGATGCAGCGCACACCGTTCGGGGGCCGGGTGATCTGCGAAGATCGAGACCTGTTGGTGGAGGAAGCGCCCGCCGCGTACAAATCCGCGGAGGCGGTGGCGGCTGATCTGGAGGCTACAGGTGTCGCTGAGCGCGTTGCCACTCTGCATCCGCTGCTGACGTTCAAAAAGACCCGGGAGGGCGCGCAATGATCGAGCAAAATCACCACGCGCTGCTCGTCACCGCTGGAAAAGGCCCGGCGGAGTGCAGCCAAGCGGTTGGGCACATCCTCGCCCGCATGCAAGCGGAAGCCGCCCTCGCGGGGCTGTCGCTGTCGGTCCATCGCGGTGAGGGAGAGCACGGGCCTGCCTCTGCTGTCGTGGTCGCCCACGGTAGCGGGGCCGCCCGTTTCGCCGCTGACTGGGTGGGTACGATCCGTTGGCGGATGCAAAGCCAGATCAGGCGCCATCACAAGCGTAGCAATTGGTTCGTCGGTGTATTCGCGTTAGAGCCGCAGGCCGAAGGCGACGTGCGCATCGCCAAGGCGGATGTGGTGTTTTCGACCCTGCGAGCCGGCGGCCCCGGCGGGCAGCATCAGAACACCACCGATAGTGCGGTTCGGGCGGTGCATTCTCCAACCGGGCTTACGGTGACTGTTCGCGACGGCCGCTCGCAACACCGCAACAAAGCGCTGGCCCTAGAACGGTTGCAATCGCTTGCGGACGCGCAAGGCGCTGCTGCTGCCGAAGCGCGCAAATCCGGCCTGCACAAAATGCACCACGCGCTGGAACGCGGAAACCCGGTGCGCAAGTTTACCGTGGCGGACTTTCGTGAAGAAAGCTAAGCCACGGCCTCATCAGCGACGCTGTTGCGCAAGGTGCCGATGCCGTTGACCGAAACCTCGACAACGTCGCCGGGGCGCAGGAATTGCGGTGGATCCATGCGGGCCCCGGCGCCTGTCGGGGTTCCGGTGACAATGACATCGCCGGGGCGCAAAGCCATGAAGGTGGAGATGTAGGCGATCTGCTCGCGGATCGGGAATAGCATGTTGGCCAGGTCGTCTTGCTGACGCAACGCGCCATTCACGCGGGTTTCGATCCGCGCTTGATCGAGCTGCGCTGCGTCGGTGAACGGGACAAGCCAGGGCCCCATCGCGCCCGAGCGATCCCAGTTTTTGCCCTGCGTCACGTTGAACTTGGCATGGCGCACCCAGTCGCGGATTGTGCCTTCGTTGCACAGCGTTAACGCGGCGATATGGTCATACGCTGTGTCCGCCGCGATCCGCCGTCCGCCTTTGCCGATGACGATCGCCACTTCCCCCTCGTAATCAAGCATATGGCTCTCAGGCGGTCGGATCAGCGGCTGATTATGGCCCGTGAACCCGCTCGCGAAGCGTGGGAACAGCGACATGTGCTGAGGCTGAGCGCTGCCGTCTTTGTACTCGGCATTGCGGTCAGGAAAGTTCACCCCAACGCATAAGATCCGCGCTGCGTTGGGCAGCACCATGTCGTGGTCAAAGCGGGTATGGGTGACGGCGCGGGCGTTTGCTGCGTTCGCCAGCTCTGCAAGCCCATCCGCCGTGACCACGTCGAGTAAACTGGGCCAGTGCGGGAACACCTCGTTCAGCGCGATGATCCCCGCGTCGGTTTCAACGCCGTAGCCGCGGGTATCTCCCACCGCAAAGCTGGTAAATCGAGGCGTTTCGCGGCTCATGGCGCGATGATCGGGGTGGCGGCCAAAGCGCTGTCTCGGGTCGGCACACCGACAAAGGCCGAGCCGTTCTCAAACCAACTGAGCGGCGCGGGGGCGCCCCAAAGCGTTTGCCGCTGCGGATCTTTAAGGTCCCATTTGATCGGCTCTAGATCGGGGTCGACCGTTTGATAATCGGAGCAATAGATTTCGATCCGGTGCCCATCGGGGTCGAGGATATAGAGGAAGAAAGCGTTCGAGATGCCATGTCGCCCTGGGCCGCGCTCGATATGGCTGACATAGCCGGTGGTTGCCATCAGATCGAGCAGATCGATGATGTTGAGCGGCGTCGGCACCCAAAACGCCACATGATGCAAGCGCGGGCCGGTGCCGTTCGTGAACGCGATATCGTGCACGCCGCCCTTGCGGTGCATCCATGCGGCCCAAAGCCTGCCGCTCGCTTCATCCTCGGTATACTCGGTCACCCGAAAGCCGAAATCCGAGTAGAACGCCACGGACGCGTCAACGTCAGGCGAGAAACAGTTGAAATGGTCGATGCGCAGCGGCTTTACCCCGCGGTAGAGCGCGTATTGCTGGTGGATCGGGGGGAGCCGGTCCATCTGGTGGTAAAATTCAAGGGGAATGCCTGCGTCGTCTTGTGTGCGCAACGTGCGCCCTTGGTAAGGCCGATCCACCCACGCGGTTTGCTGTCCTTTATCGGCAAAGTAGGCAGCGGCGCGGTCTAAGTCGGCATCATCAAAGGTTTTAAAACCCAGCATTTCCACTGTGCCCGGCTGATCGGATTGCTGCAAGATCACGCAATGATGGCCGCGCTCCTCCATGGCCCGCAGATAAACGTGGCGCTCGGTTTCATCCGTCACCTGTAGCCCCAGCGTCTCGGCATAAAAGGCGCGCGAGGCAGCGAGGTCAGCGACATTGAGACCGACATGGCTGAGCCTGATAGTATTAAAGGGCGGATAGAGATTTGGCGCCGGCACAGGCATCAGAGCGCTCCCAGTTTGGGGATGTTATGCGCGCCGGTCGCGAAGCCGATATGCTTTTGCTCCATATAGAACTCGAACGACCAATCCCCGCCGTCGCGGCCGATACCGCTCGCCTTTACGCCGCCGAAGGGGGTGGGTAAGTGCCTGACATTTTCCGAGTTGACCCAGATCATCCCCGCCTCCAACCGGTCGGTAAACCGCAGCGCACGGGTCAGGTCGTTGGTCCAAACATAGCCTGTCAGGCCATAGGGCGTGTCATTGGCGATCTGCAACGCCTCCGCTTCGTCGGAAAACGGAATTGAGGTGAGGACCGGGCCGAAGATCTCCTCCTGGGAGATACGCATGCTGTTCGCGGCATCGGTGAAGAGCGTGGGTTCGACGAAATACCCCGGCCCGTCAATGGCGGTACCCCCGGCGGCGATTGTCGCACCCTCCTCGCGGGCGACCGAGAAATAGCGGGTCACCTTGTCAAAATGCTCGGCGCTGATGAGCGGGCCCACTTCGGTGCTCGGGTCAAGCGGATGGCCGACCTTGATGCGTTTGACCCGCTCGAAGAGCTTGGCCTCGAATTCGGCGCGGATGCTGTCTTGGATAAGCAGCCGCGAAGAGGACGTGCAGCGTTCGCCATTGATCGAGTAGATCATAAAGATCACCGCATCGAGCGCGCGATCAAGATCGGCGTCATCGAACACGATAACCGGGTTTTTGCCGCCAAGTTCCAGGTGATTGCGCTTTAACGTGTCGGCGCCCTGCTTGGTGATCAGGCTGCCGGTGCGGCTTTCGCCGACAAAAGCGATGGCGCGCAGCAGCGGGTGTTCGCACAACGCTTTACCGGCCTCCTCGCCCATCCCGTTTACCGTGTTCATAACGCCGGGCGGCAGGCCCGCCTCTTCCGCAATCTCGATGAGCAGGCGCGCGGTCAATGGCGAGGCCTCTGCTGGCTTGTGCACCACAGTGCAACCCGCGGCGAGCGCCGGCGCGATCTTCCACGTCGACAGCATAAACGGCGTGTTCCAAGGGGTGATCACGCCGACCGGCCCGATGGGCACCCGCGTGGTGATGTTCATCAGCGTCGGCGATTTCAAATGCTGGCCGTCGCGCGCCTGCACCACCTGATCGGCGAAGTAGCGAAAATTCTCCGCGCCGCGCAAAGCCGCTTTCGACATGAACCTCAGCGCTTGGCCAGTATCCCAGCATTCGCACAGCGCAATCTCTTCGGTGCGGGCTTCAATGCCTTCGGCGATCCGGATCAAGATCGCACGACGCTCGGTGGCCTTCATATCGCGCCAAGCGGGGAATGCGCCATGGGCGGCGCGCGCGGCCGTGTCGATATCGGCAGCCGTACCGCGCGCAACATCGCAAATCACACTGGCATCAACCGGCGAGATCGTCGGAAAAACACCGCCAGACCCGGGCGCGTCCGCCCCGCCGATGCGGTTGGGGACACCCCCGGAGCGAAAGCGTTTGAGAAAGCCCTCAAGCTTGCTCAGATTGTCTTCAAGCGCGGTCATCAACCCTCCCCAAATGGTCGCGTGTGTTGCTGTATTTCGGCGAGAGAGCCGGATCTATGTCGCGCATCTCAGCTGATATCGCGATGGAATGACTGGCCATGGCGGGGGCCACATAGTCCTTCATCGCGCTGAACAGCCGGGCGGTGGCGTCTTGCTTGACCGCCGCGCTGCGCCCCGCCCGCAGCCGGATCGACAGATCGATGAACCCGTGTTCGGGGTTTCCGTCAGCAATGGCATAATGCGCAACCCGCACCGCCCGCACGCGAATGCCGGGGTTGGGGAAGGCCTCAATCTCAGATGCGGCCCGACGCAGGTGCTCGCACAAGCCTGCGATATCGACCCGGTCGTCGAGGTTTCCGGAATACTCGATTTGAAGATGCGGCATCGAATTTCTTTAATCGAGTTTCTAAACACCTTAATCTTTTCAAGGGTAAGTATGCCGCGATGGCGCTGTCAACATGCGCTGCTAACAGGCAAGCCAGGTTTCCATGAGTGCACAGCTTCCGTCTACCGCACGCTCTCTGCCATTTGCGCTGCTGCGTGCGCGCGAAGGGGTGATGGTATCGGCTCGCGCTATGCTGGCCGATACCGGCGTGACAGAGCAACAATGGCGTGTGCTGCGGGTGCTCGCCGAGTTTGGCGCGATGGATAGTCAGACATTGGCCAACCGCACATGCCTCTTGATGCCCTCTCTCACGCGGATGACGACGACGCTTCGCGGTAAGGGATTGATATCGCAGCAACGCGACTCATTGGATCGGCGCCGTCACATCAACGCGATTACCCAAGAGGGTCAGCAAGTGATCGACGATAACGCAGATCGCGTTTTCGAACTCGTGAGCACGTTTCAAGCGATCTTGGGTGAAGACGGGTATGAGCAGATCTTGGATCTTCTGGCGCGCCTCGACGCGGGCGCACCTCGCTAAGCGACGGCATCGTCTGGTGGGTTTTCCTGGGTGCACGCAAAGCCCGTTTTAGCTGCTGACAGGATCAGATAGGCCCGAGGCGATGAAACGCATCGCGTGGTCGCTTTCGCCAATAATTCTGTTAGCGTGAGGTTCCGCGATACCGAGAAAGATCTGTTCAATGACCCAAACCATCGCTGTCTTCGGCCTCGGCTCCATGGGCTACGGCATGGCGCAATCATGCCTTCGGGCGGGCTTCGATGTTTACGGCTTTGACGTGAATGACGCCCCGATGGCGCGGTTGGTGGCGGAAGGCGGCAAAACGGGCGCTGCGCACGCCATTGCGCCGGAGCTTGATGCGGTGATCGTCGTTGTGCTGAACGCGGCTCAGGTCGACGCGGTGCTCTTCTGTGAGAGCGGTATCGTCGCCTCCCTGCGTCCCGGCGCGCTGGTGATGGCATGCGCCACTGTCCCGCCCGACTTTGCCAAGGATATGGAAAGCCGATGCGGCGAACATGGGGTTTTGTATCTCGACGCACCGATTTCCGGCGGTTCGGTTAAGTCGGCGCAGGGGGCGCTCGGCGTGATGGCCTCGGGCAGCGCGGCGGCGTTCGCTCGGGCCGAGCCGATTTTGGAAGCGGTGGCCGAGACGGTGTTCCGGCTTGGCGATGCCGCCGGTGCTGGCTCGGCGATGAAGGCGGTGAACCAACTGCTCGCCGGTGTTCACATCGCCACCATGGCCGAGGCGCTGACCTTTGGGATGACCCAAGGCATCGCGCCCGCCACCTTCCTGGACGTGATCAGCAAATGCGCGGGCACGTCATGGATGCTTGAAAACCGGGCCCCTCACGTCGTTGCGGGCGACTACACCCCCCACAGCCAAGTGAACATCTGGCCAAAAGATTTGGGTATCGTCCTCGATGCGGCCAAGAGCGTGGGCTTCAGCGCACCGATCGCGGAGGCGGCGCTGCAGCAATATCTGCACGCCGTGTCAATGGGTCTGGGTCACGAAGATGATGCCGCTGTCGCCAAGGTATATGCAAAGGCGGCGGGATTGACCCTGCCTAAGGCCCCAAAATGAAGCTGGGCTGTATCGGCGATGATTTTACCGGGTCGAGTGATCTGGCCAATACCTTGGCGAAACAGGGTATGCGCGTTGTGCAATATACCGGCGTACCCGAAGATGCTGCCGAGCCTGGTGTCGAAGCGGGCGTTGTCGCGCTGAAGTCGCGCTCAATCGCCGCGGCAGATGCTATCGCCCAATCGCTCGCCGCGCTCGACTGGCTCAAGGCGCAGGGCTGCACCCAGTTCTTTTTTAAGTACTGCTCCACCTTCGACTCGACCCCAGAGGGCAATATCGGCCCTGTAGCGGACGCCTTGGCGGAGGCGCTCGAGGCGGATCGGGTGATCGTGTGCCCCGCGTTTCCGGGCACCGGGCGGTCGGTTTATCAAGGCCACCTCTTTGTCAAGGATACCCTGCTTAGCGAAAGCGGGATGGAGGCGCATCCGCTGACACCGATGACCGACCCGGATCTGCGGCGCTGGCTAGCCTTGCAAAGCCGATATCCTGTCGGTCATGTGGATGCTACGGCTGTGTTTGCGGGGGCTGATGCCATAAGCAGCGCGCTCGATAGTCAGCACGCGGCGGGCAAAAGGCATATCGTGGTCGACGCTATCCGCGACGAGGATCTGATGGAAATCGGCCGTGCCGCGGCAGGGCTCACGTTGATTACTGGCGGCTCTGGTGTGGCGTTGGGCTTGCCGCGCAACTTCGGCGCTAAGCCTGGCGCGCCAGCCTGGACGGGGCAGGCCGGGCAGGCGCTTGCTCTGTCAGGCTCGTGTTCGGTCGCGACCCGCAAGCAGATCGAGCGTCACGCGGCGCAATTCCCCACGCGACAGGTGGCGGCGGCTGACATCATCGAAGCGCGGGTCACCGCGAAAGACATGCTTGCGTGGGCCTTAGAGGCGGGCGCGGTGCCGTTGATTTATAGCTCCGCCGATCCGGATGTTGTTGCGGCTGTGCAAAAGCAGTTTGGCCGCGACAAGGCAGCCGCCGCGATTGAAGGTTTCTTCGCTGAGTTGGCGCAGTTAGCCAGAGAGGCAGGCGTTGAACGGATCATCACAGCGGGCGGTGAGACGTCGGGCGCGGTCGTCGAGGCCTTGCGCCTGGGGGAATTGGCAATCGGGCCCGAGATCGATCCCGGCGTTCCCGCGTTGCGAGCGGGCCCCTCCCTCGTCGTGGCGCTAAAGTCGGGCAATTTCGGCGCCGAAGACTTCTTCGCCAAAGCGGCGGATGTGCTTGCCGGCTGATCGCTCCGAAGCTACGGCGTCGCACAAGGCCGACTGGCCCGCCAAGTTTGCGCAAGACTTTGCATGCCGCTCTCGTTAGGCTTTGGCCAGATGCCTGGGTGCCGGGCCCCTGCTGGGAGATGAACGATCGAGGACACATTCCAACTCATCTACTCGTCGCAACCGTTCGGGTACGACCAAGCCACGCTTGACGGGATCTTGCTCGATGCGCGCCGTTGCAATCAACGCGACGGGATCACCGGGGCGCTCGTTTGCCGCCATGACGTGTTCCTGCAGCTTCTCGAAGGCCCGCGCGGTGCTGTCGACAACACGTTTCAGCGGATCCGCCACGATGATCGGCATGTCGATGTTAAGCTGCGCTTTTTCCAGGATGTGCCGGAACGCATGTTCAGCCGATGGTCGATGTTGCATGACCCGGCGCGCTCATGGATTTGGTCGATTGAAGAGATCTCGGGTGACATCCTTGAGCGGGTTGGCGTGGGTGAGTTTAAGCGGGTGTTCGAGATTTTAGCAGAGAACATGAAAGCGGATGGGCCACACCAACAAGCGCCCGCCGGCTAGCAGAACGCCCGGGGCGGATTGGTGTATCGTTAGCGCTAAAAAGCACAGCGGCTTCGTAAGTTTCTGTAATTGAATATCTTTCCGGCCGGCACAGCGATGCGGCAACAAAATCGTAGCCAACCGGGCAAAGGAAAGGCACAGTAGTCGGGCAGACCACGCGGTAGGGGAGGACCGTATGAGCCTGTTGGAGCTCACGAACATCACCAAGAGTTTTGGTGCGATCCACGCGTTGCAGGGTGTCGATCTGTCGGTTGCTCCGGGCGAAGCCGTCGGGCTCATGGGCGATAACGGTGCGGGCAAGTCGACGCTGATGAAGATCATCGCGGGGAACTTCGCCCCGACCAGCGGTGAGATCCGGATTGATGGGAGCGCGGTCAAATTTGCCAAGCCGCTGGATGCGCGCGAGGCCGGTATCGAGATCGTCTACCAAGATCTGGCACTTTGCGACAACCTTACCGCGGCGGCGAATGTGTTCCTCGGGCGTGAGTTGCGCAAAACAGTCGGGCCGTTCTCCATGCTCGACTATCCATCGATGTACCAAAAGGCTGGCGAGCTTTTCGCGGAGTTGAAATCCGAGACGCGGCCGCGCGATCTGGTCAAGCAGATGTCGGGCGGGCAACGCCAAGCCGTGGCTATCGCGCGCACCCGGTTGAGCGACCCGCAATTGGTTCTCATGGACGAACCGACAGCCGCAATCTCAGTGCGCCAGGTGAAAGAGGTGTTGGCGTTGATCCACCGCCTCAAAGATACCGGCCACGCGGTCATCCTCGTCTCCCACCGCATGCCCGACGTGTTCGACGTGTGCGATCGGGTGGCCGTGCTCCGCCGCGGCATCAAGGTGGCCGATAAACGCATAGACACCACGACACCCGAAGAGGTGACCGGGCTAATTATCGGGGCGATTGAAGCAGCATGACCAACACAACCGAAGCGCCGCGAACCGACCACGCCGCCATCGACGAGAGCATCACGCTTCGCCAGGAAGTGTCGGGTATCGCTGTCATTTTGCGGACCCAACCGTTCTGGGTATTCATTGCGCTGATCGCGTTAGCGACCGTGATGTCCTACGTCTCGGACGCGTTCATGACCGAGCGCAACATCTTCAACATCACCCGCAACATGGCCTTTTTCGGCATCATGGCGCTGGGCATGTCGGCTGTCATTTGCACTGCCGGGATCGATTTGAGCGTGGGCTCACTCGTTGGTCTATCGGGGATTATCACCGGCCTTCTGATGCAGGCGGGCTGGGGCATTGAAATGGGCTTTCTGGGCTGTATGGCCGTCGCGGCGCTTGTCGGTTTGGTCAATGGCGTGCTGATCGCTTATCTTAAGATGCCGCCTTTCGTGGTGACGCTCGGTATGCTGTCGATTGTGGTGTCCCTGGCGCGGGTGGTTTCCAACAACCAAATGATCTGGGATTTCGGCCCCGACCAGGAGCTGTTTGAGTGGATCGGCGGCGGTAGCATCCTGCGGATCCCGAATGTCGTCTGGGTGCTTTCAGTGCTCACGGCGGTGTTTTGGTGGGTATGGCGCTTCTCGCGGTGGGGACGCTGGGTGATCGCGATCGGCGGCAACGCGCATGCGGCCAAGCTTTCCGGTATCCCGGTCGAGCGCATGCTCGTCTCTGTCTATGTGGTCTGCTCAATGACCGCGGGGTTATCGGCATTTCTGTTCGTCGGCTATACCGGCTCGGTGACCAACGCGATGGGCTTTACATGGGAACTTACCGTCATCGCCGCGACTGTGATCGGCGGTGCGAACCTGATGGGCGGTATTGTGTTCGCGCTCGGGGCGCCGATTGGTGCTGCGCTGATCGAGCTTATCCGCAATTCGCTGATCCTGGCCGGTATACCAGCGCTGTGGCAGCAGTTTTTTGTTGGGCTGTTCCTGATCCTAGCGGTGCTTTTGGAACAGATCCGCAACCGAAGGGGCAAGTAAGACCCCGCAAATCACCTGCAACTCTTCAAATCTCTATGGGAGGATAGAATGAAGAAACTACTCGCAACGACCATGGCGGCGACCGTGGCAATGACAGCGATGGCTGGCATGGCTATGGCGGACGGTCATTCAAAGACGTTTGCGCTCGTGCCCAAGGCGATGAACAACCCGTTCTTTGACCTGGCGCGCGATGGCTGTTTCCAGGCGCAAGATGAGCTTGACGATGTGACCTGCGAATATATTGGCCCCGGGGAACACACCGAGCTTGAGCAGATCCAGATTGTGCAAGACCTGATCACCAAGGGTGTGGACGGGATCGCCGTTGCCCCATCCAACGCGCCTGCGATGGGCAAAGTGCTGCAAGACGCAGTTGCCGCGGGCATTCCGGTGATCACCTGGGATTCCGACCTACTGCCCGAAGACAGCGAGCTACGCGCCACCTATGTCGGCACCAATAACTACGACATCGGCGTGAACCTGGCCAAGCTTGTGATGGCGCGTCACCCCGATGGCGGCAGCATCTGTCTGCAGACTGGCGGTGCGGCGGCAGCCAACCACAACGAGCGCTTGAAAGGGGCCCGCGATACCCTGTCTGGTATGGATACTGGCACGCCTCCGGGTAAAGCGCTTGAGGGCGAAGGCGGCTGGACCGAGATCTCGGGCTGCCCGCTGATCACCAATGATGACGGTAACGTGGCGGTTCAGGGTATGTCTGACGTGCTCGCCGCGAACCCTGACCTCACCGCGTTCCTTTCGACCGGCGCATTCACCCAGTGGTTCGATAATGCGTATCGTTCGGCGGCTGAGCCCTACAAAGCCAAAATGGATGCGGGCGAGTTGACCATCGTCGTGGCCGATACTCTGCCGATGCAGCTTGAGCAGACCAAAGATGGGCTCGGCAACGGCCTCGTCGGTCAGCGCCCGTTTGAGATGGGCTACAAGGCGATGTTCGTGCTGAAGGATATCGTCGAGGGCAAAGAGGTTGAGAGCCCGATCTTCACCGGTCTCGATGTGTGCGATAACGACAATATCGACACCTGCGTGAAGTGATCACATTCCTTTGAGCCAGAGGCGGCGCGGGGCGACCTGCGCCGCTTTGTTTTTTGGGTAGCGTTCAGCGTTTGTCGAAGGCGAGATTGATGCCGAGCGCGATTAGGATGCTGCCCCCAAGCCTTTGCGCAAGACGGTGGCCGTACCCTGAGGTTTTGAAGAAGCTGGCGATTTTATCGGCCAGGATGACGCAAATCACATCAGCGCTGGAGAACATGGCATTGACCACGGTGCCGAGGATCAGGAGTTGCATCCAGATCGGAAACGCGGCGCTTGGATCTGCGAATTGGGGCAAGAACGCCAGGTAGAATAGCGCGGTCTTGGGATTCAGGATCTCGACGGAGGCGCTCTGCCAGAATGCACGCCGCGCGCTTTTTGGCCCGGTTTTGTCTGGCGCCGTAGGTGCGTTTGAGGCGCCCCTGATCATGCTGAAACCGAGACAGACAAGATACGCCGCCCCGGCCAGCTTAAGCGCTAGGTAAAGCGGCGGCACCGCTTCGAACAAAAAGGCAAGGCCGATAGCGGCTGCTAGCACGTGCACATAGCCGCCGATGTGAATCCCGAGCGCAGCGAACCAACCGGCCCGGCGCCCGCGCGCCATGGTTTGCGCCGCGGCGTAGAGTGTCGACGGGCCCGGCATATACGCAAAGATGCTGGTGGCGAGGATGAAGGCGGCGAGGATTTCGAGGGATGGCATCGGGCATAAACCAGTGGCTGAGTTACGCTGCCCATACGCCGTGCAAAGATGAGTTACCATCTGAAAGCCGCCTCCGCAGACGCCAGTTGAGGTCGGAATGATCGGAAAACATGCGCTTGTTGACTGACATGTCAGTGCGATGTTAGCGTTCTCACGGTAAGGGAGGATGGCAATTGCGGGCAAGCTTTGGCGTTTCGGTCGCCCTGACCACACCCTTCTCCGACACCGGAGATATCCTGCCCGAGCTTCTCGCTCAGCACGCCAAATCCGCGCTGCAGGCCGGGGTGAGTAGCGTCACGCTATACGGCACTACCGGCGAGGGCTCCTCCATTGGCGCGGGTGAGCGGCGGATCGGCTTGGCGGCCCTATTGTCCGCGCAATGCCCGGCCGAAAAGATCATCCTCGGTGTTTTCGCGACAGCGATAGCGGACGCGCAGGCGCAGATTGCCGAAGGCTTGTCCTATGGCGTTACCCGTTTTCTGATCGTGCCGCCGTTTTTTTTCAAAGACGCCAGGGATCAGGCGATTTTTGATTGGTACGCAGCCCTGCTAACGCAGACCGACCCAACGGCGCAGGTCATCCTCTACCACATCCCGCATCTCACCCAGGTTTCGCTCTCGGTGGATTTGGTAGCGCGGCTTGCCGCGCATGCCCCGGACCGGGTGATCGCTGTGAAGGATAGTTCTGGCAACTGGGAGAATGCAAAGGCTCTCATCGAGACGCGGGCAGTTCCGGTGCTCGTGGGTGACGAAAGACTGCTGCATCGGGCAGTTGGGCTTGGCGGTGCTGGCAGCATCTGCGGTGTGGCCAACCTCTACCCGGAGCGGATGGTGCGCGTGGTTGAGACCGCGACTGAAGACCCGTCGATTTCGCGGCTCGTGGACCGCGTGCTTTCGGTGCCGGTCATTCCCGGTTTGAAAGCCATGCTTGCGGAGCACACAGGCAACCTGGCCTGGGAGCGCCCGCGTCCGCCGCTCCAACCGCTTAGCCACGATGAGAGGGCCGCGCTTTTTGCCGAGCAAGAGGGCGTCGGACATGGCTGAAGCCGCTGCTAGATTGCGCGACCACGCGTATTCGAGTTTCACCGGGATGCTGCTGACCCGCGACATTCAGCCGGGCCAGTTCGTGTCGCAACGAGACCTGGTTCAGCTTACCGGTTTCCCCTTGGGCGCGATCCGCGAAATGATCCCGCGGCTAGAGGCTGACGGGCTGATCCGCACATCGCCGCAACGCGGATTGCAGGTGTTGTCCATCGACCTCGACCTGATCCGGAACGCTTTTCAATTGCGCCAGATCATCGAGGGCGAGGCCTTCGCCGCCTTCTGCGATCATGCGAGCGACGCCGATATTCAACGCATCCATGATGAGCACGCTGGTATCCGCGATGAATGCGCGCAAGGCGTCACGCCCGAGCGACTGAGCCGAGCGCAGCACATCGACTGGGCTTTCCATGACCATGTCGTCGACCATATGGGCAACGCCATCATCTCCGACATCCATCGGGTGAACGCGATTAAGATCCGGCTCATTCGCAACAGCGATACCAGAATGCTGCCCGATCACGCGATTTCAGTTCTGGATGTGCACTTGGAGGTGATCCGCGCGCTCATGGCACGCGACAAACCGGCGACGTTGACGGCGATCCACGCCCATATCGAGAGCTCGAAGAGGCGCGCCTTGGGCATCTGAACCATAAGCGGGAAAACCCATACTAATCCAACGGAGGAGGAGACTATGAAAAGCATATTGAAAACGAGCGGGGTGGCGCTGGCCGCGGCGTTGGTCGCCGCACCGGTGCTCGCCGACACGATAACCCTGCGTATGTCCACGCCTGCCTCAGAGACCGACCAACGCTCAGTTGCTCTGGCCGAAGTGTTCGCACCGGCGGTGGCCGAATTCGCCACCTATGAGCCCCATTACAACGCCTCGCTGATCAAGCAGAACTCCGAGCTGGAGGCCATCGCCTCGGGCGACTTGGAGATGTCGATCGCCTCGGCGCAGGAATTGGCGCAGTACTTCCCCGAGTTTTCCATCTTTGCCACCGGGTATGTGCATCAGGATGCCGACCACCAAGTGGCCGTGTTTAACGACCCGCTGATGGACCCCTTCAAGGCCAAGGTCGAAGAGGAATTGGGCGTCAAGCTGCTCAGCGTCATGTATCTGGGGCGTCGCCACGTGAACCTGCGCCAGTGCCAGGATGAGTTGAATGTGCAAACGCCCGAGGACCTCGCCGGTGTGAACCTGCGGATGCCGGGTACCGATGCCTGGCAGTTTCTGGGTAAGGCGCTTGGCGCCAACCCGACCCCGATGGCGTTTACCGAAGTCTACACTGCCTTGCAGACCGGTTCGGTTGACGGTCAGGACAACCCGCTTCCCACCGTGGTGGACGCTAAGTTCTACGAAGTGACATGCCAGATCGCGCTTACCTCGCATTTGGTCGATCTCAACTACGTGGCATTTTCAAAGGCGGTTTGGGACAATCTGACCCCCGATCAGCAAGCCGCGGTGCAAGCCGCTGCAGATGCGGCGGCCGAGTCGGGGCGACTAAAGCAGTTGGAGAAAGAAGAGAGCCTGGCGTCGTTCCTGACGGAAAACGGCCTGACCATTTACGAGCCTGACCTGAAAGCCTTCCGCGAGCATGTGCAGGCGCAATATGTGGGCTCGGAATTTGCGGCTTCTTGGCCCGAAGGCGTGCTGGAAAAGATCAACGCGCTCGGAAACTAACGCATTGCGGGGCGGCCCAGGCGGTCGCCCCCCTACGCCGGGACGCGCGGAATGGTGACACTTTGGACGGCCCTCCGCCGCAGCGCGGAATACTTCGTCGGTGCGCTCATGGCACTGATGTTCCTGACATTCATCCTGCAAATCACCATTCGTTATACCGCGCGTTTGCAATGGATCGGCGAGGCGGTGCCGCTGCTAGAGCCAACGCGCTATGGCTGGACGCTGGAGTTCTGCCTGGTGCTATGGCTCTGGATCATCTTCGTGGGCTGCGCGTTGGTGGTGCGCGACCAAGACCACGTAACCTTTGACATCCTATACAACACCGTCAGCCCCGGATTGCGGCGCTGGTTCTTGATTATCGGCGCGTTGGTGATTGCGGTTGGCCTTTTGATCTCGGTCGAGCCCACCTGGGACAAGTTCCACATCCTGCGCCTGAAGAAGACCGCCACGCTGTCGCAACTGGTCGGCGGTTGGATCAGGATGCGCGATATCTACTCAGTCTACATGCTGTTTTTGCTGGTGGTGTCGGCGCGCTATGCCTGGACGGCTTGGCGCGCGTTCCAAGATCCGCGAGACCCTGCGATCCATGACCTTCACGAGGCCGACGGGTGAGCTTCGCGTTCCTGCTCTGCATCGGGACGATTTTCGTGATTGCCGGGATCGGGATGCCGATTGCCTATGCGATCCTCATCTCGTCGCTGATCTATATGGCGGCCTCGGGCGGCGATATTGGCCTGGCAGGCAAAGTGCTGATGGACGGCCTCTACAGCAGCTTCATCTTGCTGGCGGTGCCATTGTTCATCGTGGCTGCCAACATCATGAACGCGGGCACCATCAGCGACCGCCTATTGGGGTTTTGCGTGGCGCTTGTCGGACGGTTTCGCGGTGGCTTGGGCCATGTGAACGTGGTGGCCTCGTTGATCTTTTCCGGCATGTCTGGCTCAGCGGTGGCGGACGCGGCGGGTATCGGCAAGATCATCATCGAAATGATGACCAAGTCGGGCCATTACACCCGGGGCTATGCGGCCGCGATCACCGCAGCTTCTGCCACCATTGGCCCGATTATACCCCCGTCGATCCCAATGGTTCTTTACGCTTTGGTCTCAAACACATCGATTGGCTATCTGTTTTTGGGCGGCATCGTCCCGGGGCTGTTCATGGGGTTGGTCCTGATGAGCATGAATTTCTGGCTATCCCACCGCCGAGGGTTCGCCCTGGAAGAGCCGGTCCCGCTGGCCGAGTTGCCGCGGCGGACAGTTACCGCCTTCCCGGCCCTGCTCATGCCCGCGATCTTGCTCTACGGCATCTATGGCGGTGTCACGACACCGACAGAGGCTGCAGCGGTGGCCGCGTTTTATGCCTTGGTTTTGGCGGCCTTTTTCTACCGCGCCCTGAGCTTCCGCGCCTTGGCCGATATCCTGGTGGACAGCGCACGCTCCTCAGCGGCGGTGGGGCTTGTGATCGGTGGCGCGCTGATCCTGAACTATGTGGTCGCCTCCGAAAACATCCCCAACATGCTCGCCGCCCGTCTCGTCGGGCTGGATGTGCATCCGCTTGTGTTTCTGCTGGCGATAAATGTGTTGCTGTTGGCGCTGGGCTGTCTTCTCGACGCCACAACGATCATCTTGGTGATTATCCCGCTGTTCTTGCCTGCCTGCCGCGAATTGGGCATCGATTTGGTGCATTTCGGGGTGGTGGCGGTGGTCAACTGCATGATCGGGCTAATCACGCCGCCCTATGGTATCCTACTTTTCGTGATCAACGCGGTGACGCGCATCCCGTTGGGCGAGATCATCCGCGAGATCTGGCTGTTCTTGTCGGTGCTGGTGGTGGCGTTGATCGCGCTCATTCTGTTCCCCGGCATCGTTTTGTGGCTACCGCGCGTGTTCGGCTATGCCGGTTAGGCCGCGCGTCGTCTGTGCGGGGCTTGTCACAGTGGACGTGATGTATTTTGTCGATGCCCACCCCGCAGAAGGGCAAAAGCATCAAGCGCGTGCGGCCCGGATGGTTGCCGGGGGCGGTGCGCTCTACGCCGCGGCCTCAGTGGCGGCTTTGGGCGGCGAGGCTGCCCTTGCTGGCGCGATTGGCGATGACCTGATGGGTGATTTCATTCGGCGCGAACTCGCGAACATGGGCATCGACACGACATCGCTGATCACCGCCCCGGGCGTTGCCACAGCGCATTCAGCGATCTTGATCAACGAAGCGGGCGAGCGCACCGTCATCAACCATCGAGATGCGCGCCTTTTCTCGCAGCCACCGCCGGTGGATACGCCGTTTGACGCGCTCTTGGTGGACACGCGCTGGCGCTCCGCGGCGGCCGCGTTGCTCCCGGCGGCACGTAAAGCTGGCACACCTGCCGTAGTCGACGCCGAGGCACCGGTGGCGCCGATTGAAGACCTCTTGCCGCTTGCCTCGCATGTGGCGTTCTCAGAACAGGGCTTGCGCGACTTTACCGGCGATCCGGGCCGCGACGGCGTATCGGAGGCGGCGCGACGGCTGCAAAACTGGACCTGCGTGACACGCGGCCCCCGCTCGGTACTGATGCATGATGGCGTGCGGGTGCAAGAAAGCTTGGTTGAGCCGGTTGAGGCCAAAAACACGCTCGGCGCAGGAGACGTCTGGCACGGGGCGTTTGCGTTGGCGCTCGCCGAGGGCCTGGCGGAAACCGACGCAGTCAGCAAAGCGAGCGCTGCCGCTGGGCGTAGCGTTCAAAAGCCCGTGCCTTTACCCGATTAGCGCGCGCTCGCGACTAATGGGCAAAAGTCCCAAGCGGCGCTTGATGTCATCCGGCAGCAACCTTTGGCTTGTAATGCGCATCGCCGTCATTTCCGGCACCAACCGGTCTGCGCCGAATAAGGCTAGATACTCGTCGTAATTGTCAAAGTGCGCTCTTGATGCCGCGTCAACAAAGGTCTCCGACAGCGCCCCGTTGGCGACGATCACGTCGTGGGCCTCGGTCTCGATATGGTAAAACGTCACACGATTTGGAAGCTCGTGCCAAGGCACCCAATCAATCTCTACGCCATTGATCAGGGCCTGCGCGTTTACCACGAAGCCATCGACGATGATGCCGTGATCTGCGGTGACGACGAGATCTTGCGTCGGCACAGTTGGGCCTAAGGCTCCGGCGCGAATGCGTACTGGTTGCATGTTCGCGCCTGCGCGCTCGACGCACACCGTATGCCGACCGATCCACAGGATTGGTACTGCCTGACCGTCGCTGTTGAGCGCATGCTGCCCCGCACGGAGATCCTCAACCGCTCGCTCACCCGACGGCGTCGCGATCTGGGTGCCCGGCGCGAAGCAGTAGACACTTGCCAGATCTATAACCCCGTCCGTACTGCCATCTGCTGCATCGTAGGCGGCAAAGTTGCTTGACTGCGCGAGGTACGCAGCACCCGCTGAGAAACCACCGTCATTGCTGCTGGGCGCACCGATGAGCAAGTCGGGGTTGCCGTCGCCATCGGTGTCGCCGACGACTGCGAACTCATTTGCATCATCGCCGTTAGCCTCGCCGACAAAGCGGTATGAGCCCGAGATGCCTGGGATATTTGTGACACTGATGGTGCCATCGGTGCTTCCATCAGCAGCATCGGCTGCCGCGAGCGCATCGTCATCCACGAGGAAGACGGAACCTTCTTCGGTATCGCGGTTAAATACGATGTCTTCTTGACCATCGCCATCGAAGTCGCCTGCCGTAGAAATCAAAGAGCCGACATTGGTAAAGATCGAATCGCCGACGATTTTGTAGGATAGCGCCTGTCCTGTGATGTTCTCGGCATTGATTAGACCGTTGGTGCTTGCATCGGCGGCGTCCGCGGCGGTGATCGCATCGTCATCCAGAATGTAGATTGCGCCCCCGGTGCTAGCACCACCGTCGTTGCCGTCCGCACCGATGACAATGTCGCTTTGGCCGTCCCCATCGATATCGCCAGCGATACTGATGTCGCTGCCCACGCGATCGAGTGGCGCGTCGCCGACAAATCGATACGAAAGGTTCTGCGCCGCAATGTCACCGACATCGATGATCCCGTCAGTAGCCCCGTCTGCCGCATCTGCCGCCGCAATCTCATCGTCATCGAGGATGTAAGCAGCGCCGAACTGCGTGGAGATCCCCGAGAAATTGGGCGCGCCTAATCCAAGTTCGACTTGGCCGTCGCCATCGACGTCACCCATCACTGTCAGCTTGTTGAGGGCGTTCTCGGTCCCTTCGGCATCAAACCTGTACGAGGCCGTTTGACCCGGAATATTCGCGACTGCGACCTTACCGTCGGTCGAGCCATCCGCCGCATCCGCTGCCGCGACCGCATCCGCATTCAGTAGGAAGACCTGGCCATCGGCGGGGCCAGACCCGCCATTGTCGCGTGCCGTAAAGGTAATGTCGGCCTGACCATCGCCGTCAAAATCGTCGAGCCTGACACGGCCAACACCGGTTTGATTCGAGGTAGCATCACCCAAAAACTTGTATGAGTCAGCCTGTGCCGCGATATTGGCCAGGTTAATTTGGCCATCAGCCGCACTATCGGCGGCATCAGCGGCGGCGAGATCGTCGGCGTTAATCAGATAGACGGCCCCAAAATCTGTACCAGCCTCATCGTTATTTAACGCGCCGATAAGGATGTCGTCTTTGCCGTCATTATCGACGTCGCCCGCGGTCACGGCCCTGGCTTGGTCGCCTGGTGCTTCGCCCAAAAGCCTGTATGAATTGGCAAGGTCGGCAACGTTGCCCAGCTCAATTATTTGGTCTGTAGCGCCGTCGGCGGCGTCAGCAGCAGCAAGCTCATCTCCATTTATCAGATAAATCCCGCCAAGCTCGACATTCGACGCGTCAAGGCTTTTAACGCTGGCGATCAGCAAATCGGTGTTGCCATCGCCGTCGAAATCGCCACTGGCAAGCGACACCCCTACGTCATCACCACTGCGCTCTGCAGTAAACCTGTAACCCACGATTCAGCCCCCCGCTGAGATTTAGCAGCCTTGCTGAAGTGTGCTTTTGCGCAAGGCTATTTGCAAGGATATTTGCAAGTATGAGTTTCTGCTCGTTCTTGCCAGAACCGTTGGGATCACTGACAATTCAAACGCCTAGCTCGATAGCAAGCGTCAAAATGCATATTGTGCGCAACTACCAGTAGAGCAGAGGAAAATCGGAAAACACTGGCCGCGTCTCAGTCTTGATCGATTGAGCCGCGCCTGTACTTGTCGATTATTTGCGGAAATCCAAGGCGCATTCGGCCGCGATCATCGACTGAGCGTTTTGGGTCGCGTCCCAGCGCAGCATGATCACCGCATCGCCGGTGATGCCGTTCGCCTCAAGGCTTTCTGGAAGGGAAGCGAGCGGCGTCTCGATAATCTGCTCGCTGCTCTTTGAGACATTCGCGGCGACTGTCACCACGGTGGTGCTGGGCATACCGCGCTCTATCAGCCCTGCTCGGATCGCCGCTGCCTGGCGAATGCCCATGTAGATCGCGGCCGATGTGCCCGGCTCGGCGCAGGCCAACGCGGCATCGGAGAACTGGCCGTTATGCCCGGTACCGGTGGCGAGCACGATTCTGTTGGTCTTGCCCCGTTCAGTCAGGCTTTGGCCCTGCGCCGCTGCGGCAGCGCTCGCGGCTGTCACACCGGGCACAACCTCCACCGCGATGCCGTGGGCGCGGGCGGCGGCAAGCTCTTCGCCCGCACGGCCGAAAATGCCCGGATCACCGGATTTCAGCCGCACGACCTTACGTCCCTTCTTCGCTTCGGCGACGATCCTGGCGGTGATCTGCTGTTGCGGCCAAGAATGTGCGCCCGGCTGCTTGCCGACATAGATGCGCTCGGCGTCGCGGCGCGCCAGTTCCAACACCTCCTCGCCCGCGAGACGATCATAGAAGATCACATCAGCCTCTTGCAGCCGTTGCACCGCGCGCAGCGTCATCAGATCCCGCGCGCCAGGGCCTGCGCCGACCAGTGCGATCGACCCTGTCCCGTGCTCCTTCGGCGCGCCGCCCTCCGCAATCGCTGCCTTAATCGC
>JBCDGW010000036.1:0-26771 GCA_038750765.1 Pseudomonadota bacterium | reverse complement strand
CTTTTGCGCGTCAGAGCCATGGGCTTCGATCGCGGCATAGGCGCCTTGGCTCAGCCCCTGATACATGTTGAACGCCATATTGGCAGACACGAACAACTCGCCCACCGCGGTATGCAACAGATAGGGCATGCCCTGACCGCCGAACTCGGTATCGGCTGTCAGGCCGATCCAACCGCCCGCGCGCATCTGGTCATAGGCGTCCTTGAAGCCGTCGGGCGTGCGTACCACCCCGTTTTCCAAGGTGCAGCCCTGACGGTCGCCGATGCTATTGAGCGGGTGTAGCACCTCGCTCGCCAACTTGCCGGCCTCTTCGAGCACCGCACCGGTAAAGCCCGGCTCAAGCTCGCTATAGCCCGGGATATCGGCGTCGGACACGCCGAAGACCTCATGGAGCAGAAAGGCTTTGTCTTTGAGCGGGGGCGTGTAGCTGGGCATATCGGTCTCGCAACAGATGGAAGGGCGTATCGGCCGCTATCTCAAGGCTATTCGGCGGCTTTGATCAGGTTCATCTCTGCCATCGCTTTGGCGGCCCAATCTAGTTGGTCCTCCAAGTCGGTGATGGTCTTGTCGAGTTCTTGGCGTTGGCGGCGTAACTCGGCCAGACGCTCCTGCGCGGCCTCGAATACGCGGATATATTGCAGCTGTGGGCCGCCGTCGGCGGAGTACAATTCCAGAAACTGGCGGATGGCTTCGAGTGAAAACCCAAACCTTTTGCCGCGAAGGATAAGCTTCAATCGCGCGCGGTCACGCCGAGAATAGAGCCTGCGGTTTCCGTCACGGGCCGGAGACAACAGTTCTTTGGCTTCGTAAAACCTGAGTGTGCGCGGCGTGACATCAAATGCGTCGCACATCTCACGGATCGTCATGACTTGATCGGTCATTCCAAACCTCATGTTTGCGTTACTGCGGGCAGCACATGACAATCTGATGACAGCCGATCAAGCTCAGCGCGGCGCGACAGGGCAGTAACGTTACGTCACGCCCTTAGCACGTCAACGATCCTCCAATTCAGCCTGTACTTGTTGTCGCAGATCGCGCAATTCGCTGATCGCGGTATCCAGGTCGTTGCGCTGCGCCTCCAGCGCCTCGAGTTGCCTGTCGGCCAGTTCCACCATCTTCTGGGTTTGCGCGCGGGTCCCCTGTTTGTTGTAGATCTCGAGCCATTGGCGGATTTCCTCGAGCGAGAAACCCCAGCGCCGTCCGCGCAAGATCAACGTCAGCCGCGCGATCTCGCGGGGGCCGTAATGGCGGGTGCGGCCGGTTTTTTCGGGGCTGAGCAGTTCGATATATTCGTAGTACCGCAACGTTCTGGGGGTCACGTCGAAGCGGTCACACATCTCTTTTAAGCTGAGCGTGGTGTCAGACATGCGCGCCTCCTCCGTCGCGATGGAGCATACCACGATGCCCCCCGCGTTCAATCATCGGGCACCAATCGGCCAAGGCTCGGCAAGCATTCGGCATCCCCTTGGGCAACGGTGCGCCGCACAGCATCTTGCAAGGCACCGGCGCGTCAGGGGTTGCGTCGCCCCCGCCTTTGGGCGTTAACGAGGCGATCACTGCACTGCACCCGCGATGTCTACCGTGAAAGCCGCCCGCCAATTTGTCCAAGCGCTGCCCCATTCCAAGGCTTTGGGGATGGAGCTTTTGAGCGCGGCGGACGGGCGCGCGCTGGTGCGGATGCCTTATGACGAGATGCTGATCGGTGACCCCGAGACCCGGGTGATCCATGGCGGCGCAGTGTCGGCGCTGATGGATACCTGCTGCGGCGTGGCGGTTATGGTGCACCCGCAGGCGACGCCGCTGACGGCGACGCTCGATCTGCGCATCGATTACATGCGCGCGGCAACGCCCGATCAAGAGATCACCGCCGAGGCGGTATGCTATCACGTGACCCGCAGCGTGGCGTTTGTGCGCGCGGTCGCCCGCGATGCCGATAGCGACAATCCGGTCGCCACAGCGGCAGGCGCGTTCACTATCGAGCGTCGGCCATGATCGAGGCTAAACCATGACGCGGCGACCAAGGCCTGAGCCGGTTCAGGTGGTCAAGCAGCGCCGTGACCAGGCCCTTGCCGCGCTGGTGGCGGGCGTGCCTTACATTCAGTTCTTGGGCATCCGTTTCGAACGTCACGGCGACGAGCTTACCGCGATCATGGGCTATAGCGACCGGCTTATCGGCAACCCGATGCTACCCGCGCTGCATGGCGGGGCGACAGCGGCGTTTCTGGAGGTTGCCGCGATCATCGAATTGTCTTGGTCGATCCTGTGGGATGAGATCGAAGGCGCTGGTGCCGCGGCGGCCCCGAGCGATGCAGCGCAGCCGTTGCGATTGCCGAAAACCATCGATTTCTCCGTGGATTACCTACGCTCTGGGCTGCCGCGTGACGCCTATGCAAGGGCGCAAGTCAACCGCTCGGGGCGCCGCTATGCAAGCGTCTTTGTCGAGGGTTGGCAAGATAATCGCGCGCGGCCGTTCGCTCAGGCGACTGGCCATTTCCTGATGCCGGCGCCCGAGGCCTAGCGCACCGCGGGTTTACGTCGCGGGTCTACGCCTGCGCGCTCTGCACGTAATCTGCAAAAAGCCTGCGCGCCATATGCCGGGTACCCGGGGCATCACCGCGCCGTAGCAAGGTTTGGCGAGGTGTGTGATGGCGTCGGTAAGCGCGCAACGGGGTTTCTGGGATTTTGGCGTTAGCCTCATCGTGCTGATCGGATGCGCCGATCTGCTGTTTTGGGGCCGCGCGCCGGGCGTTTCGCTCCCGTTGATGGCGGCGGCGGTTTTCGTGGCGGCTTGTCTGCGCAATGAAGTGGCCCCCCGCGATGCCGTCAGGCCCGCGCTTCTGCTCATGATCGGCGCGCTGCCAGCGGTAGAATATGTGCAACCCTTGTCAGTGGTGTTTCTTGCGCTGTCACTTGCCTTGGCGCTGGCCTGGGCGGTGCGACCGGCGCTTTTGCTGGGGGAGATCCCGCGCGCGGGCTTTGATCGGGCAGTGGCGGTGCTGCAGCGCTGGCGCGGGATGGTGACAGCGCCGCTGGCGTTGATCCCTGCCGCGCGCGATGGCGGTGCTGTCACTGACGCGGCGCCCCGCGACTGGCGCGCGCCGGTCCGCGCTGTTTTTCGCAATTGGGCACTGCCGGTGGGCGGCACGCTCGTCTTTGCCTCGCTGCTGTTGCAGGCAAACCCGGTGCTCCTCGATTTCGTGAGCCCGGACATCAACGCCGTCGCCCTGATTGATCGGGCCGTTTTCTGGGCTGGTCTGGCGCTGATGATCACGCCGCTCCTCGACCGTGGCCCGGCGCCGGAGCGATCCCTGCCCAATATGCCATCCGCCCCGCGCCTGAGCCGGTTCGGCGTCAATGAAGGCTCGGTTCTGCGCGCGCTCTGGACGTTTAACGCGTTGATCGCGGTGCAAACCGTCCTCGATCTGTCGATCTTGGTAGGCGGCGCGGCTTTGCCGGAGGGGATGAGCTATGCCGAATATGCCCATCGCGGCGCCTATCCGCTTTTGGCTACGGCGCTTTTGGCAGGGGTCTTCGCGCTCGCCGCACGGCCGTTCCTGGAGCAGGGAAAAACCCTAAAACCGCTGCTTTATCTGTGGCTTGGGCAAAATGTGGTGGTGTGCGTCACCGCATTCATGCGCCTTGATCTTTACGTTGCGGTCTACGGGCTCACCTATCTGCGCCTCTACGCGATGATCTGGATGGCGCTGGTTGCGGCGGGGCTGGGTCTGACGGCGATGCAGGTGGCCGCGCGGCGCAGCAATGGCTGGCTGTTGCGCGCGGCAACCGCGCTGGGCCTCAGCACGCTTTACGCGGCAAGTTTCATCAATTTCGCCCATGTGATTGCCCGCCACAACATCACCCTTCCCGAGCCGGACTGGGAATACCTGTGTCGCCTCGGCCCGATGACGGGGCTCAAATTCGACGCGGCAAAACCTGACCATACCAGCAGCCTTCGCCAGCCGTGCTACAGCAGCCCAGCCGTGATTGAGAGCTGGCCAGAATGGGGCTTTCGGATCCACCGCCTGGCCCGATATGCTGCGCCTGACACAGCGCGGGAGCGGGCCGAATGAACATCTTGCTGGTCGATGACGACCCTCGGCTGCGCGAGTTGGTCCGCCTAAGCCTGGAGCGCGCCGACTATTGGGTAAAGACCGCGTCCAACGGCCAAGACGCGCTGACCCAAGCGTTTCGCGACGCCCCTGATCTGATCGTTTTGGATGTGGGCCTGCCGGAAATGGACGGCTTTACTGTGTGCCGACAAATTCGCGCGCGCTCGGATGTGCCGATCCTGTTTCTGACGGCGCGCGACGATGAGATTGACCGCATCGTCGGGCTAGAATTGGGCGCCGACGATTATGTGACCAAGCCGTTTAGCCCGCGCGAATTGGTGGCGCGGGTGCGTGCGATCCTGAAGCGAAGCCAGGGCGGGCGCACCCAATCCACGTTGCGGCACGGCGCGATTACGCTCGACCCGGTGGCCCGCACCTGCCATGTGGCCGACGCCTCGGTGGCGCTGACCGGGATGGAGTTTCAGATCCTGGCGTTGTTGATGGGCGAGCCGCAGCGGCTGTTGACCCGCGCTGATCTGGTGGGGCGGTTATGGGGCGCCCAAAGCCAAGTCTCGGACCGCACCCTCGACAGCCATTTGCGCAATCTGCGGCGTAAGCTGGGCGAGGGCGGCGCGCGCGATGCTATTGAGACGGTGCACGGCCAAGGGGTGCGCATGGGCCCCGTGCTCGACCCGGCGCAATGACCGCGCGGCGGCACTGGCGCCCTGGGCTGGCCTTTGTGCTGGGCGGTGCCTTGGGCGCGACATTGGCATTCTCGTTCTTCGGTCTGGTGGCGTTGCGCTATCTGGGGCCCGAGTTTGGCTATCGCAATGCGGCGCTGGCGCTCGGTCTGCTGATCGCGGTGGCCACTGCGGTGCTGGCCTGGTTGTTGGTGCGGCTGTTGCTGGGCCCGATCCGCGGCCTGGAGCGCTATGCCGCCGCGCAAGAGGCAGGACGCGCAGCCGAGCCGCTGGTGCATTTTGGGACCCGCGAGTTGCACCGCACCGCCCATCGCGTGATGGACATGGCTGAGGCGCTGCGTGACCGCGAGGCGACGATCCGCGCCTATACCGACCATGTGACCCACGAATTGAAAACGCCGGTGGCAGCGATCCGGGCGGCGGTGGAGCTGTTGGAAGACGGCGACGACCCGGCGCTTTTGGCCCAGATCGACGGGGCGCGCGAACAGATCGAGCGCCAGCTATCCGCGCTCCGCCGAGCCGCACGAGCGCGGGAGGCGCGCTATGTCGGGCAGAGCAGCCTGGCCGAGGTGGCGCCGCCGCTCCAGGCCGAGTATCCGGCGCTTACGCTTGATCTGGCGGGTGACAGCGTCGCCATCCCAATCGCCGCGGACGGGCTCACATTGGTGCTGGGTCAACTCTTGCGCAATGCCGCGGAGCATGGCGCCAAGGCAGTGTCGTTGCAGGCCAGCGCGGCGGACGCCGCCGTCAGCCTCGTGGTCCAGGATGATGGTGAGGGGATCTCACCGGGCAACGCAGACCGCGTGTTCGATCCGTTTTTCACCACCCGGCGCGAGGCTGGCGGGACGGGCATGGGCCTGGCCATAATTCGCAACATTCTCGCCGCGCATCGCGCCGAAATCGCGCATATACCTAGCGAGCGCGGCGCGCAGTTTCTGCTCACCTGGCCGCGCGGCTGATCATCGGGTTCAGAACTTGCCGGAATTGCCCCAGGCGTCACGCGGGCTGATCTCTTCTTCGTTGATCCACTGCTCGACGATTTTACCCCCGACCACGCGGTACAGATCGAACACGGCGAAGTCCTTGCCCGCTGCATGGCGCTTGCCGTAGGTCAGCACGAAATCCCCCTGACCGATATGTTGAAACAGCATGTCGTAACTGCCTGCTTCGTCGGAGGAAAGCCAGCTTGCCAGCCCCGCGCGGCCGGCGCCGATCCCGGGGCCATGTTGGATCAGGTCATCCGCAACGAAATGCCCAAGCCGGTCAAAGCCCCGCTCCTGACGAACCTGCTTGGTATATTCGAGCACCAACGCTTTATTGGCTTCGGTATCGGCGGTTTCATCGACATCTACTGTGCCGCCCACCATATCCTCGCCCGAGTTGGTCTTCTCCACATAGGGGGCGATGGTGTCCCAATGCTCCAGGATCAGCCCGTCAGCATCGGTGTAGAACAGATCCATCGTCACCCATTGTGCGGCCCCGTTATTGAGTGACTGATACGCGCTGCAAAACACCCAGCGGCCATCGTCGATCAGCCGCACAATTTTAATGTCGCGCACGGGGTTGCGCTCTAGAAACGGCTCAAAGAACGCTAGAAATCCCTCCACCCCATCGGCGACGCCGGTTGAGTGCTGGGTGTACCGGTGGCCAGTGTACTTCGTCACCGCCGCGCGCGCATCGCCGCCGGCAATGCCCTCTAGATAGATCTTTCTTACGTTCTCGGGTCCTGGGCGCATGTCGCTTCCTATCGTGACGTATCAGTTGGCGAGCGCGGGTATAGCAGGCCCCGCACCCTGGGATTAGGCGCTGTGGTAGGCTTCGCTGATGGCGAAACTGTCTTCGAACCAGTGCCAAAGCACCACTTGGCCGTTGCGCACTTTCGCGCGCAGGGCAAATGAGAAGACACCGGTTTCCGCGCCGGATTTGGTGGTGATGCCGTTCATCTTGCCGAACACAGCGACGGTATCACCCGAGGCAAACGCATCGGTGTTTTCCCAAAGCGTCGTCTGCAGATTGGACGAAAACACGCCTAGGAACTCGAAGATGTTTTCCTTGCCCACGGTTTCACCGATCCAGGGAAGGGTCTCATCGCCCTCATTGTGCCAAACCATGTCGTCGGCCATGAGCGCGTCCATCTGGGCCATATCGCCGCCGCCCATCGCCCCCATGAACGCCATGACCGTATCGAAAGAGGCTTGGCTAGCATCGTCCATAGTCTGAGCGCCTGCTTGATTGGCGAGGCTGGCGGCGATTGCGCTGGCAAGGGTGGTGCTGAGAAAGGTTCGGCGGTGCATATCGCTCTCCTGTGATCGGCGCGCGCGGTTGATGCCGGTTGGCGCCCACGCAGCACTTGGGCCAACCCAGGCAGCAGAGCGCGCGTTGACACGGCCAAGTGTGGGGTCATCGGAAAGGCTGTCGGCATCACCAACAACGTGGATCGAGAGTATCAATTGCGTTCGATCCGCGGAACGTATCAAATTGCGATCAATTAATTCGGCTGGGGCGAACAATGATCGACAAGCTGCGCAGCATCGCCATTTTCGCCACGGTCGTCGATCAGGGCACCTTCCGCGCCGCGGCTTTGCATCTGGGGATCGCCCCCTCCCGCGTGAGCGAGACGATCTCGGATCTGGAGAAGGATCTGGGCGTCACGCTGCTCTATCGCTCAACGCGGCAACTCTCGCTGTCTCATGAGGGGCAGCTTTTGCACGAAAAGGCCCAAGAGATGCTGCGCGCGGCGGAATTGGGCGTGGACGCGATCAACATCTCATCATCGGAGCCCGCTGGCACCTTGCGGGTGACCGCGCCGGCCTTTTGCACGCAAACCGCGCTGATGGGGTCGATGGCCGCCTTCGCCAAGACCCATCCCCGCGTCAGCCTTAAGCTCGATTTTTCGGACCGGCCTCGGCAATTGATCAAAGACGGCTTTGACGTGGCGATCCGCGCGGGCTGGCTCAAAGACAGCGAGTTGATGACCCGCAATATTGGCTATGTGGACCGGCTTTTGGTGGCCAGCCCCGATTATGTGGCTGCGCGGGGCACGCCAAGCGCGCCTGCTGATCTGGAGGCGTGGGATTGGATCGCGTTTGCCATGCGCCCCGATCACACGCAGCTCACCGCCGCCGATGGCCGCGACGCGACCGTGACGGGGCAGTCGCGGCTTTCCGTCAATTCGGCCGACGCGCTCTATGAATTTGCAACGCGCGGGCTCGGCGTGACAGCGATCCCTGAAAATCTGGCCACCCGCGGCTTCTCGCGGGGCGATCTGGTGCATGTTTTGCCCGATTGGAGCTTAAAGCCGCTTGGGTTGCACGCGGTCTGGCCTGATCAAACGCGGCGCGAAAACCTCACACGTCTTTTCGTGCGCCATCTGGCAGAGGATTACCGCGCCCGGGACGCTGGCGGTAAAGCAGACGATGAGGGCCAGGATGAGGCGCCCCACGGTTGACCGACGTCACCGTTCGGCGTAGGGACCGCTCCAGCGCGGGTATAGCTTAATGGTAAAGCCCCTGCCTTCCAAGCAGGCTATGTCGGTTCGATTCCGTCTACCCGCTCCATCGTATTCAAGAAGTGGCGCCATCACGAGTTGGGGCATCAAGAGTTGCGCAAGTCGCACCGGCCACCTCTCGTATGCGTGCGGTTTTAGCGCGGGCCAAGGGCTTGCCGGTGAAATAGCGGATGCGCTAGGCCTGCCAGACCGATGCCGCGCACTATATGCCGCCATTGGATCCGCGGGCCGCAGGAGTGGTGAATATGGCGCCAGAGCAGGGCAGCGAGCCCAAGCGGGATAAATCTCGCTCAATCGGCGCGCTCCGGGCCTTGTGGCCGTTCCTTGTGCCCTACCGCAAAATGATGATCTGGTCGGCGCTCGCGCTGGTGATCACCGCAGCGATGTCGCTCATTTTGCCACTGGCTGTCGGGCGTGTGGTCGACGCGTTCGAGACCGCGACGGTGGTCATCTTAGATCAGTATTTCCTGGTTGCTCTGGGCATCGCCGCACTTTTGGCCTTCGGCACCGGGCTGCGCTATTACCTGGTGACGCGCTTAGGCGAGCGGGTGGTCGCGGATCTGCGCAAGGCGGTGTTTGAGCGGATGATCGCGATGTCGCCAGCCTATCATGAAAAGATTATGACCGGTGAAGTGCTCAGCCGCATCACCACCGATACCACGCTGATCCTGACTGTGATCGGCTCATCGGTATCGGTGGCGCTGCGCAACGTGCTCATCGTTGCGGGCGGGTTGATCTTGTTGTTTATCACCTCGCCCAAGCTGACCGGGCTAGTGCTGTTGATCGTGCCGGCGGTGATTGTGCCGATCATTTTGCTGGGGCGGCGCTTGCGGCGACTGTCGCGCGACAACCAGGATTGGATCGCCCGCGCCTCGGGCCGCGCATCTGAGGCGCTCACGGCGGTGACCACGGTTCAGGCCTACACCAACGAGGCGGTGGCGCGCGAAGACTTTGATACCGTAACCGAGGCCGCGTTCACTTCGTCTGAGCAGCGCATCCATACCCGCGCCGTGCTGACCGTGATCGTGATCGCGTTGATCTTCGCGGGCATCGTCGGGGTATTGTGGATCGGGGCGCGCGATGTGCGCTCGGGGGCGATGTCTATCGGTGAGCTGGTGCAATTTGTCATCTACGCCTCGCTCGTGGCCGGGGGCAGCGGCGCCTTGTCGGAGATCTGGGGCGAGTTGCAGCGGGCGGCGGGCGCCACCGATCGCTTGATTGAGTTACTGCACGCGACCGACACGGTGCACGACCCCGAAGCGCCCGCAGTATTGAGCCACCCGGTGCGCGGTGCACTGGCCCTCCAGGACGTGTCGTTCGCTTATCCCGCGCGGCTGCAAAGCGCAGCGCTGAAGGGCATCTCATTCCGGGTTGAGCCGGGCGAGACCGTGGCTTTGGTGGGCCCGTCCGGCGCGGGTAAGTCGACGATCTTTCAGCTATTGCAGCGATTTTACGATCCGATGACCGGCACGATTTCGGTTGATGACACCCCCATCGCCACGCTCGCGCGTCAGGACCTGCGCCGGGCCTTCGCGTTCGTGCCGCAAGACCCGGTCATGTTTGCAGACACCGCGCGCGAGAACATCCGTTTTGGCCGCCCCGATGCCGATGACGCTGCTGTCGAGGCCGCTGCACGCTCGGCGGCGGCGCATGACTTTCTGGCGGCACTGCCGCAAGGCTATGACAGCTATGTGGGCGAACGCGGCGTGATGCTTTCAGGCGGGCAGAAACAGCGCCTCGCCATCGCCCGCGCGATCTTGCGCGACGCGCCGATCCTGCTCCTTGATGAGGCGACCAGCGCGCTCGATGCCGAAAGCGAACGCCTGGTGCAAATGGCTGTTGAGGACTTGTCAGCCAGCCGCACCACGCTGATCGTGGCCCACCGCCTGGCCACGGTGAAGCGCGCTGACCGGATCCTGGTTTTTGACGAAGGCCGCATCGTGGCGGAGGGCAACCACGCCGAACTTGTGGCTCAAGACGGCCTCTATGCGCGGCTGGCGCGGCTGCAATTCACCGAAAGCCTTGCCGCCGAGTGATCGGCAACATTGCTGCCTGCCGCGATGCCAATAGCTTGCACGACTGCTGCTTTGCCCTAAAGGTTCTTCTGTGGCGAAGCGGGAAAATCGCTCGCCCGTAGGGAGGAGCGCAACCATGAGTGATTTCGTCACCGCGGCGGACCGAGACGCTATTCAAGCCGAGATGGCCTGGCAGGAGCGGGACTTACCCGCCAGCATATTTCAGTTATTGCAAAGCACGGCGGGCAAGTTTGCCGACCGGCCTGCCTTTACCTTCCAGATGTTTTCGGACGCAGGCGCAAAGGCCGAGACGTTCACGTGGCGCGATCTCGAACACCAAGTGGCGCAAACGGCAAATTTGTTTCGATCGCTGGGTATCGGCGAGAAAGACGTCGTCGCGCTGTTGATGCCCAATTGCAGCGAGACCTTCCTGGCGCTGCTCGGGGCTCAAGTGGCCGGGATCGTCAATCCGATCAACCCGCTTCTCGACGCTGAGCAAATCGCCGGTGTTTTGCGCGAGACTGGGGCCAAGGTTTTGGTGACGCTGCGCGCGTTTCCCAAAACCGACGTGCCGCAAAAGGCGGCGCAGGCGGTGGCGATGGCGCCATCGGTGGAAACCGTGTTGGAGGTGGACCTCTTGCGCTATCTGAGCTTTCCCAAAAGCTGGATCGTGCCCGTCATCCGCCCGAAAGCGCCGATGCCCGCGCGGGTGAAGGTGATGGCCTTCAACGCCGCCATCGCGCAGCAGCCCCAGAGCTTGAGCTTTGACGACAGCGCTGAGGATCGGGTTACCGCGTATTTCCACACCGGCGGCACCACTGGCACCCCCAAAGTGGCGCAGCATCTCGCCTCCGGCTTTGTCTATAACGGATGGCTCGCGCACCGCCTGCTGTTTAGAGAAACCGATAATCTGATCTGCCCGCTGCCGCTGTTTCACGTCTTTGCCGCGGTCGTTGTGGGATCGGCGGTAATGACCTCGGGCGCCCATGTGGTCTTTCCCACCCCGCAGGGCTATCGCGGCGACGGTGTGTTCGACAATTTCTGGAAGCTGATCGAGCGCTGGAAGGTAAGCTTCTTGATTACCGTGCCAACAGCGATGTCGGCGTTGATGCAGCGCCCTGTCAATGCCGATATCTCATCGCTGCGGCTGGCCTTCTCCGGCTCGGCGCCGCTTCCTGTCGAGCTTTACAACCGGTTCAAGAAAGCCACCGACGTCATCGTCTGCGAGGGCTATGGCCTGACCGAAGCCACGTGTTTGGTGTCGATCAACCCCCCCGATGGCGAGAAGAAAATCGGCTCGGTCGGGTTGGCCTTTCCCTACACCGATATCCGGATCTTGGAATGCGCCCCCGATGGCAGCATCGAGAAAGAATGCGCAATCGATGAGGTGGGCGAGATTTGCGTCGCCAATCCCGGCGTGTGGCCCGGGATGACGTATCTGGAAGCCGACAAGAACCACGGCCTGCACGCAGAAGACGCCTGGCTGCGCACCGGCGATCTGGGCCGCCTCGACGCGGATGGTTATCTCTGGATCACCGGGCGCGCCAAAGACCTGATCATTCGCGGCGGCCATAATATCGACCCGGCTGAGATCGAAGAGGCGCTCGCCGGTCACCCCGCGGTTGCGTTTGCCGGCGCGATTGGCCAGCCCGACAGTTTCGCCGGTGAGCTGCCTTGCGCTTATGTCGAGCTGGTCGGCGGTGCTGAGGCGGATATCGACGCGCTGATGGCCCATGCTAAGGCAAACATTCATGAACGCGCGGCGCATCCCAAACATCTCGAAGTCCTCGATGAATTGCCCAAGACGGCCGTGGGCAAGGTGTTCAAACCAGATCTGCGCAAGCGCGCGATCACCCGGGTCTATAACGCCGCGCTGAGCGAAAAGGGGATCGCAGCTGAGGTGGTCGAGGTGATTGACGACAAAAAGCGCGGCCTGGTGGCCCGGTTGGCGCGCACCGGCGAAGTGGATGAGGCGGCGGTGCAAAGTTGCCTCGGGGAATTCGCGCGCCCCTGGGAATGGAAAGAAATGGCGGCGGCCTAAACTAAAGCGCTGCTTTTGCAGGCGCGGCGTGCTCATAGGCACCGCCGCACAGGTGATCGGCGAGCCCGTGCGTGGCCGCGTGCCCGACCCTGTGCTAGGGGGCGGCGCCGCACAGGTGATCGGCGAGCCAGCGCGTGGCTGGGTCGGCGCCGGAGCGGGGGCTGACCGCGAGCCAAGTGCGCGCGGGCGGTATCTCGAGCGGCAACGCGGCCTGCGCTAACCGCCCGTCGCGCGTCGAGGCCAGTGCCAGGCTTTCGGGCAGAACCGACAGCGCCGCTGTGCCTTCCACCAACCGCGCGGCGAGCGCCAGCGGCCCCACGGTGATGCGCACCTGCCGGGTGAGCCCGTAAGCGGCTAAGGCCGTATCGACCAGCCCGCCGCGTATTCCAGAGGGCGCTGCCTGCACAAAGTCACAGGCGGCAAATGCCTCGCGCGACCGGGGTGGGCGGCGCCTTGTCGGATCGTATATCAGGCAAAACGGGTCACTGCGCACCAGACGCGGCGCCAGCGCGGCATCCGGTTCGGGCCCGGTGAGCATCGCGAATGAGACCGCGCCGCGCCGTACCGCTTCGGCGCAATCGGCAATCGGTCGTAGATCCACCTCGATGCAGGGCGCCGCCTGAATAGCGCGAGCAAGCCCCTCAGCGATCAGCGCCGCTTGATAATCGGTCGCGGCGATTTGAAACCGGCGGTGGTCGCTGGCGGGCTCAAACGCTGGGCGCAGCGCGAGTACGTCGCGCGCATCGAGCGCAAACGCCTCCAGCCGCGGCAACAATCGGGTGGCGAAAGCGGTGCGTCGCATCCGCGCGCCGTCGCGGACAAGCAATCGATCGCCGAAGTGCTGGCGTAGCTCGCCCAAAATCGCGGTAACCGAAGGCTGCGTGCGTCGCAATTGCCGCGCGGTGTCGCTGACGCTTTCGGTGCGCAGCAAAACCTCCAAGGTCACCAGTTTGCTGAGCGGCACCGGGGGCAAAGACATCAGTTTTTCCGATATTATTTATCCATACTTTATATTTTTACTGATCCTCGGCAATGGGCAAGGTGGCGGCATCAACCTGCATTGGAGAACAACATGCCCTTACGTTTGATCGCCCTTGGCCTGGCCCTGATGCTCGGCGCGCCCGCTACCCATGCCGACAGCCCGGTAGGTGCGTGGACATCGATTAGCTGTGAATTGCGCCCGCTCGATCAGCATGTCACCCGCGAGATCACCATTGGCGAGGATGGCACTTGGTCAGGGGCGTTTGCTTTCTTTGCCGGGCCTGGCTGTGACACCCCGTTCATGACGTTTCACGCCACGGGGCCTTGGGCGGACGTGGGCGCTAACCCCGCGGTCCAAGGGGCAATCTCGGCCAATTTTACCATTTCGGCTGCCGAAATCAGTGTGCATCACGAAGGGGCGGCGGGGTTTTTGAATTCCGGCCCCTGCGGCGCGGAGCCCTGGGCGCCCGGGATGCGCCAGGATGTGACTGCTACAGGCTGCGCGCCGATTGGCATGGGTTTTCCGGTGACCGAACATGAATTGGTGCTGGTGCGCGATAATCTGCTGTTCTTCGGCGCGCGCCCCAATGACGGCTCGGGTCTATCGGCGCCTGAGACACGGCCCACCGCGCTGCAGATCCCGCTGATCAGGAGCCGCTGAGCAACGCACCCCGGCGCTGCCGTGCGTCGGGACCAACGCCCTGTTTTGGGGGCTACCCAGTTTGCTCACCCGAAGCGCGCAATTGCTGGTCGCCCGTTAAGCCCGGGCGGGCGTGAAAGCGCTTGGCCTGTGGCGCGGTTCGGGTAGTGTCTTAGCCACAAAGCGGATGCAGGGCGCGCGCTGTCAAATCGGCGCTCGGCGCGTCATAGGCCGGGCTGCCACACCGCCTGGCGTCACCAGAAGGGAGCCATCCATGCGACATATCCTGCTCACACTGGCCGCGCTCGGCGCCCTGGCCAGCGCCGGTTTCGCGCAACAAACCGAGATCACCATCGGCATGCAGTTGGAGCCGCCCAATCTGGACCCGACCGGCGGCGCGGCGGCGGCGATTGACGAGGTGGTCTACGCCAATGTGTTCGAGGGTCTGACGCGCTACAACGCCGACGGCACCATCGCGCCCGGCTTGGCGCAATCGTGGGAGGTGAGCGCGGATGGGCTGACCTATACGTTTGCGTTGCGCGAGGGGGTCAGTTTCCATGACGGCACGGCGATGGATGCCCAAGATGTCAAGTTTTCGCTCGACCGGGCCCGCGCGGATGACTCGACCAATGCGCAGAAGGCGCTGTTTGCCGGGATCACCGAGGTAACTGTCGTTGATCCGCTGACAGTTGCGGTGACGCTCAGCGCGCCCAATTCCGCCTTTCCCACCAACATGGCGTGGGGGGACGCGGTGATCGTTGCAGAGGAAAGCGTGGCGAATGCGGCGACCGCGCCGGTGGGCACCGGGCCCTTCAAACTGGGGCGCTGGGTGCCGGGCGACCGGATTGAACTGGTGCAAAACCCCGATTACTGGGGCGAGATGCCGGCGCTGGAGGCGGCGACGTTCAAGTTCATCGCTGATCCCACGGCGGCGTTTGCGGCGATGATGGCAGGCGATATCGACGCGTTCCCGAACTATCCCGCGCCGGAGACCTTGCTCCAATTTGAGGCTGACCCGCGCTTCAAGCTGCTGATCGGCTCCACCGAGGGCGAGACGATCCTGGCGATGAACAACAAATCCGAGGCGCTGTCAGACCCGCTGGTGCGCCGCGCTATCGCCCATGCGATCAACCGCCAGGAAATCATCGACGGGGCGATGTTTGGCTACGGCACCCCGATCGGCACCCATTTCGCGCCCCATAATCCCGATTACGTGGATCTGACATCGCTGTCGGCTTACGACCCGGAGCAGGCCAAAGCGCTGCTCGCCGAGGCCGGGGTGGAAGGGCTGACCCTATCGTTGAAACTGCCGCCTCCCTCCTATGCGCGGCGCGGCGGTGAGATCATCGCGGCACAATTGCGTGCCGTGGGGGTGGAGACGCAGATCCAAAACCTGGAATGGGCGCAATGGCTTGAAGAGGTGTTCAAGGGCAAAGACTTCGACATGACCATCGTCAGCCACACCGAGCCGATGGATATCAATATCTACGCCCGGCCCGATTACTACTTTCAGTATGGCAGGCCGGAATTTGTGGCGCTGATGGAGGATTTGACCCTGGCCACCGACCCGGTTGAGCGCAGTGAGATCCTCGCCGCGGCGCAAACGATGATCGCGGAAGACTACGTGAACGGCTACCTGTTCCAATTAGCGCGCCTCGGGGTGATCGACGCCCGGATCGAGGGGCTCTGGCCCAACGCGCCGACCCAAGCGAACGATCTGACGGGTGTGTCCTGGACCGAGTGAGCGCGCCGCTGCTGGCTCCGCGAGGGGTATAGCGCCCTGGTTTTGGCGGGGGCTTGGATGCGCGTGTGCTGGCCGTGCGGTTTCGGCCGGGGTCTTGATTCGATACGGCGGTGCCAGTGCGCGGCGGCGCGTTTATCAGCGCGGCTGCCGTCCACATGATCAATGATGTGAGCGGTTCGGAGCGGTGGCTTCCGGGCGAATGGCAGACCCTCTAAGCGATCATCCGCGGCGGGATAGACTAATCGTGGGGCGGTGACTCGCGCGGCCCCAGCGCCGAAGGCGGCGGTAAAAGGCGGTTCCGCCGGGCAGTGCGGCGCAGTAACGTCCCAGCATGGCCCGCTACCTGCTCTCCCGCTTGGCGTCGCTGATCGTCAGCCTGATCGTCGCGAGCCTGGTGATTTTCACCGTGATCGAGGTCATCCCCGGCGACCCGGCGGCGTTTATGCTGGGGCTCAACGCAGCCCCCGAAGCGGTCGCCGCGCTGCGGGCGGAATTAGGGCTAGAGGGCGGCTTCGTGGCCCGCTACCTGTCCTGGGCAGGCGGCATGCTCACCGGTGACTTTGGCACCTCGTACACCTACCGCGTCCCCGTGGCTGAGTTGGTCGCGGCGCGGCTCTGGGTCTCCCTGCCGCTGACGCTCTTCGCGCTGGCGCTCTCCACAGCGATCGCGATCCCAGTGGGGCTCTACGCAGCATCGCGGCGGGGGCGCGCGGGCGATTACGGGGTGATGGGCGCCACCCAATTGGGCATCGCGGTGCCGAATTTTTGGTTCGCGATGCTCTTGGTTTTGGTCTTCGCGATCCAACTGCAATGGTTCGCCGCCGGCGGCTTTCCCGGATGGGAGGCGGGCTTTGGCGCCGGGCTCAAGGCGTTGACCTTGCCGGCATTGGCGTTGGCGCTGCCGCAAGCGTCGATCCTGGCGCGGGTGATGCGCTCGAGCCTGCTTGAGACCCTTGGCCAAGACTACATCCGCACGGCGCGCGCCAAAGGGCTGAGCGCCGCGCAAGCCACCCGCGACCACGCCCTGCGCAACGCGATGATCCCGGTGATGACGATCCTGGGGCTGCAGTTTTCTTTTCTGCTGGCTGGCGCGATCATCATCGAGCGGGTGTTTTTCCTCCCAGGGCTCGGGCTGTTGATTTTTCAGGGCATCACCCAGCGCGATCTGATCGTGGTGGAATCTGTCGTGATGCTGTTGGTCTTCGCCGTCATCGTCGTCACCTTCGCGGTGGATCTGGCTTATGCGCTGATCGATCCAAGGTTGCGGCGCCGATGAGGGTGCGGGTCAGGGGCCGGGGGCCGCTCTGGGCCGGGGCGCTGTTAACGGCCGTGTTCGCGGCCGCCGCGCTTATCTCCTTCATCTGGGTGCCCTACCCAGTGGACGGCGTCGCCATCGCTGCCCGCATGCAAGGCCCCAGCGCGGCCCATTGGCTGGGCACCGATCAGCTCGGGCGCGATATGCTGTCGATGCTGATGATCGGCGCGCGCACCTCTATCGCGGTCGCGGTGGTTGCGGTCGGTATCGGCATGATCGTGGGCGTGCCGCTAGGCCTTCTGGCAGCGGCGATGCGCGGCAGCTTGCTCGATGAGATCGTGATGCGCGGCAACGATCTGATTTTTGCGTTTCCCTCGCTGGTGATCGCGATCCTGATCACCGCCGTGTTCGGGCCTTCCGCGGTCAACGCGATCCTGGCGATCGGCATTTTCAACATCCCTGTCTTCGCGCGGGTGACGCGGGGCGGCGCGCTTAGCCTTTGGACGCTCGACTATGTGTTGGCGGCGCGCGTCGCGGGCAAGAGCAAGGCGCTGATCTCGCGCGAACATATCCTGGCCAACATCACCAACCTTCTGATCGTTCAGGGCACGATCCAGTTCTCGCTCGGGATCTTGGCGGAAGCGGCGCTGAGCTATGTGGGCCTCGGCGCGCAGCCGCCAGTGCCGTCATGGGGGCGGATGCTGGCCGAGAGCCAGACCTTCGCGGCAATGGCCCCCCATATCGCGGTGTTCCCTGGCCTTGCTATCGTGCTGACGGTGCTCGGGCTCAACCTGATGGGCGACGGGCTTCGCGATGCGCTTGACCCCAGGCTTAGGCGCGTGCGCTGATGCTCGAGGTGTCGGGCCTATCGCTTCGTATCGGTGCGCTAGAGATCCTGCGCGACGTGTCGTTCTCGGTCGCGCCGGGGCAGGTCTTCGGCTTGGTGGGTGAAAGCGGCTCGGGCAAATCGATGACCGCACTGGCGGTGATGCGGCTGGTGCCGGGTTCCGCGCAGGTGACTGGCGTGGTGCGCTTTGAGGGCGCGGCGCTTTTGGAACAGTCTGAGCGGGCGATGAACGATCTGCGCGGGCGCGACATCGGCATGATCTTTCAAGAGCCGATGACCGCGCTGAACCCGGTGCAGCGCATCGGCGACCAGGTGGCTGAAACCCTCATCGTCCATGGTGCCGCGTCCCGATCCGAGGCGCTGCGCGTGGCGCGGGAACGGCTGGCGCGGGTCGGGCTTGGTGCCATCGCGCTGGGGCGCTACCCCCACGAATTGTCAGGCGGGCAGCGTCAGCGGGTGTGTATCGCGATGGCGATCGCGCTCCGCCCCAAACTCCTGATCGCCGATGAGCCGACCACCGCGCTCGATGTCACCACGCAGGCGCAGATCCTCGACTTGCTCAAGGGTCTGGTGGCCGAAGAGGGCTTGGCGCTGATGCTGATCACCCATGATCTCGCCGTGGTGGCGGGGATGGCCGACCGCGTCGCGGTGATGCGCGATGGTGCCATTGTGGATCAGGGCGCCACCGAGCCGCTGTTTCGAAACCGGGCGCACCCCTACACCGCGCGGCTGATGGCCGACAGTGTGCACCAGCCGGTGCGCCGCGCGCTTGAGGATCGCGGGCCGCTGCTTGAGGTCTCAGCACTCAGGCGCAGCTATCCGGGCCCGCGTCAGGGGCTCTTCAAGCGCAGCGCCCCGGTCGAGGCGGTGCGCGGTGTCAGCTTTGCGTTGCGGGCAGGCGAAAGCCTGGGGCTTGTCGGCGAATCCGGTTGCGGCAAGTCCACGCTCACCCGCGCGATCCTGGGGCTTGAGCCGCTTCAGGGCGGGCGCGTTGAGTTGGGGGGCGCGCCGGTAGTGGCCGGCGCGGTGCCCCCCGAATTGCGCCGACAAATGCAGGTGGTGTTCCAAGATCCATTCGGCTCATTCAACCCGCGCCACCGGGTCGCGCGTCTGGTGGCCGAGCCGTTCCACCTGGAGCCGATTGCGCCCGAGCCGATGACCGCGCGGGTGGCCGAGGCGCTGGAAGCCGTGGGTTTGCGCGCCAGCGACGCGACGCGGTTCATCCATGAGTTCTCCGGCGGTCAGCGGCAACGGATCGCCATCGCCCGCGCCATCGTGATCCGACCGAAGCTGGTTATCCTCGATGAGGCGGTGTCTGCGCTTGATGTATCGATCCGCGCGCGCATTCTCGATCTCTTGGCCGATCTGCAGGCGCGGTACGGGCTAAGCTACCTGTTCATCAGCCATGACCTCAGCGTGGTGCGGCGAGTGACCGACCGGGTGCTGGTGATGCGTGCAGGTGAGATCGTCGAGGAGGGTCCGACAGAGGCGGTGTTCACCGCGCCGGACCACCCATACACGAAGAGCCTCATCGCTGCGGCGCCGCGTATGCCGCGCGCTTGGCTGAGCGGCGAACTTGCACAAACCTCGTAAGTTTTGACGAACCGCCCGCAAGTTTTGCGCAAATCAAGCCGTAATCGAACATCCCGAGCAGAGCGCCCGGGATGTCAAAGCGTTAGAGATGCTGGCACTCGGGCACCGGCCGGACAGCGCGGCCAGTCTTGTGATGCTCAATCAGGTTGTCGACAGCTAGGTCGCCCATCGCCTGCCGGGTCTCCACCGTGGCGCTGCCCACATGCGGCAGAAGCAGGGTGTTCTTGAGCGCGATCAACGCCTCGGGCACATGCGGTTCAGCCTCAAAGACGTCAAGCGCGGCGAAGCCCAACCGCCCCTCCTGCAGCGCCGCGATCAGCGCTTCTTGATCGACTACCGAGCCGCGCGCTACATTGACCAGCGTCCCGTCGGGGCCGAGTGCGTCCATCACCTCCGCATTGATGAGATGACGGGTGGCCGGGCCGCCGGGTGTGATCACGATGAGGAAATCGGCCTGCCGCGAGAGGGTGACTAAATCGGGCACATAGCGCAGCGGGACATCCTTGGCGGTTCGGCTGTGATAAGCGATCTCGGTGCCGAACACGGCGAGCTTCTCCGCAATGGTCTGGCCGATGCGGCCCATGCCCACGATCCCGACCAGGCGCCCGGCGATGCTGCGCGAGAGCGGGGCGTTGCCCTCCGCCTCCCAGCGGCCATGACGCAGATACGCTTGGTCGTGGACCAGATTGCGCGCCGAAGCCAACAGCATCATGATCGCGGTGTTGGCGACTTCGTCATTGAGCACGTCCGGCGTGTGCGTCACCACGATCCCGCGTTCGACCGCGGCGGGCGTGTCGATGGAATCGTAACCCACCCCGTAATTGGAGATCGCTTTGAGGTTCGGCATTGCATCCATCTGCGCTGCCCCGACACCGCCGTGATACATCGACAGGCAATACTGAAACGTATCGCCACGCTCGGCGATGACCTCGGCGGGGTCGCCATCGGCCACAGTCAGATCGAACACGTCGCTCAGCCGTTCGCGCATCCGTTCCGAGCCGCCTCCCAACATCAAAACCGCGGGCTTACTCATGCGTCAGCCCTAACGACTTGGTGTTGCTCGCCCAGCCCCTCAATGCCCAAACGCATCTCATCGCCCGCGCCCAAGAAGATCGGATCGGGCTTAATCCCGAGGCCCACGCCGGGCGGCGTACCGGTGGCGATCACGTCGCCGGGATGCAGGGTGAAGAGGGTCGACAGATGCGCCACGATCTGAGCGCAGGTGAAGTGCATGGTCTTGGTCGAGCCGTCCTGACGGCGGGTGCCGTTCACATCGAGCCACATCGCCAGGTTTTGCGGGTCGGCCACCTCATCGCGGGTGACGAGCCAGGGGCCGGTAGGACCGAACGTGTCGCAGGATTTGCCCTTCGTCCACTGACCGGAGATTTTCGCCTGGTAATGGCGCTCGGACACATCGTTGATCACGCAATAGCCAGCCACGTGGTTAAGCGCGTCCGCCTCGCTGACATATTTGCACGTGGTACCGATCACCATGCCCAACTCGACCTCCCAATCGGTATGGGTCGACCCGCGCGGCATGATCACATCGTCATTCGGCCCTACCACGGCCGATGTCGCCTTCATGAACAGGATCGGATGTTCAGGCAGCTCAGCCCCGGTTTCGGCCGCGTGATCGGAATAGTTCAGCCCGATGCACATGAACTTGCCGATCCCGTTGACGCACGACCCCAGCCGCGGCGTTGTTTTCACAACGGACAGCGTCGCGATATCGAGCGCGCGGAGCCGATCCAGCCCGGCATCGCTCAGCGTCGCCCCGCCGATGTCGCTGACATGGGGGCTGAGGTCGCGGATCTGGCCGTCCTCGTCGATCAGGCCCGGCTTCTCGGCCCCGGCTTCCCCGTAACGGCATAATTTCATCGGCCCCTCCTTTGCTACGTGCCAAAATCTGTCACAGAATTTCGCCGAGAGTTTTCAAAAATTCCCGCTCGGCGCCAGCAGATAATTGCGGAGCTAGTGATTGTCGCGCGGGAGCGAGCCGCGGGCGATCGCCTGATACGCGTCGGCGCCCTTGAGCGTCATCCCCGCGCTGAGAGGCTGCACCCGCTCGCGGAAGATCTCCTGCCAGGGTGATTGGTTGTCAGGCACAATCGTGGGGTTGGGCGCGGCGCGGCGGCGTTGCAGCTCGGCTTCGGGCTCTAGAATGTCGGCGCGACAGGTGTTGAGATCGATCCGCACACGGTCGCCGGTGCGCACGATGGCCAGGCCGCCGCCCTCTGCTGCCTCAGGCGAGGCGTTGAGGATCGAGGGGGAGCCAGACGTGCCCGATTGCCGCCCATCACCCACGCAGGGCAGGGCATGGACACCCTGTTTCAGCAGGTAAGCGGGCGGGCGCATATTCACCACCTCCGCCGCGCCCGGATAGCCTTTGGGCCCGGCGCCGCGCATGATCAAAACGCAATGGGCGTCAATCTCAAGCTCGGGGTCATCGATGCGGCGGTTGAAGTCCTCGGGCCCGTCGAACACGATCGCGCGCCCCTCAAACGCATTGGGATCGTCAGGGTTCTCCAGATAGCGGCTGCGGAACTCATCGCTGATCACGCTGGTCTTCATGATCGCGCTGTCAAAAAGGTTGCCGGTGAGGTTGAGAAATCCTGCATCGCGCAAGATCGGCTCAGCGGCGGTGCGGATCACGTCATGGGTTTCACTGCGCTTGTCGGCACAATTCTCGGCGATGGTCTTGCCGTTGGCGGTGAGCGCTTCGGGGTGGGGGAGCAGCCCTTCGGCCAGTAACTCGCCGATCACCGCAGGCACGCCGCCCGCGCGGTGGTAGTCCTCGCCTAGGTAATCGCCTGCGGGCTGCAGATTGACCAAAAGCGGTATCTTGTAGCCCACGCGCTGCCAATCATCGTTGGTCAGGTTGATGCCCAGATGCCGGGCCACACCGTTGAGATGGATCGGCGCGTTGGTCGAGCCGCCGATGGCTGAGTTGACCACGATGGCGTTCTCAAAGGCCTCGCGCGTCATAATCTTGGCGGGGGTCAGATCCTCGTGCACCATGTCGACGATGCGCCGCCCCGTATAGTAGGAGATCTGCCCGCGCTCGCGATAGGGCGCCGGGATCGCCGCCGACCCCGGCAGTTGCATGCCCAGGGCCTCAGCCAGCGAATTCATCGTCGAGGCGGTGCCCATCGTGTTGCAATAGCCGACGGAGGGGGTCGACGAGGCGACGATCTCGAAAAACCCGTCATCGTCGATATCGCCTGACGCGTGCAATTCCCGCGCTTTCCATACAATCGTGCCAGAGCCGGTGCGCTCGCCCTTGAACCAACCGTTCAGCATCGGGCCAACCGACAGCGCAATCGCCGGGATCCCCACCGTGGCGCAGGCCATCAGCAAGGCGGGCGTGGTTTTGTCACAGCCGATATTGAGCACCACGCCGTCAATCGGGTAGCCATAAAGGCTTTCGACCAGCGACAGATAGGCCAGGTTGCGGTCAAGCGAGGCGGTTGGGCGTTTGCCGGTCTCCTGGATTGGATGCACCGGGATCTCCATCACCGTGCCGCCCGCCGCGTTGACCCCGTCGCGCACCCGCTTGGACAGTTCAATATGGTGGCGATTACAGGGGCTTAGATCGCTCCCGGTCTGGGCAATGCCGATGACCGGCATATCCGATTGAAGCTCTTCGCGGGTCAACCCGTAATTGAGATAGCGCTCCAGATAGAGCGCCGTCATTTCCCGATTATCGGGATTGTTGAACCACATCCGCGAGCGTAGCTTGGTTTTCCCTGACATAGCGCACCTTTCGGTTACAACGACATACCGCCGTCGATGATAAATTCTTGGCCGGTGACATAGGCGCTCTCGTCGGAGGCCAGATAAACCACCAAGCCCGCGATCTCAGCCGGACGGGCGAGACGGCCCATCTTTTGGCGGGCGATGAACCCTGCAAGCGCGGCCTCGTAATCGCCGGTCGCCCGCAGTCTTTCATGCAGGCTCGGGCTGTCAACCGTGCCGGGGCAAATGCAATTGCAGCGGATCCCTTGGGTGATGAAATCGGCGGCGACGGATTTGGTAAGCCCGATCACGGCGGCCTTGGTGGCGCCGTAGACACACCGGTTGGGCACCCCCATCACCGAGCTGACCACCGAGGCCATGTTGATGATCGCGCCGCCCCCCTGTTCGATCATCGTAGGCAGCGCTGCCTGGATCGCCACGGCTTGCGCGGTGACGTTGACCGCGAAGGCGGCGGCCCAATCCTGATCGGCGGCGTCAAGCACGGTTCCCGCATGCACCAGCCCCGCGCAGTTGAACAAGATATCCGGAGCAAAGCGCGCCACCACCCCGCGCAACGCGGCGCTGTCGGTCACATCAAGCGCGCTCGTGGTGATGCCCGGGCCGGTCAGATCGTCAAGCGCGGCATCGTTGATATCGCTGGCCAAAACGGTTGCCCCGGCGGCGGCCATCGCCTCTGCCGCAGCGCGTCCAATGCCTTGCCCGGCCGCTGTCACCAGCGCACGCTTGCCTGCAAGCCGTTCATGCGGCATTGAAATTTCGTCTTCCTCCCCGGGCTTATTGCACCGCCCCTTCGCCTTAGGCCTATGCCAATCCTGGCCGAAAAGCTAGGGTGCCCGAACCAGGCGGAGGAGGATGCAATGACGCGGGTGTTGATAATCGGCGGCGGCGGCATGGTGGGCCAAAAGCTCGCGGCCCATATCGCGCAACAGGGATTACGCGGCGATGCGAGCCCGGACGTGACGCTATTTGACCGGGCCTTTCCCGCGTCGGGCGCACCGGGCAGGGCGGTTTCCGGCGATCTTACCGACAGCGCGGCAATCCAATCCCTGGTGTCGCAGCGCTTCGACGTGATCTTTCATCTCGCGGCGATTGTGTCGGGCGAGGCGGAGGTGGATTTTGCCAAAGGTTGGACCATCAACGGCACCGCGTTTCTTGAATTCGCCCATATGATTGAGGCGGAACACCGGGCCTCCGAGGGCGCCTGGGTGCCGCGCTTGGTCTTCACCTCCTCAATCGCGGTCTATGGCCCGCCATTCCCCGACCCGATCCCCGACGATTTCCCCCCCAATCCGCAGACATCCTACGGTGCGCAAAAGGCCTGTGGCGAGTTGGTGATCAACGATCTTGGCCGCCGGGGCATCGCCGAAAGCGTGGCGATCCGCTTGCCCACCATCGCGGTGCGGCCGGGCGCGCCCAACAAGGCGGCGTCATCTTTCTTCTCGGGCATCATCCGCGAGCCTCTGCAGGGCCAGGAGGCGATTTTGCCGGTCTCCCCTGAGGTGCGGCACTGGCATGCCAGCCCTCGTGCGGCGGTGGCGTTTTGCGTCCATGCTGCGACGCTCGACGCGGCCGCTCTCGAAGGCTCCCGAGTTTTGCTCATGCCCGGCGTGTCGTGCACCGTGGGCGAGCAAATTGAGGCGCTGCGCCGGGTTGCGGGCGAGAAGCCGGTCGCGCTGATCCGGGCCGAGCCTGATGATTTGATCAAGCGCATCGTCGCCGGTTGGCCGCATCGCTTCGCCCCCGAGCGGGCGCTGGCCCTTGGTTTTCAGGCGGAGCCGGATTTCGACACGATTATCCGCATCTATATCGAGGACGAAATGGGAGGCGCTGAAGCGCTCAAAGCGTGACGCACGCGTTTGCCTTAGACCCGGGTGCCCTACGCATCCTCACGATTTGTGCGCGAAGGCCTTCGCAAAACGCCAGGTCAGATAGTCACCGCAGGTCGTGGGCGGGGTCGCAGCCTCGTGCCCCGGCCCGAACACGTCGCGCGCGTCAATCGGTGTCTCGGGGTTAGGGTCATAGGCCAGCACGATCGATAACCGCTCGCGCCCCGATGTGTTCTTCACCCGGTGCGGCGTGGAGTGATAGGCATTGTCGGTCCACCGCGCGAGCAAATCGCCGACATTGACGATCAGCGTGCCGTCAATCGGTGGCGCGGCGATCCAGTTGCCGGCGATATCGCGCACTTCTAGCCCGCCGACATTGTCCTGACATAACACCGTGAGCACGCCGAAATCAGTGTGGGGGCCGACGCCGAACTGATCCGCTGCCGCCTCCGCGCCCTGATGGGGATAGTAAACGAATGAGTTGCGGCTCATCGGTTTGTCGTTGCTGCGCAGAAAAAACCGCTCATCGAGGCCTAGACCAAGCGCGAAGCCCCGCATCAGATGTTCGGCCACTTCGTGGGCTTTGGCGAAATACTCCAAACATAACGCTTCCAGATCGGGGAACGCCTCGGGCCACTTGTTAGCGCCGCGCAAGGCGTGATCGGTGGGATAGACGCCATCATCGGGCTGGTAGCCCCAAACAAAGCTCTCCTTAAGATCCGCCTTGGCATCGTCTTCCATCTTGGCGCCGCCGATACCCAGCCAGCCACGATGATTGCCGGTAATGCGCACGGCTTCCTTAACGCTGGGCTCGGCGCGAAAGAAATCGAGCGCCCGGGCCCGCGCGGCAGCGATGAGAGTGTCAGGGATGCCGTGGCCTTTGATGTAGACAAAACCGAGCCCGGTATTGGCGCGGTGAAGTGCCTGCGCCACCGCTTGCGGATCGCTGTTGTCGCGCAGCGGTGCGATATCCACCACGGGGATCGCCGTGTCTTCGCTCATCGTCTCGGGCTTACCCATGATGTCCTCTACCGAAATCGCAAACGCCCATCTGCGCTTTGACCCACGGCGCGCTCAGGCTCGGCGAAGATATGCGCTAAGTCCGGGAAGTCTGACAAGAGCGCGGCCCCGCCCTGCAGCCGTTCGGGGCGCAAGAAGCCCGCATCCCAGACCGGCACGCCGTCAAGCGCGATGGTCGGGTCGAGCACGTTCAGCGAAATCTCCCCGGGGGCCTCGGCCCCGCAGGTGTGAAAGTGGAGCAGGCGCGGATTACCGAAGGCGCTGCCGCTCCAGCGTTCCAGACTATCGCCGGCAGGACGGTCATAGCGACAGCCGGGGTGGATACCGGCATGCCAGGAATGAATGAAAAACGGATCGAGCCCGAATTGATCGGCCACGGCATTATAATGCGCGCGGGCTGCGGCCACGTTGTGCTTGGCGCCGGTGATGTCGATGATGCGGTTGCCGTCGAAGGCGAAATAGATCGGCGCATCGAGCGGGCATGAATAGGGCTCGTAGTACCGCGACCCCGTGCCGGTCAAAAACCCGTCTTGCGCCACCCAACCGCGAAAATAGGCCGCCTCGAGCGGGGCGAAGACCGATACCGGGAACCGCTTTATCGACACATTCTTCACCGCATCCTCAGGCGCCGATGCGATGCTGCCGCTGAAATCCGTGCCGCGCGGACAGGTCACGCGGATCTCACGCGCCTTTGCGAAGGCAGCATTGATCAACGCTTCGAGCCGCGCAAACCCCTGATAGGGCAGGGTGCCGAACGGCGAGGCGAGCATATCTTCGTCCAGTGCGTAACTGATG
>JBCDGW010000035.1:0-27812 GCA_038750765.1 Pseudomonadota bacterium | reverse complement strand
GCATAGCCCACCCGTGCCCCTGCCAGCCCGTACGCCTTTGAGAAAGTGCGCAGCCGGATCACCCGCGGATGCGCCGCGTCTATCCGCGCCAGACCACCCGGCGGGAGAAATTGCGCATAGGCTTCATCAAGGGCGAGCACGCAGCCCTCAGGCACCGCGCCGACCATCTGGTGTAGCACCGCCGGGTCGTGCCAGGTGCCCATCGGATTGTCGGGATTGGCGATGTAGATCAACTTGGCATCGACGGCGCGGGCCTTTGCGATCAGCGCGGCGGGGTCTTCATGATCGTCTCGGTAGGGCACCTGGTGCAGCACACCGCCAAAACCCGCCACGTGGTAGTTGAAGGTAGGATAGGCGCCTGCCGAGGTCACCACCGCGTCACCGGGCGCCACCAAGAGCCGCACGAGCAGCCCTAACAGCCCGTCGATCCCCTCGCCGATGACGATATTCTCGGGCGCCACGCCTTCGTAGCGGGCAAGCGCGGTGCGCAGATCAAACGCTTCGGGATCGCCGTACATCCAGGCGCCGCGCGCCGCTTCAGCCAGGGCTTCTACCGCTTTGGGCGAAGGGCCGAACACACTTTCATTTGCGCCGAGGCGCGCCTTAAATGCGGTGCCGCGCGTGCGCTCCTGCGCCTCGGGCCCGACAAACGGCACCGAGGCGGGCAGGCTGGCGGCGAGGTCGGTGTAACGGGGTCCAATCATGGGCGGAGAGAAGCGGGTTTGCGGTCGGGGTGCAAGGGCGCCGCGCGGTCTCGGGACGATTATGGTTCGGTTTGGTGGGTGAAGCCAGCGTAAGGCAAGCAGTCTCTCCCGGTACTGTCTCGATCTGTGATGGTTCGCTCGGAGATCGTCGCTAGCGACACGATAGAGCAGGCGGCGCGAACTGTTATGCGTTTAGAACGCTAGGCTTAGGACTTATCGACGAGGCCCCGGGTCAAGCCCGAGGCGGGTATTCTCGGTGTCCCCGTCCGGGGCTTGACCCGGGGCCTCATCGCCGTCCTGAGGCCCCGGCTCGGGGGCCGGGGTGGGTGAGTGCGTGTGGATGGTGTGCCGCTCTTGATCGGTGATCGGGGTTAGGTGATCGGTGATCGGTCTTGGCCTGTATCCGGCGGCCTCCGGGTTGAGAGCACCTTATCTGCTCACTCGAAAAACTTGCGGCGCGCGTCCTGGGCAATCGCCAGGCGCATCTCCAGATCGGCAAGCGTGGCCATCGCCGCCTTCTTTTGCTCCGGTTGAGCCTCTTTGTACGCCTCGCGCGCCGCGGCAATCTTGCGTTTGAGGATCACCTCTTCCGGCAGCGCGCCTGCCTCAGCCATGATCCGGTGACCTACCGCTGTCCCAGCGTCGATCAGCGCCTCCTCGGGGTGCTGTGGCAGGGGCGCGCCTTCGCCTGTGAGCCCGCTAAGCCTGCCTTCGGCCACGGCTTTCTGGATCTGCCGTTCAGCAAGGGTTCTCAGCGCGCGCTCGGCCATCACTCGAGTTCCGCCAGCCGGGCAAGCGCTGCCTGAACCTTGTCGGCCTCCTCCTCGCGCGCCGCCAGGTTGTCGCGGGTTTCGGCCACCACCTCTTCGGGCGCGCTTTCAACGAATTTCGGGTTTTTAAGCCGCCCGCGCAGCCCGCCTAGCTCTTTTTCCAGCTTGCTGAGGCTCTTCTCCAGCCGCGCGCGCTCCTCACCCACATCGGTGATATCGGCCAGCGGCAAGCAGAACAGCCCGCCCTCAACCGGGATGGTGACCGCGCCCTTCGGCGTCTCGGCCACTTTTTCAAGCGAGGCGATGCGGGCCAGTTTCTTGATCAGCGCTTCGTTGTTTTCCCAGGCCGCTTGGCCTGCGGCATCGAGCGAGACCTGCAGCATTGGGATCCGCAGCCCGGCGGGCACATGCATCTGCGCCCGGGCGGAGCGGATATCGTCGATCAGGCCTATAACCCAAGTCATCTCACGATCGGCATCCGCCTTGGTCAGCGCATCGGCGGCGTAATCGGGCCAATCGGCATGGACCAGCATTTTCGGGCGCGCGGCTGTCACCTGCCACAATTCTTCGGTGATAAACGGCATGAACGGGTGCAGCATCACCAGACATTGGTCGAGGACCCAGCCCATGGTGGCGCGGGTCTCCGCGGCGGTGGCCTCGGCGTCGAAGAGCGGCTTGGCGAACTCGACATACCAGTCACAAACCTTGCCCCAGGTGAAAGCGTAAAGCGCGTTGGCCGCATCGTTGAAGCGGTAGCCCTCAAGCGCGGCGTCAACCGTTTCGCGCACGCGCGCAGTTTCGCCAATGATCCAGGCATTGGCGGTGGCCGTGGCGGCAGGCGGGGCCTTCGGCGGGGTCGCTTCATAGACGCCGTTCATCTCGGCGAAGCGCACCGCGTTCCACAGCTTGGTACCGAAATTGCGGTAGCCTTTGATGCGGTCGGTGGACAGCTTGAGCACCCCGCCGAGGGCGGCCATCGAGGCATTGGCAAAGCGCAAAGCGTCGGCGCCGAATTCGTCGATGATCTCGAGGGGGTCGATGACGTTGCCTAGCACCTTCGACATCTTCACACCTTTCTCGTCGCGGACGAGTTGGTGGAGATAGACGGTGTCAAAGGGTTTTTCGTCCACCACGGCGTATTGCATCATCATCATCCGGGCGACCCAGAAGAACAGGATGTCCTGGCCGGTGATGAGAACGGAGGTGGGGTGGTATTTTTGGTCGGTCTGCCAGCCGTCGCCGGGCCAGTTCAGCGTGCCGATGGGCCAGAGCCCGGAGGAGAACCAGGTGTCGAGGACGTCGGGGTCGCGCCATATACCAAAGTACTCGCCGTCTTCGTCGTCATTCCTTCTAAAGGACTCTTTTTCGTCTTTGACAAACTCTACCAGAAGATACCTGTCAAATTGCCCGTAGTAGGCCTTTGCCTGTTCCAAAGCTTCATTCTCAGAACTCGCACAGAACGGCACTAATCTATCCGCTTCGAACTGAACCTCGAAGCATTCCTTATTTCCGTGGTTTCTTGGGTCATCCGCGGAAATTTTCTCGACCCCCGGTCCATACCATACCGGGATCTGATGGCCCCACCATAGTTGGCGCGAGATGCACCAGGGCTCGATGTTTTCTAGCCAGTGGTAATAGACCTTTTCGCCGCTCTCGGGGATGATCTTGGTGTCGCCGTTTTTCACCGCGTCCAGCGCGAGCCCGACGATCTTTTCGGCGTTGACGAACCATTGGTCGGTGAGCATCGGCTCGATGACCACCTTGGAGCGGTCGCCGAAGGGCTGCATGATTGGTTTGGCTTCCACGAGCGGGACGGGTTGAGGCCCCGGGTCAAGCCCGGGGCGGGTATTCTCAGTGTGCCTGTCCCGGGCTTGACCCGGCCTGCCCCGGTCTTCAGCCGGGGGGATCTCGTTGGTGTTCGCGTCCCGGTCTTGAACCGAGGCGACCTCATCGTCATCCAGAGGCCCCGGCTCGGGGGCCGGGGCGGGTTTGCTTTTGGGTTTGCCGAGGCGCGGGTCGTCGGGGGTGGTCATCACCGCAAGCCCCTCACCGGTGATCTGCGCCACAACCCGCGCGCGCGCCTGAAACCGATCAAGCCCACGCAGGTCGTCCGGCACCAGGTTGACCGCATCGGCCTCGGCCTCACTCAGCGCCCGCTCGCCGCGCGCCACCGAGAGCGCCAAAGCGGCGGCTTCAGCATAGGGCGCCCCGTCGGCCCGCATCGCGCCTTTGGTGTCCATCAGGCGATACATCGGGATCGCGCCGCGCTTGGCCACCGCGTAGTCGTTGAAATCATGCGCGCCGGTGATCTTGACTGCGCCCGAGCCGAAATCGGGGTCTGGGTATTCATCGGTGATAATCGGGATCAGGCGGCGATGCTCCCTTGGGCCAACCGGGATCTCGCAGAGTTTCCCGACAATTGGAGCGTAACGTTGATCCGATGGGTGAACCGCGACCGCGCCGTCACCGAGCATCGTTTCAGGCCGTGTGGTGGCGATGGAGATGTAGTCGCGGGTCTCGCGGAGCGTGACGTTGCCGTCGTCGTCTTTCTCGACATAGTCGTAGGTCGCCCCGTCCGCGAGCGGATATTTAAAATGCCACATGTGCCCCGGCGTCTCGACATTCTCCACTTCGAGATCCGAGATCGCCGTCTCGAAATGCGGGTCCCAGTTTACCAGCCGCTTGCCGCGATAGATCATGCCTTTGTTGTACATATCCACAAACACGCGCAGCACCGCGTCATGGAAGTTAGGCCCGGTCTCTGCCTGCCCCGAGCCCGGCGCGCCGGTCATCGTGAAGGCCAGCCGCGACCAATCCATCGAGGCGCCCAGGCGTTTGTCCTGCTCGACGATCATGCCGCCCGAGGTGCGCTTCCAATCCCACACTTTCTCCAGAAACGCCTCACGGCCCAACGCCCGCCGCGACGGGCCGCCCGCCTCGGCCAGCTGGCGCTCCACCACCAATTGCGTGGCGATGCCGGCATGGTCGAGCCCCGGCTGCCAGAGCGTGTCATAGCCTTGCATCCGTTTCCAGCGGGTCAGGATATCCATCAGCGTGTGGTTAAAAGCATGGCCTGCATGGAGAAACCCGGTCACGTTGGGCGGCGGCAACAGGATACAAAATGTCTCGTCGCGCGTGGCATTGGCGCCCGCGGCAAAGGCCCCGATCGCTTCCCAGGCAGCATAGATCCGGGGCTCTGCCTCGGCGGCGTTAAAGGTCTTTTCCATGGGCATCGGCGCGGTCCTGTGATCCGGGGAACGGCGCTGACTTAGCGCGCCCGCCCGGTGAGGGGAAGGGCCGACCACGGCGCGCTTTACCGGTGACGGCTTGGGTGCCTTCGCGCGATTGGGCCCGCGAGCAACTTGAGCGGCGTTCGGAACCCACGGCAGCGCCAAAAAACTTTTATGCCTCCGGCGGAGGTATTTACCGAAAAGAAGAAATACGAGCGCGGCACGGGCCTTCTTCTTTTCCCAAATACCTCCGCCGGAGGCGCAGATCAGACACCCGTCGCAGAGTGGTAGATTTCCAGGAAACGGGGGCCGCAGGCGGTGATATCGAAGCGGGCGGCATGGGCGATACCCCAATCGCGCAGCGTATGCCGCTGTTGCGGATCGACCAGCTTAAGGGCTTTGCGGGCGAGATCACGCCAATCGCCCGGTGCTGCCAACAGGGCCGTGCTTTGTGGGCCGAGCACGCTGGCATAGCCCGGATTGGCAGCGGCGACAGGCACGCAGCCGGCGGCCATCGCCTCCACCAGGATAAGCCCGAAGCTCTCACCATAGGGGGCCGGGGCGAGCATCAGGTCGGATTGCGCCATCAGCGCGCGCAGCGCGGCATCATCGGGCGCTTTGACCCAGCGCAGCCGTGGCGAGACGGCGGCAGCAATGCGCCTGCGCTCTGGCCCGTCTTCTGGCCCATCTCCCGCCACCACCATCTGCGCCGCGGGATGTGCTGCGGCGATGTGCTCCCAGGCCGCCAGCGCGTCGGCCAGCCCTTTGCGCGGCTCGAGCCGGCCTGCAAACAGGATCTGAAGCGCCGTCTCAGGCCGGGAGCTTGGCTGCCAGGGGCTGAGATCGATCGCGGGCGGTACGATCTCGGCGGCGATGTCGGGTATGGTGCGGCGCAACATGGTCAGCGGCGCCTCGGAGGGGATGATGAGCGCGCGCGCGCGCGGTAAGAGGCGGCGTGCGGCGCGGCGGATATAGCGGTCCGCCAACCCGGTTGCTGCCGGGTCGGGCAGTGTTGCATGCACGGTGGTGACGAGCGGGGCGTCAAGGCGGCGCAAAAGCTGCGGCACCAAAAGCGGGGTCCAGGGGGTGTGCGCATGGATCACGTGCGGTGCCCAGGCGCGCAAATCGCGGCAGGCGTAGCGCAATGCCCAGGGCGCAGCGTAGCTCAGCTCAAAAGCCGTGCCGTGGAGCGCGATCCGCCGCGCGCGGCCCAGCGTCTGGACATTGCCCGGCGCCGCCAGCGCGTGCCCCGGCGGGGCGATGACGCGAACCTCATGGCCTGCGCCGCGCAGCCAGGCGGCCAGATCGCGCACATGGCGCTGCACCCCGCCAGGCCGGTCCATCGCGTAGGGGCAAAGCTGGAGGATCCTCATCGCGCCCGCCGCGTCAGCCACACGATGATCAGCGCCGACAGCGCCAGCGGGCTCAGCACCGCGAGCCCGGGGTTGAGCACGTCGAGCGCGCCCAGCCGTCCGACCACCTTCACCGCGGTGACGTAGATATAGCCCGCCGCGCCGAACACCACGAGGCGACCGGTCAGCGCCTGGCGCCCCTCGAAACCCAACGGGACCATCGCGGCGGCGATCAGCGCGATCAGACCCGGATAGAGCCAGGCTGTCGCCCGGCGCAAGAGTTCTACATCAGCCCAGCCCGCGTTTTCGGGGCGCGTATCCATCCTCTGCAGATCGCGCAGCGCGTCGGAGGGCAGAAGCAGTTCGACGAAACCGCGATAGCGCAATTGGCTGGGCGTCAGATCGAGCGTCAGCGTGCGGTCGGCTACCGGGCTCGGCGCGCCGGTGACCGGGTCAAACGCCGTCACCCCGGTGAGCGCCCAGTGATAGCCGCCGGCGGGGCGCGCCTCCGCAGCGCCTAGGATCGCGCGCAGATCTGGTTCGCGTAAACCGTTGAAGATCAATACATCGCGCATCCACGGCACTTGGTCGCGTAACACATCCGCCCGCAGCGCCATATCGCCCGCCACGATCCACTGATCGCGGTTCCAGCCGATGGGAAACCGCTCGGCATAACCGCCAAGGCCGCTCTCCACCTGGGCCCAAACCGCGGGCGGGCGCCACTTCGCCTCCAGCGCCCAAAATAGCGCGCCCAGCAGCACCGCCAGCCACAGGAGCGGCAAGGCCCGGCGCCAGGGCGAGGCGCCCGAGGCCGACAGGATCACGCTTTCGAGCCGCACGCGGCGGCGGATTTCCACCACGAACACCCCGAAAAACGTGGCCGTGGGCAGCATGCGGGCCAAGATATCGATGCCGCGCTGGCCGAGATAGGGGCCTAGGAGCGAGACCAGCGTCTGATCGCGTGCCCGTGCCTCGGCGCGGATTTGCGCGAAGGTGCTGGCCATGTCGATGGTATAGGCCACCACGGTCAGCAGCATCAAAACCCCGGCGACCCCGACCAGGTGGTCGAGGAATATGCGCTGATCGGCCCGGGTCGGGATCAAGGTTGCGATTACGCCAGATGCGTTCATGCCTGATCGCGCGCCGGGGTGACAAGCGCTTCGCCGCGCAGCGCCACATAGCCCATCGCCGGTGCCAAACCCAGCGCGCTGAGGGCCGCGAACGCCACCCAAAACCGCGGATAGCCCAGCCCTGCTGCGTCGCCGAGGATCGCGCGGCTGCCGATATCGGCGGCCATCACCGCGACCAGACCGACCGGCAGCGCGATCCAGCGCCCGCTTCGGGTGGCGGCGAACGCGGCTGCAGCCACCGCCACCGACGCTGCCACGAGGCCCAATAGCGCCCGCGCCAGCATCTCGCCTAACGCCCGTGTTGGGGCGGCGGTCAGCGTGCCGTCGGGTTGGCGCAACAAGCCGTCTTGGGGCCCGCCTTCGGCGAAGAGAAACCGCTCGCTGCTTTGGCGTTCTGCATCGGCGGCTTCAACCACGCTGTCGAGTTGGAAATCGAGCGATAGACGGCTCACATTCAGCCGCGACAACGCCAACGCCTCACCGCCCATCAGGGCAGGTGCGCTGCCCGGTGTGCTGCCCGGAGTGCTGCCCGGCGCGTGTCCAGACCCACTGTTATAGCCTTGGATCTCGCGGAAGCCCTGCAGCTCTAGCTGGTAGCTGCCCGCGGCATCTGGACCCGTGACCGCCCAATCGCGCGCCAGGGCGGCCCGCCAAATCTGGGGCGCGTCGGGCACAGCGCTGAACACAAAAAGCCGCCCCCGCGCCGCCCCGTCAACAGGCGCCGCGATCACGATGCGGCCGTCGATTTCTTGCACGCTCAGGCGCTCTTGCGGCTCGGTCAATCGGTCGATGAATTGGCGCGTGACCAGTTCGTGAAAGCTCAGCCGCAGGGCATAGCTCGACCATGGCACCACCAGCCCCGAAAACGTCAGCGAGACCACCATCGCGCCCAGACCGAACGCGATCGCGGTGCGCGGCACAGCGTACCAGGGCTCGCCCGCTGCGGCGCAAATCACCAGCTCATTGTCGGTGCGCGCGCCCTGGATGGCGAAGAAAAGGCCCAGAAACAGCACGATAGGCAGCGCAAAATCCACGACATTGGGGGTTTTGAGCAGCATCAGCCAGGCAAAATCGCCGAAATGGCCGCCGTTTTTCAACACCGCTTCCAGCTCGGAGGTGAAGATATCGGTGATAAAGATCGCGATGATCAGCGCAAACAGCGCCAGCATCAACCGCACCGCACGGCGCGCCAGCAGCCGGGAGGTCAAGCTTTGGCGGATCGAGATCATCGCGCGTGTCGTGCCCTTTTGCGACGCTGCCCCTGCGCGCAGAGCCATAAGCCTGTGACGCCGCGAGCGCAAATGCCAAGCGCTGTACGCGTATCTAACACGCTTACGCCGACCCCTAGCACGACTGGTCTGGGCCAGCGCCGCTAGCTTAACGCGGTCACCAGGGCAAAACCGGCGCCGGTGGCAATCCAGGCATCGGTAATGTCTAAGAGACCGCCTTGATGGGGTAGGATAGCCGGGTAATCTTTGACGCTCGCGCTGCGTTTGAGGCGGGAGGCGGCAAGATCGCCCGCGACTGCCAGAATACCGGTGAGACAGGCGGCGGCGATGCCTGTCGACACCGGCACATTGATGATCGGCGGGCCCAAAAGCGCGGCCAATGCCATCAGCATGATCGTGCCCGTGGCCAGACCCTCGACGGTTTTGCGTGGGCTTAATCGGGGGAAAATCGGCGTGCGGCCGAACAATTTGCCGCCGAGCAAGGCAAAACTGTCGAAGATCTCCACCAGCAGGAACGCGGCCAGCAGTGTGGCGGCGCCGCCATTGAGCGCGAATGCCACGAACAAGCTCAGCGGCAGAGCCGGGAACACGGCCATATCGAGCCAAGGGCCGCGGTACTTCGCAAGCTTGATCGCAAGTGCCGCCCCCCATGCGAGAAGCGCAAAGGCTGCCGTTGGGACGAATGGCAGCGTCGCAGCGCCTTGACTGGCCAGCATCAGCGCGACGCCCACCGTCAGCGCAAGCTCCGGGCGCGCGCGTAAGATCACGCGGGCCGCCTCATACCCCACCCGCAGCGCCATCAATGCGAGGGCCGCGCGCAACACTGGCCCGCCCAGCCACAAAGCGGTGACCACAGCGCCGACGATCACCGTCTCGGTGAGCAGGATCGGCCACAGCCCGCGTGCTTGCGCCCGGGTGGCTGGGGCGAGTGAGAGGGCCGCGATCAGCCCATAGCCCGCAGCCAGAAGCGCGGCGCAGGTCAGCGCAAGCGGGGTAAGGCTTGCTGTCACGGGTGGTCGTGCCGCCGCATGATACGGGTTTGCCAAGCCCGCAAGACAGGCGCCGCAAGCGAATGCAGCCACAACAGCGCGCGCATCTGCAAACCGGGCGCGGCGGCGAAGCGGCCCTTATCTGCCGCGTGCAGGATCACGCGGGCCACATCGTCGGGTTGCCAAAGCCCGCCGCCAGCGGTGATCTCGCGCGTGGCCGGCGGTTTGGTGCGCGCCTCGGCGGCAAGCTGCGGCGTGTCGGTATCAGGCGGATAGGCCAGCGTGACAGCAATGCCGCGCGGCGCCAGCTCGACACGCAACACCTCGGCCAGCCCGCGCAGGGCAAACTTTGACGGCGCATAGGCGCTATAGCCCGGGATGCCGAAAAACGCCGCGCCCGAGCCGATGAAGATGAGCCGGGCACCAGGCTGCATCAGCACTGCGGTCGCGCGGGCAAAGTGGAGCGCGCCCATGTAATTCACCTGCATCTGCGTCTCGTGATCCGCGAGCGGCTGATCGAGGAACACACCCGGCACCGCGACACCGGCAGAAGCGATGGCATAGCGGGGCGGGCCGAGTTCCGCGCGCGCCTGCGCCACCGCACTCTCCAGCGCAGACCGGTCGGTGACATCGCAGGGCAGGGTGAGCGGCGGCGGATCCAACCCCTCAGCTGCCTGTGCCAGGCGGTCGGGGTCGCGTGCGAACAATGCCAAGCGGTGCCCCCGCTGGTGCAGGCGTCGGGCCAGCGCCAATCCGATGCCGCTTGAGCCGCCGGTGATAAAGGCTGGGCCAGGCGGGCCCTTGCTCACGCCGGGGTCGCAGCCGCTGCCGCAAAAGCTAGCAGCCGGGAATGGGCTTCGGGGTCGTCCATCTGCACCGGCGGGTGCTTGAACAAGAACGCGCTGGCGTCGGGCACCGGGCCCTTTAGGCCGCGGTCCCGCGCGAGCCGGGCGCCCCTGATCGCGGTGAGTGCCATGGCGGCTGCGTTGGGGCTGTCTTCCACCTCAAGGCGCACTTCCATCGAGGTGCGCGCGCCGCCCAAAAGCCGCCCTTCGAGACGGACATAGGCCACTTTGCGGTCTTTCAGCCACGGCACGTAATCGGAGGGGCCGATGCGGATGTCGCTGGCCGCGAGACGGTCCTCCATCGCGGTCTGCACGGCTTCAGTCTTGGATTCGCGCTTGAGCGCAAGGCGATCCATGTCGAGCATGTTCATGAAGTCGGTATTGCCGCCGACATTCAGTTGATAGGTGCGGTCGAGCGACATGCCGCGCAGATCAGCCAGATGCGCCAGGGTGCGGTGCACGATTGTCGCGCCGAATTGCGCCTTGAAATCGTCGCCCAAGATCGGCAGGCCCGCCGCTTCAAACCGGGCGGCCCATTGCGCGTTTGACGCCAGAAACACCGGAATACCGTTCACCACCGCGCAGCCCGCCTCCAACGCGCACTCGGCGTAAAACTCCACCGCTTGCTGCGAGCCGACAGGCAGGAAAATGATCAGCACTTCCACCTCGGCCTGGCGCAGGATCGCGACGATCTCGGCCTGGCTCAACGCCGGCACATCGGCGGGGGCAAAGCTTACCTCCGGCGGCTGATTGCGCATAAACGCCGAGACCCCGTCGAGATCGGGGCCGCGATGCACAGCGCCGGTCTGATCCTCCAAGCCGCTCCAAAACACCTCAGTGCAATTGGGATCCGCCAGTACAGCCTTGCCCATCGGCTGGCCCACTTTGCGCCGATCCACGTCAAAGCCAGCCACGATCTCAATATCTTGCGGGCGATAGCCGCCGAGCACAGGAAAGCTCACGCCCACCGCGTCGTCGCCTTTAGCCCGGCAATAGGAAATCGCCTGCACCAGCGAGGACGCGCAATTGCCGATCCCGGCGATTGCAGTGCGGATCGGCCGCGGCGTGGTCATTCTGCTCGTTCCTCTTGCTTGCCGTGTCGGTCATCCGCGTTTTGGCACGGGCGCCGCCAGGGCGAAAGAGCTATTGACTGACCGCGCCGCCAGCGACGCTGAAGTATTCGGTGATGGTGCGATTTGACTGCAGCATCCGACCGTGCAGCCACAGGCCTGTCACCGTCATGATAAGCCCGTCGATCACCTCGACAAAGGCGTAGACCGGGGTGACGGTTTGGCCGCCGATGCGAGTATAGACGCTTACTTGATTGGGCCCGCGCCAGATCAGGCGCATCGGCAGTTGCGGCATGCTGCGCAACGCAAGGTCGAACTGATTAGGCTCGCCCGCCGCCTTGATATCGACGCCGTAGACGAACGAACGCTCGGCAGGGCGCAGCCCGCGGACGGTTCCGCCTTCGGCAAAACGCCGCCAATAGACACCCACGGGCTCGTTCGGGTCGAGCGCGCCGTCTTCGGTGAAGCGCAAGGTATAGACCACGGTGTTTTCATTTAGCGAGCGCTGCACGTAGAGAAACTGATTGGGATCGTTCGGCACCGGCCAATCGGGCCTGTTGCGATACAGCTGCGCGTTTTCCATCACTTGAACGGAGGTTAGCCGCGCCGCCTGCGCCGGGCTTGCCCCCAAAGCGCCCATCGCACCAAGCGCGCCGGTGCTGGCGATACCCTTCATGCACGCGCGTCGCCCGATTGCCATGCTACCTCACAATGCCTGTTTTCCACAATGTAGCACAGTCGGCTTGCAGCGCGGTAAAGCAAAATGTGAGTCACGGTGACGCGCGCTCTCGATGCAACGCTCGCACGGCAAGGGGGGAGGTAAGGGCGTCTAATGGTTCAGCGATAGGGAGCGCTGTTAGGGCGCGGCGACGGCGTGGACTTTCGGGCGCCCATGCACCGCGTCAGCAACCACATCAATCGCGCGCAAGATGTCGCGTTCGCTGTGGTTGGCCGAGAAGAAGAAGCGGATCCGCGGCTGATCTTTCGGCACGCCCAGTTGCACGATTGGCGGCGCATAGATGCCGTGATCGAGCAGCACGCGGCTCAGATGCATCGTCTGCTCCGGTGTCTCAAACAGCAGCGGCACCACTGCGGCGCCAATGGCTGTGCCCGGATCGAGGCCGGCATCGCGCGCCGCATCGCGGAACAACCGCGAATTCGCGGTCAGCCGGGCCACGCGCTCGGGCTCGCGCTGCAGCACCTCGAGCGCTGTTTGCGCGGTGGCCACAGTGGCGGGAGACAAACCGACCGAATAGACGAAGCCGGGCAGGGTGAAGCGCAGCCACGCGATGACATCCTCAGCGGCACAGATGAAGCCGCCCGATGAGACAAAGCTTTTGGACAGGGTGCCCACGCTGAGCTCAATCTCGCCCGGATCAATACCGAAATGCTCGGTGATGCCGCGCCCGGTTGCGCCAAGCGCCCCGTAGGAATGCGCCTCATCCACTAGAAGCCAGGTATCGTGGGTCTTCTTGATCTCGATCAGGCGCGGCAAATCGGGGATGTCGCCATCCATCGAGTACAAGCCCTCGACCACGACCAGCACATTGCGGAACTGATCGCGGTACTCGTTGAGCTGCTGGTCAAGATCGTCAAAATCGTTGTGGCGGAAGGTGCGGCATTCAAACCGGCCCGAATTGGCACCGACGACGATGGAGTTATGCGCCAGCGCGTCGATCAAAACCAGATCGCGCGGCCCCAGCAGATGATTGATCAACGATAGATTGGTCAGATAGCCGGAAATCAGCGTGAGCACGCCGCCGACGCCCAAAAACTCGGTGAGGCTTGCCTCTAACGCACGATGGGCCATCCGCTCGCCGCCCACCAGCCGCGACGCGCCAGCGCCACTGCCCAGGGTTTGCACTGCCTCGGTCGCGGCGCGCACCACGTCGGGGTGCTTTTGCAGGCCGAGATAATCGTAATGGGCAAGATTGAGGTAATCGACCGGTTTGCGGCGGAACGTCTGTTCCAATTCATCGACCGCCACCGAGTAGGGATGACCGTTTTCGATGACGGCTTTTCCAGCGAGACGGGCGCGTCGTTCAGCAAAGGCGGCGAAGCTCGGGCGCTCGGGTTTGGCCTTGGTCACCGGATACTCCTTGCTGGTGAGACGCACTGCTCGCAGCGCCTCTAACGGCTCCGTTTGCGCCAACGTAGCGAATTATTCGGTGTTCACAAGGGTGTGTGCCGGGTGGCCTCTGCGCTTTGTTCGGGCTGTGGCCGCGAATCCGCCGCGGGCGAGCGAAGCCTTGCCAGCCAGCGGTGCTAGCGCGCCCGCGCGAGACAATCGAGATGGCTGGCGCAACCGGTGAGCGCGGCGACGTCATCAAGCACCAACGACACGCCAAAATTGCTCATGAAGCCTGCGAAACGGCCCTTATCGCGAAACGCGGAGGCGAAGTCGAACCGCTCATAGTACGGCCGAAACGCTGTCGCCACGCCGCCGATGAGATACACGCCGCCGAAGGGCAGCGTGTTGAGCGCTAAATCGCCTGCCACGGCGCCGAACAAGCGGACATAACTGCGCGCGGCGGCCTCGGCTAGTGGATCACGCCCGTCGGCAAGCGCGGCCATGATCTCGACGGCGCGGGCTTGCTGCAGCGCGTCTTGCTCGGCGCTGTGCCAGGCATAGATCCGCTCGAGCCCGCGTCCCGACAGCACATCTTCGACGCCAGGGAAGCCGTGGGCGCTCTCGACAAACTTGGCCAAGCGCAGATCGGCCTCGGTGCGCACCGGCATGCCTGCATGGCCGCATTCCGACGGCGTCACCAACCGGGTTTCCCCCTGCCAGTAGACCGGGGCGGCGTTAAACCCGGTGCCCGCGCCAATCACCAGGCAGGTCGCGCGCGGATCGACGGGGCCGGGCGGCGTAAGGACCGGATGCAGCTTCTCGGGGCTCAGGTGCGGAATAGCCCAGCCCTGCGCCTGCAGATCGTTGAGGATCGAGACGGTTTCCGCCTGGGTCGCCGCCGCCAAGGTTTCGTTGGTGATGCGCCAGTCGAGATTGGTCAGCTCGCCGACGCCGTCGCGCACAGGACCTGCCACCGCGACGCACGCGCCGGCGCAATCGACACCGCCGCAATCAGCCAGATAGTCGCGCAACACCGACTCCAGCCCGGCATGCTCGGCATTGGTGAACCGCACGACGGTTTCGGGCAACAGCGTAAGCCCTTCGGCCAAAGCGACGCGTGTATTGGTGCCGCCAACATCAGCAACCAGCGATACCCGATCGGCGCCGTAGCGCGTCACGCCTGGCCCCAAGCCGCTTTCAATGCGTGCCAAGACGCTTTTGGCGTGCGCTTCAGCGTCTTAAAGTCCACATGGACCAGCCCGAAGCGCTTTTCATAGCCGAGCGCCCATTCGTAATTGTCCAAGAGTGACCAGATGAAGTAGCCGCGCACATCGATCCCAGCCTCGCGCGCCGCTTTGACGACTGCGAGATGCTCGTTGAGGAAGCGAATGCGGTGGGGGTCGGCGACTTTGGTATTGCGCACCCGGTCCGGCGCGGACATGCCGTTTTCGGTGACATAGATTGGCAGGTTGCGCGCATAGGCGCCGCTGACCCGGCGCAGCATATGCGACAGGCCTTCGGGATAAACCTCCCAGCCCATGCTGGTGCGGCGCCGGTCGCCAGCCCCTTCCACCAGATCGGCGAAGTGGCCGCTGGGCCCCGGCGAGATCAGCTTGCGGGTATAATAGTTCACCCCCGCCCAATCGACCGGCGCATTGATCACTGCCATATCGTCTTGCCAGCCCTGGGGCATATACGGCTCGAAATGGGCCAGCACATCGCTGGGATAGACGCCGTTATAGATGCCGCCCAGGAACCAACGATTGTAGATCCCGTCATAGAGCTTGGCCGCCGCGACTGCTTCGTCCGAGGGACCCATCGGCAGCGCGGCTTCGTGGTTGGTCACCGCGCCGAGATTGGTCATGCCGCGGGCGCGCATCGCCGCGATTGAGCGTCCATGGGCGAGCCCCACATGATGCATCGCCCGGATCGCGCCGCGGATATCGCGCAGGCCTGGCGCGTGCTGGCCCAAATAGTGGCTGAGCCACGCCACGCACCACGGCTCGTTGATCGGCGCAGCAGCGTGAAGGCGGTCACCCAGCCGGTCCATCACCACCTCGGTGTAATCGGCGAACCACCCGGCGATATCACGGTTGCGCCACCCGCCAAGATCGGCCAGCGCCGAAGGCAATTCCCAGTGATAGAGCGTGGCGAAGGGTTTCAGCCCCCGCGACAGCATCGCGTCGACCAGCCGGTCATAGAAATCGAGGCCGCGCCGATTGGGCGTGCCGCGGCCTTCGGGCAAAACCCGCGCCCACGAGATTGAGAACCGGTACGCGTCGGCCCCCAGCCCCTGCACCAGGTCGAGATCATCGCCAAACCGGTTGAGGTGATCGCAGGCACGCGCCCCGTTCTCGCCGCGTACCACATTGCCCGGCGTGGCAGCGAAATCGTCCCAATGGGTGCGCCCGGCGCCGCCCTGGCCATGTCCTTCAATCTGATAGGCTGAAGTAGAGACCCCGAGGAGAAAGTCATCGGGGAAGTCGGATCTTCCAAGTTCAATCGCGGCCATCGCGGCTCCTTCGTTTCACGCCCTTATGCCGCAGGTACCGGACCAGTGTAACGCCCAACTGTCAGCTCGGCCTCAAGAAGCCGGTTTTGCGGTGGCTGGGCGGGGTTTTGCACGAGCGAGATGACACGTTCCGCGCAGATCCGCCCCGCCAAACGCACCGATGACCGGGTGGCGGTGAAGATCGGCACGTCGGTGCCGTTGGAGAGATAGCTTAGATCGTCGTCATGGGTGATCAGCGACACCTCGCGCCCCAGCGCCATGCCGCGTTCCTCCACCGCACGGCGGATGCCCATGGCGGCGATGATCGACGAGCACAGGAAGGCAGTCGGCGGATCGTCGAGCGCCAGGACCCGCTGGGCGGTGTCATAGCCGTAATGCTCGGTCATCTCCTCCGAGGCGATCAGCGCCTGATCGGGCGTGACCCCGCGTGCCTGCAGGGCTTGTTTATAGCCTTCGAGCCGCCGAGCCGCGAAATCCATCGACACCAGCCCGTTGATCAGCGCGATGCGCCGATGACCCAGATCGAGCAGAAAATCAGTGGCGCGGCGAAACGCGCTGCCGTTATTCACATCGACCCAGTCATACGCGCTGTCTTCGCGGGAGATGCGGCCATGGACGACGAAGGGCAGGCCGATCTCTCGCAGGAGGGCGATGCGCCGATCATCCACTTGCGGGCCGTGCACGATGATGCCGTCCACCGTCCCCTTCGCCGCCAGGTCGCGATAGGCTTGGGTTTCGCTCTCGTCATCCACGAGCGACAGCACCATGTCATAGCCGTGCCGCAGATAGGTCTCCGAGGCACCGGCGACGAAATCGGCAAAGATCGGGTTCACCATCTCATGGCTGGCCGAGCGCGGGATCACATGCCCCACCGCCATCGCCCGCCCGGTGGCCAGGCTTTTGGCGCGTGCGTTGGGCTGGTAATTATGCGCGTTGGCGGCGGCCACGACCTTGAGGCGGGTCTTTTCTGAGACCTCCGGATAGCCGTTCAGCGCGCGGCTGACGGTTGTCTGCGATAGTCCGAGCGTCTCGGACAATTGTTTCAAATTCATCGTTACGTCACGCTCTTGGGTTCGGCGGGCGTCGGTGCTTGCGCGCCAAAGCGCTTTGGATTTTGCGGAAGGTTAGCCAGCAAGACCCAGGACGTCAAAGCCCAATGTTCTAGGATTTGCACGCTTGAACGAGGGATTTGGCTATAAATTCGGCAGAGTTCGAATTGTAGATTGACACTTTGAGGGGAATCCCACACGTTGGCGAAATTCAAAGCGCTTTGGAAAACGGCTCCGAACTCCATCGAGAATGCCATCAGAGCGAAAAGGACACCTAGGGAGGTAAGCCATGAAATCGAACCTACTGGCGGGCGTAGCCCTAGCCGCGTTATGCGGTGGCGTGGTGCATGCTCAAGACCTGCATTTCCCGATCGGCGAGGGGGACTTCAGCTGGGACAGCTATCAGGAATTCGCCGACGCCTACGATCTCACCGGTCAGACCCTCAACGTGTTTGGTCCCTGGCGCGGTGATGACCAGTTCCTAGCCGAAGGGATGCTGGCCTATTTCGAGGCTGCGACCGGGGTTGAGGTGAATTACTCGTCCTCGGAAAGCTATGAGCAGCAGATCGTGATCGATGCCGAAGCGGGCAGCCCGCCCGACATCGCCGTGCTGCCGCAGCCGGGCCTGATCAAGAACTTGGTCGATGGCGGCTTCGTGATGCCGCTGTCCGAGGATGACGGCGCTTGGATGGATGCCAATTACGCCGCCGGTGATAGTTGGCGCGGTATCGGCTCGTTCGAAGGGCCTGACGGCGCCAACAACTTCTATGCTTTCCCCTACAAGGCCGACGTGAAGTCGCTGGTTTGGTACGTGCCCGATAACTTCGACGATTTCGGCTATGATGTGCCCACCACGCAAGAAGAGCTGCGCGCGCTGGAAGAGCAGATCATGGCGGATGGCGGCACGCCGTGGTGCATTGGTCTGGGCTCGGGCGGCGCGACGGGCTGGCCCGCGACCGACTGGATGGAAGACCTGATGCTGCGGACCCATCCGCCCGAAGTCTACGATATGTGGACCTCCAACGAGATGCCGTTCACCGATCCTCGGGTGATCGAGGTGATGAATAAGTTCGGTGAGATCGCGCTGAACGAGGATAAAGTAGCCGGCGGCTCCGACGCTGTGGCTGCGACTGACTTCCGCGATAGCCCCGGCGGGCTGTTCACCTCGCCGCCGCAATGCTTCATGCATCGCCAGGCGTCGTTCATCCCCACCTTCTTCCCCGATGGTACCGAGATCGGTGTGGACGCTGACTTCTTCTACTTCCCGCCCGCCGGTGATGTTGATCTTGGCAATCCGGTGCTCGGCGCGGGTACTTTCGCCTTCATCATGACAGATAACGACGCCTCCCGCAGCTTTATCGAGTGGCTCAAAACGCCGATCGCTCACGAAGTGTGGATGGCACGGTCCGGGTTCTTGACGCCCCATAACGGCGTGAACACTGATCTGTTCGGCGACCCGACGCTGCGCAAGATGAACGACATCTTGCTCAACGCCACCACCTTCCGTTTCGACGGGTCCGACCTAATGCCCGCGGGCGTCGGTGCTGGCTCGTTCTGGACCGGCATGATCGATTTTGTCGGCGGCAAGCCTGCCGAAGAGGTGGCAAGCGAGATCCAGGATAGCTGGGACGCGTTGAAGTAACGCTTTCCTGCGGTGCGCGGTGTGAATGCCGCGCACCGTCGCGTCCGCCGCCATCAACCAATCGCTTTAAAGCAAAACGGGGAGTCCCGCCATGAATCCTGCCGTGCAAGGTATCATTACGGTTGTTTTGGGTGTGGGCGGTTGTATTGGCTACTTCTACTTCTCCAACCTGTTCCTCGATAAAGTGCTGTATCCGCCCAGCGGGCCTAATGCCGGGCGCAACATCAACCGCGCGAACCTGATCCGGCCCTGGCTGTTTCTATTCCCGGCCCTCTTCGTCTTGACGCTCTACTTGGCCTATCCGGTAGTGGCGACGTTTTGGCTGTCACTGACCGACCGGTCCCAGGGCGGCGCGTTTGTTGGCTTTGCCAATTACAGCCAGATGATGGCTGAGCCCAAATTCTGGGAAGCCATCCGCAACAACATGCTGTGGTTGATTGTGGTGCCCGCGATGTCCACGGCTTTCGGCCTGCTCGCAGCGCAACTCACCGACCGCATATCGTGGGGCAGCTTTGCTAAATCGCTGATTTTTATGCCGATGGCGATCAGCTTTGTCGGTGCGTCAGTGATTTGGAAACTGATCTATGACACACGCCCCGAGGGCGCAGAGCAGATCGGGGTGCTGAACGCGCTTTGGGTATCGATGGGCGGCGAGCCGCAGACGTGGCTGACCAACATTCCTTGGAATAATTTCCTGCTGATGCTTGTGTTGATCTGGATCCAAACCGGCTTTGCCATGGTGATCCTATCCGCTGCGCTGCGCGGCATCCCCGAAGAGACGGTCGAAGCGGCGATTATCGACGGCGCTAACCCGTTCCAAATCTTCTTCAAAATTAAAGTGCCGCAGATCAAATCGACGATCATCGTGGTGTGGACCACGATCACGCTGGTGGTGCTCAAAGTGTTCGACATCGTGCTGGCGATGACCAACGGACAATGGGGCACGCAGGTTTTAGCCAATTACATGTATGACAAAATGTTCCGCTCCTTCGATTGGGGCGTCGGCTCGGCGGCGGCGATGGTGATCATGCTGCTGGTGCTGCCCATCCTAATCTGGAACGTCCGGGACGCCCGGCGAGAAATGCGCTGAGGAGGGTCGGAGCATGGATAACATCGCAGGAACCAAATCGGGCCTCAGCCTAGCCGTGCATATCTCCGTCATTGTGCTGGTCCTGGCGTGGCTCTTTCCAACCATGGGTTTGTTCGTGTCGTCGTTTCGCACGGGCGATCAGATCTCGGCCTCTGGCTGGTGGGCGGCGCTCTCCACCCAAGAGCGGCAGGAAGGCGCGATCCGGGTCTCGGGCGAGCAGACCCGCGATGGCGATCTGTTCGTGATCGAGGGCAATCTCTATGAAGGCTCCGCCGCGACTGTCGGCGCGTGGGGCACGCGCGCGCCCGAACCGACCGCCCATGCGCCGGGTGATGTCGTGGATATCGGCGATGGCCAAACCCTGACGCTCGATGCCGATGGCAATTTCCGCATGACCAGCCCCACCGATCTGGAGGGAGAGCGCCTGCCGCGGATTTTCTCCACCATTTCCGCGCCGCCGGAATTCACGCTCGACAATTACGACAACGTGCTGACCAGTTCGACCGCCGGGGCTGGCATCGGGCAAGCGTTCATCAACACGCTGACCGTATCGATACCGGCGACGATTATCCCGATCCTGGTGGCGGCGTTTGCAGCCTATGCGCTGGCTTGGATGGATTTTCCGGGCCGCGCGTTGCTGATCGCCGCGGTGGTGGGCCTATTGGTGGTGCCGCTGCAGTTGGCGCTGATCCCGCTGCTGCAGGTCCATAACGGCATCGGCATCGGCAAGGGCTATATCGGCACATGGTTGGCGCATACCGGCTTTGGCATGCCGCTGGCGATCTATCTGTTACGCAATTACATGGTGGGCCTCCCCCGCGATATCATCGAAAACGCGAAGGTAGACGGCGCCACCGATTTTCAGATCTTCACCAAGATCATCTTGCCGCTGTCCTTCCCCGCTTTGGCCTCGTTCGCGATCTTCCAGTTCCTGTGGACGTGGAACGATCTGCTGGTTGCGCTGGTATTCCTGGGCACGGATGACGAAACCCTGGTGCTCACCGGGCGGCTCGTCAACCTGCTGGGCTCGCGCGGTGGCGATTGGGAGATCTTGGCCACCTCGGCCTTCGTCTCCATCGCAGTGCCGCTGTTGGTCTTCTTTATGATGCAGCGATACCTGGTGCGCGGCCTGCTGGCTGGCTCGGTCAAATGATGACACCGAGCGGCTGAGAGAGTACAATGAACGCCCAGAGCAAAACCGAACAGGCGCCTGCGACAGACACCGATTGGTGGCGCGGCGCGGTGATCTATCAGATTTATCCGCGCAGTTTTCAAGACAGCAATGGCGACGGCATCGGTGATCTGCCGGGCATCGTCACTCGGCTGCCCTATGTGGCCGCGCTTGGCGCCGACGCGATCTGGATCTCGCCCTTCTACCGCTCGCCGATGCTCGATTTCGGCTATGACGTCAGCGATTACCGCGATGTTGACCCGATGTTCGGCACGCTGGATGATTTCGACGCGCTGGTCGCCCGGGCCCATGAGTTGGGACTAAAGGTGTTGATCGATCTGGTGCTGAGCCACACTTCTGATCAGCACCCGTGGTTTGAGAACAGCCGCAACAGCGGTGACAAGGCCGACTGGTATGTCTGGGCCGATGCCAAGCCCGACGGCAGCCCGCCCAACAATTGGCTGTCGATCTTCGGCGGCCCGGCCTGGGAATGGGACAGCGCGCGTATGCAGTACTATCTGCATAACTTCCTGCGCGAGCAGCCCGACCTCAACCTACACACGCCCGCAGTGCAAGACGCGCTGCTCGATGTGGCGCGGTTTTGGTTGGAGCGCGGTGTCGACGGCTTCCGGCTCGACACGATCAACTTCTATTTCCACGACCCTGAGCTTCGCGACAATCCCGCGCTGCCGCCCGAAGAGCGCAACGCCACCATTGCTCCGGCGGTGAACCCCTACAATTGGCAAGATCACCTCTACGACAAAAACCACCCCGCCAATCTCGATTTCCTGCGCCGGTTCCGCGCGCTACTCGATCAGTACGGCGCCACCACGGCGGTGGGCGAGGTGGGTGATGGCCAACGGGGGATGGAAATTCAGGCGGCCTATAGCGCCGGCGGCGACAAGGTGCATATGTGCTATGCCTTTGAGTTTCTGTCCGGCGAGCGCCCCGATGGCCGCGCGATTGCCAGTATTCTGCGCCGCTTTGAGGCCGAGGCGGGCGATGGCTGGGCGTGCTGGGCGTTCTCTAACCACGACGTAGTGCGTCACCGCAGCCGCTGGGATTTGGGCGAGGCGGCGGCGCGATGCTACCTGGCGCTGCTGCTTAGCCTGCGCGGCTCGGTCTGCCTATACCAAGGGGAGGAACTGGGCCTTGGCGAGGCAGAGGTGGCGTTCGAAGACCTCCAAGACCCCTATGGCATTCGCTTCTGGCCTAAATTTCGGGGCCGTGACGGCTGTCGCACCCCGATGCCCTGGCGGCGCGACAACACCCATGGCGGCTTTTCTGACGCAACACCGTGGCTGCCAGTGGCGCCTGATCATCTGGGCCGCGCAGCGGCGACGCAGGAAGGCGATCCGGCCTCGATGCTGGCCTTCTACCGCGCCATGCTCGCGCTGCGCGCCATGGCGCCCGCGCTGGTGAAAGGCGCTCTTGAGATCGTCGAGGACAGCGCCGAGCGCTTGATCCTGCGGCGCCACGGGGCAGGGCAGACGGTGCTATGCGTGTTCAACCTCAGCGCGCGCGCCGCCGATGTCACCCCGCCTGCCGGCGCGTGGCGCGCGATCACTGCGCCGTTCGATAGCGATTTTGCCGATGGCACGCTGACGCTGGGGCCCTGGCAAGCGGCATTTCTAGAACAAGAAGAGACTTAGGAGAGGACATGGCTACGTTAAAACTTACCGATGTCGGCAAAGCCTATGGCGGCACGGTCGAAGTCCTCAAGAACATCAATCTCGACATCGATACCGGCGAGTTGATCGTCTTTGTCGGCCCGTCAGGCTGCGGCAAGTCCACGCTTTTGCGGATGATCGCGGGGCTGGAGAAGATCTCGAGCGGCGATCTGGAGATCGACGGCACCATGGTCAACGACGTGCCGCCCGCGCAGCGCGGCATCGCGATGGTGTTTCAATCCTACGCGCTCTACCCCCATATGACCGTGCGCGAGAACATGTCGTTTGCGCTTAAGATCGCTAAAAAACCCCAGGCCGAGATCGACGAAGCCGTCTCGCGCGCCGCCAAGATCCTGCAATTGGACGAATACCTCGACCGCTTGCCCAAAGCGCTCTCGGGTGGGCAACGGCAGCGGGTCGCGATCGGCCGCTCAATCGTGCGCGATCCGAAGGTGTATCTGTTCGATGAGCCGCTTTCCAACCTGGATGCCGCGCTCCGCGTCGCCACCCGGATCGAGATTGCGCAGCTGAAAGAACAGATGCCCGACTCGACGATGATCTACGTCACCCACGACCAGGTGGAGGCGATGACCCTGGCCTCCCGCATCGTGGTGCTGGCCAATAAGGGCATCAGCCAGGTGGGCAGCCCGCTCGAACTTTACGAGACGCCGCGCAATGAATTCGTGGCCCAGTTTATCGGCTCACCTGCGATGAACCTGTTGCCCGGCAAGATCACCGCCACCGGCCAGCAAACGCAGATCGCGCTGGAGGGCGGCGGCACCGCGCTCTCAAACGTGCCCACCACCGAGCAGGATATGGGTCGCGCGGTGAATGTGGGCGTGCGTCCCGAAGATCTGGTGGAAGCGAATGATGGCGCCTTCCTGTTCGAGGGCAAGGTCAATATCCTTGAAGCCTTGGGCGAAGTGACAGTGCTCTATTTTCACCCGCAGGGCGGCCGCGACCCGGTGATCGCCAAACTCCCCGGGATCCACATGAATATGCGCGGTCAGGCGGTTAAGCTGACCGCTGATCCTGGCAAGGTGCATCTCTTTGCTGACGGCGAGTCACTCCGCTACCGCTAGGCGGCACCAAACGAGATTTTATGCCTCCGGCGGAGGTATTTGGGAAAAGAAGAAGCCCCTTGGGGGGTGCTGATCCCCGGTGCGCGGCGCTTGACGGGGCGGGTGGCCATGGCCGATCCTAGACGCCTTGAATGTGAGGTGTGGTTGATGCGGCGGATTTTGGCAGTGATTTTGTGGGTGGCCTCGGCGGCGGCTGCGATGGCGCAGGTCGATGAGAGCGCGGTATCGGTGGCGCGGCTCGATTACCTGGACGGCGATTACGACAAAGCGCTCGCGGTGATCGTCCCAGCGGCTGAAAACGGCAGCGCCATGGCGCAAAACATCTTGGGCGACGCCTATGACAAGGGCAACGGCGTGCCAGTGGATGCCGCGCTTGCTGTTGAATGGTGGGAAAAGGCGGCGGCGCAAGACTTTGACCGGGCGATCTATAATCTCGGCCTCCACTATGCCGAAAACGGCGATCCAGAGCGGGCGGTGGGCTATTACGAACGCGCTGTGGCGATGGGCAATGACTTTGCGATGAACAATCTCGCCCGCCTGTTAGAGCAGGGGCGCGGCGTCGATGCCGATCCGGAAGGGGCGGCGGAACTCTATGAAGCGGCGATTGATCTGGGGAACAACCTGGCGATTAACAACCTGGCGCGGATGTATCTGGAAGGCGACGGTGTCGATGAGGATCTGGCCTATGCGCTGTCGCTCTACCGATACGGCGCGGAAAAGGGGCTGCGCGACTCGCTCAACAATCTGGGTGCGATGTATGAAAACGGCTACGGCGTCGGCCAAGACCGGCTGGCGGCAATGGCGCTGTATAAACAAGCGGCAGAGGCGGGGTTTGGCCGCGCCGCCATCAACCTGGCTGAGATCTTGATCTATATCGACAACGGGTGGAACGATCCGCTCGAGGGCTATCGCTGGTGTTTGCGCGGCCTTGCGCTCGGCGGGATCGATGTCGACCCCGATGATTGCGACGCGATGGCCGAAGTGGTGGGCCCGGCTATTGTCGCGGAGGCAGAGGCCAGCGTAGCGGACTAAATCCCGGCCTAGGCGCGGCGGCGGCGCCTTGTGGTGCGCGGCGGCGGGGCGGCAGCGTCGGTCCCGTCTGAAGGCGAGGAGAAGCCCCCCAGCGTTGCGGCGACGTGCTCAAGGCTCGGGCGGTCGCCCTTTGGCCTTGTCTCCAGCGCGGCGCGCATCTTGCGCAGGTGTTCCGGCATCGTCCCGCAGCAGCCACCGATGATCCGCGCCCCTGCATCGCGCGCCAGACAGGCGTAATCGGCCATCAATTCGGGCGTGCCGTCGTAATGGATATGGCCGTGGACGTATTTCGGGATGCCCGCATTGCCCTTCGCGATAATCGGCAGTGTCGTCCCGGTGCTCGAGAGGCCAAGGATGGTGCGGATCAGATCCGACGCGCCCACGCCGCAATTGGCCCCGAAGGCCATCGGCGCCAGCTTTTCGGCGCGGCGCACCCAGTCGGTGCTGGTCACGCCCATCATCGTGCGCCCGGCGGTGTCAAAGCTGAGCGAGGCGCAAACCGGCATCTCAGCCAGCGCGGCGGCCTCCATCGCAGCTTTCATCTCCTCGGGCGCGCTGATGGTCTCGACCCACAGCACATCGGCGCCCCCCGCTTTCAGCCCTTCGGCTTGCTCGTGGAACATCTCTACGGCGCGGGCATGGCTGAGCGTGCCGATCGGCTCCATGATCTCGCCGGTAGGGCCGACAGAGCCCGCCACCACCACGGGCCGCCCGGCGGCATCCGCCACATCGCGCCCGAGAGCGGCGGCGAGGCGGGCCAGTTCAAAGGTGCGGTCGGCTGCATCATGCAGCGCGAGGCGCGAGGCATTGGCGCCGAAGGAGTTGGTGAGGAACAGATCGCTCCCCGCCTCGACCGCGCCGCGATAAAGCGTGCGGATCCGGTCGGGGTGCTCCACGTTCCAGAGTTCCGGCGCGTCGCCCGAGGCAAGCCCCATATTGAACAGGTTGGTTCCCGTGGCGCCGTCGGCCAAAACCCAGTCCCGCCGTTCCAGCAGGTGTGAAAGCGCGTTTGTCATCGAGAGAACCCAAAATGCTGCGACCCGTGATGGGGCCGCGTGGCATATCAGGGAACTTTAGGCAAAGTGATAATGATCATAAAGATTATCAAATAACGCTCATAATCCACCGCGATCAGCAGCGGTGGCGGTTGTAAAGGCATCACCGAAATGCAAGGCGCGCCCCAACTCAAGCCCTTGAAACAGCCACATTTTTAAACGACGCTCATCTTCTTCTTTTTCAAAATACCTCCGCCGGAGGCATCTAAGCGTCAAGGACGCGCACGCCTCAAAATCTTGGCGCGCCCGCCCGGAATAATCCCGATCTGCTGATTAATCGGGCAGTTCTTCCATCAATTGTTGCTTGGCGAGTTTCATCGTCTCTATCATCTTCGCGCGGATCGTCGCCTCGTCAGCCAAATCGCCCAGATCGCCCGCCACTTTGCGGTAGACATCCTCTTCGCCCGGCTCTTCGAAATCAGCCGCGATCACCTCTTTGGCGTAGGCGAGCGCCTCATCCCCGCTCTTGCCCAGCAAACCGGCGGCCCAGAGGCCAAGCAGCTTGTTGCGGCGCGCTTCGGCCTTGAACTGCATCTCTGCGTCATGGGCATATTTGTTTTCAAACGCGTTTTGACGGTCTTCAAAAGTGCTCATTTGATCCTCGCTGGCCAGGGATACGGCAGGATTATAGGGGGGATATGCCCCCGAGGCGGGCGCGGTGCAAGAGGGCGTTAACAATGGCGTCGGTTTCGCACCAGCCGGGGCGCTGCTTGCTTGCGCGCAAGCCATAGCCTATAGCCAAAGCCGAGGTCTTGGCGGCGCGTCCCAGACCGCTGATCGGAGGCACCCCATGGCACGGCGCAAGAAGCTCTATGAGGGCAAGGCGAAGATCTTGTATGAGGGCCCCGAGCCGGGCACGCTGGTGCAGTATTTCAAAGATGACGCCACCGCCTTCAATGCCCAAAAGAAGGATGTGATCGACGGCAAGGGCGTGCTCAACAACCGCTTGAGCGAGTATTTTATGACCGGGCTCAACACCATCGGGGTGCCCACGCATTTCATTAAGCGGATGAACATGCGCGAGCAACTTATTCGCTCGGTTGAGATAATTCCGCTTGAGGTGGTGGTGCGCAACATTGCGGCGGGGTCGATGACGCAGCGGCTAGGCCTGGCCGAGGGCACGCAGCTGCCGCGCCCGATCATCGAATTTTACCTCAAAGATGACGCGCTCGGCGATCCGCTGGTGACCGAGGAGCATATCCTCGCGTTCGGCTGGGCGGGGCAGCAGGACCTGGACGATATGGTGGCCTTGGCGCTGCGGGTGAACGATTTTATGGCCGGGGTGATGACCGCTGTCGGCATCAAGCTGGTGGATTTCAAGATTGAGATCGGCCGGATCTGGGACGGTGATTTTCAGCGCCTGATCGTTGCCGATGAGATTTCGCCCGATAGCTGCCGGTTGTGGGACGCGGAGTCGGGACAAAAGCTCGACAAGGACGTTTTCCGTCGTGATTTGGGCTCGCTGTCGGACGCCTATACCGAGGTGGCGCGCCGGCTGGGGGTCCTGCCATCCAACGTCACCCACGCCACCAAACCGACGCTGATTAACTGAGCAAGTCAAATCCGCACAGGGCCCGCATCGCGGCGTGGGCGGGGCGTGCACGAGGCTTGCAAGTTGCGATCGATTGCTGTCCATGGGGCGTGTTGAACCAGGCCGCGTGAGGGGGGCTCAGCGATGAAGGCGAAGGTCAGGGTGATGCTTAAGGACGGCGTGCTCGACCCGCAGGGCGAGGCGGTGCGCCACGCGCTTGATGCGCTGGGGTTTCAGGGTGTCGACGGGGTGCGCCAGGGCAAGATTATCGAGTTGGATCTGGCAGCAACGGATGCAGAGGCGGCCCGCGCGGAAGTGTCGGCGATGTGCGAAAAGTTGCTCGCCAACACCGTGATTGAGCGCTACGAGATCGACCTAACGTAGGCGCGTACCGCCGTTCTAACTGAGTATCGCGCGCCGCTGGATATTCAGGTCCTGTGCGAGCCGATCTGCCCCGACGACGGCGTGGTGCTGCAGGTTTTGGCCTGCGGTGTTTGCCGCTCTGACTGGCAGATCGGCTCGGGCAGGACCTGAATATCAAGCGGCGCGCGCTACTCAGTCAGAACGGCGGTACGCGTCTACGTGAGG
>JBCDGW010000034.1:0-27823 GCA_038750765.1 Pseudomonadota bacterium | reverse complement strand
TTGGCGAGACGGTGAAGGTGCAGGTCATCAAGATCAACAAAGAGACGCACCGCATCTCGCTGGGCATGAAGCAGCTTCAAGACGATCCTTGGGATAGCGTCGAAGTGAAGTTCCCGCTGGAATCGGTCCATAACGGACGGGTCACCAACATCACCGATTACGGTGCGTTTGTTGAGTTGGAGCCGGGCGTTGAGGGCCTTGTGCACGTCTCCGAGATGTCCTGGACCAAAAAGAACGTCCACCCCGGCAAGATCGTCTCCACCAGCCAAGAGGTGGAAGTGATGGTGCTGGAGATCGACACCGCGAAGCGGCGCGTCTCCCTGGGCCTCAAGCAGACCATGCGCAACCCGTGGGAGGTGTTCGAAGAAAGCTTCCCGGTCGGTACCAATGTCGAGGGCGAGGTCAAGAACATCACCGAGTTCGGGCTGTTTGTTGGGCTCGACAACGATATCGACGGTATGGTCCATCTCAGCGATCTAAGCTGGGACCAGCGCGGCGAGGATGCGATCCAAAGCTACCGCAAGGGCGATCTGGTCCAAGCTGTGGTGACCGAGATCGACACAGACAAAGAGCGTATCTCGCTCTCGATCAAAGCCATGGAAGGTGATCCGTTCGCGGAAGCCGTCGACGGCGTCAAGCGTGGCTCGGTGATCACCGTTGCGGTGACGGCGATCGAGGATGGCGGCATCGAGGTGGAATACGAGGGCATGAAGTCCTTCATCCGCCGCTCCGATCTGTCGCGCGACCGTGCCGAACAGCGGCCCGAGCGGTTCCAGGTCGGCGATAAGGTGGATGTGCGCGTCACCAATATTGACGCCAAATCCCGCCGCATGGGTCTCTCGATTAAGGCCCGCGAAATCGCCGAGGAAAAGGAAGCGGTGGAGCAGTACGGTTCGTCTGACTCCGGTGCTTCCTTGGGCGATATCCTTGGCGCGGCGCTGAAAGGCGACGACGACTAAGTCCTTCCGCCGAACGCGGCAGATTAGAACCCCGCACGGCTGCGTGCGGGGTTTTTGTTTGTTTTCCGCGCGCAGGTGCAAATTCACGCGGATAGCACGCAAAGTCCCCCGCTCCAGAGCCAAGAATGCGCACAACCCGCGCGGCAAGCAGGCTAATACCGCACCATCCAAGAAAGGTGTGTCGATGAACAGCTTCTCCCCCGTCACCGTGACCAACGACGATCCCCACGTCTATCAATCACTTGCCAAGGCCACGGCCGCGCATGGTGTTGAAACGCTGTTCGGCTTGATGGGCGACGCCAACTTGTTCCTGGTGGACAGCTTTGTGCGCGATTGCGGCGGAACCTTCGTACCCGCAGCCTATGAGGGCGGCGCGGTGCTGATGGCGATGGCCTTTGCCCGCACCAGCGGCAAGATGGGCGTTGCCACCGTCACCCATGGCCCCGCGCTGACCAACTGTGTCACCGCGCTCACGGAATGCGCCCGCGCCAAGCTCCCACTGGTGCTGATGGCTGGCGACACGCCTGCGAACAATCCGCGCCACCTGCAAAGCATCGATCAGCGTGAATTGGTCAAGACGACCGGCGCGGGCTTTGAGCAATTGCGCGGGCCCGACACTGTGGCCGCAGATGTTGCCCGCGCGTTCTATCGCGCCAAAGTCGAGCGGCGCCCGATTGTCTTGAACATGCCTGCCGACATGATGTGGGTGCAGGCGCCCTTTGAGCCGCGGGTGCTGAGCGTTTTCACTGAGCCGAGTGATGTGGCGCCTGGCGATACGCTGGATGAAGCGATCGGGATGATCGCGTCGGCGCGGCGGCCGCTGATTTTAGCCGGCGGGGGCGCGCTGAAGGCACGCGACGCGATCATAGCCCTGGCAGACCGCCTAGAGGCGCCGCTGGCTACCACGCTCATGGCGAAAGGCATGTTCCAAGGCCATCCCTACAATATCGATATTTTTGGCACGCTCTCGACGCCCGCAGCTTATGAGTTGATCGCGCAAGCCGATTGCATCGTCTGCTTCGGCACCCAACTGCACGACTTCACCACCGACAAGGGCAAGCTGATGCTGGGCAAGCGCATCGTGCAGGTCGACACGGAACCCACCGCGGTCGGGGGTGGCCTGCACCCCGACGCCGCGCTGATCGGCGATGCCGCGCGTACCGCCGAGACCATCCTTTATTGGCTCGACGAGGCGGAGATCCCGGCGAGTGGCTTTACCCGCGAATTGGATGTGGCGACGCTGACCGCGCATCCGACACCGCCAAGCAAGACCAAGCCGGGCTGCATCAACTACGTCGCCGCGCTTGAAATCCTCGAAGAGACGCTGCCGAAAGATCGGGTTCTGGTAACCGATGGCGGGCGCTTCATGACGGAGGTTTGGTGCCGCCTTTCCGTGCCCGATCCGCAAAGCTTCGTGGCGACGGTGAGTTTCGGCTCAATCGGGCTGGGGCTGCAGGAAGCAATCGGCGCAGGCGTCGCCCATGCAGGGCGGCCGGTGGTGCTGTTCTCGGGTGATGGCGGCTTCATGATGGGTGGGATCAACGAGTTTAACACCGCCGTGCGGCTGGGCCTCGACCTGATCGTCATCATCGCCAATGATTCCGCCTATGGTGCGGAGCACATCCAGTTTCTTGACAAGAAGATGGACCCCAGCCTGTCGGAATTTCAGTGGCCGAGCTTCGCCGCGGTGGCCAACGCCCTCGGCGGCACCGGCTATACCGTCGACAGCGAAGCGGCGCTGCGCGAGACGATGCAGGCACTGGCGACGCGCAAAGGACCCACGCTGATCGAGCTGCGCCTCGACCCCAATGATGTGCCGCGGATGCGCACCTAACGCATGATCAAGACTGGGCACTTGCACGAGCGGATCACCGCGGTGGTGGTGGAGCCGATGATCAGGGCGCGCACGCGTGAATGGCCGTAAGCACCCATAACCAATAACTCATTGGCCGCTTGCGCCGTGGTTGCCGCCAGCACCGCCTCGGGCTCGCCTTGCTCGACGACCACGTCGGGTTTGAGACCGCCCGCCTCAAGCACAGAAACCGCCCCCGCGAACGCGCGCCGGATCTCGGGCGCATCCCGCCCGGCATACACCAGCGACACAGTCATATCGGCGAAGATCGGGTTTTGCGCGATGTAATCTAGCGCCTTCATCGCCGAGGCACCGCCGTCGAACGCGACCACCAGCTTTTCGATGGGCTCGAAGGCGTGGTTGGCAATGAGCACAGGCTTGTTGCTGGCGCGCAGGATCCGCTCAAGATTAGAGCCGAGATGCGCCCGCGCCTGCCCTGCCGCCTCGCCGCGTTTGCCGATGACGATCAAGTCACCCTTCTCTTCCTTGGCGGTGATCGTCTCAACCAGATCACCCTGGCGCAGTCGGCTTTCGACAGTAATGTCACCGCGCGACAGGATGATGGATTTGGCATCTTCAAGGATGGCGCGGCCATGCTCGCGGGCCAGCTTCGCCCGCGCGGTGTCCAGGTCGGAAAGCTGTTCTAGCAGCGCGCTGCGCGCCCCCAGCCTGATCGCGCCGCTCAGATCTTGCTTGGCGATGTCGTCGCGTCGGTCCATCACGTGGTAAAGCTTCACGCTCCACCCGGTTTTAGCCGCCATCCAAGCCGCGTGGTTGCACACGCTTTCGGAATAGACCGAGCCGTCAACCAGCGCGATGAGTGTGTGGGTTTGGGAAATCGGCCTGGTCCTTCGTCAGTGCCCCAGCACTTCGTCCATCGCGCCGGGCTTGTCATGGATCGCAAGGCGGTCGACGATGGTCTCGGAGGCTTCGTTGAGCCCGATGATATCCACCTCCGCGCCTTCGCGGCGGAACTTAAGCATAGCCATATCGAGCGCTGCAACCGATGAGATGTCCCAGATATGGGCCCGGCTGAGATCGACCGTCACCCGCTCAGGCGCCTCTTTGAAATCGAAAGCGCGCATGAAATCCTCGGAAGAGGCGAAGAACAGCTGACCCTCGATCCGATAGGTGCGGTGCCGCCCGTCTTGGGTGATCTCGCTGCGCACGCGGAACAATTGAGCGATCTTGTAGGCGAAGAAAATGCCCGACAGCAGCACACCGACGAGCACGCCGATGGCCAGATTATGGGTGTAGACCACGAAGAACACCGTCGCCAACATCACGATGGAAGACGAGCGCGGGTGATCGCGAAGGTTGCGGATGGACGACCAGGAGAACGTGCCGATCGACACCATGATCATGATCGCCACCAACGCCGCCATCGGAATGATCGCCACGATATCACCGAGCGCGACCACCAGGATCAGCAAGAACACACCGGCCACGAAGCACGAAAGCCGCCCGCGGCCGCCGGATTTCACATTGATGATCGACTGCCCGATCATCGCGCAGCCCGCCATGCCGCCGATAAACCCCGTGGCGGTGTTAGCGATGCCTTGGCCAATGCATTCCTGATTGCGGTCGGAATTGGTATCGGTCAAGTCATCGACGATTTGCTGCGTCATCAGGCTTTCCAGCAGACCCACGACCGCCACGGCGACGGAATAGGGGAAGATGATCTGCAAGGTCTCCAAGTTGAGCGGAATATCGGGGATCAGAAACATCGGCAGCGTATCGGGCAGCGCGCCCATATCGCCCACGGTGCGCACATCCCACCCCATCGCCAGCGTCAGCGCCGTGAGGACGATGATGGTGACAAGCGGTGATGGCACGGCCTTGGTCAGCATCGGGAACAGGTAGATGATGGCCAGGCCCGCAGCCACCAGCGCGTAGGTCAACGGCGGCACTTTGGTCGGGTCCAGCTCGGGCAATTGCGCGGTAAAGATCAGGATCGCGAGCGCATTGACGAAACCCGTCATCACTGATTTCGACACAAATCGCATGACGTAGCCGAGGCGCAAAAGCCCTGCCCCGATCTGCAGCAGGCCTGCCAGAACTGTCGCGGCGAGCAGGTATTCAAGCCCGTGATCGCGCACCAGCGTGACCATAAGGACCGCGGTGGCAGCTGTGGCTGCCGAGATCATGCCGGGGCGGCCGCCGGTGATGGCGACAAGCACCGCGATAGAGAACGAAGCGTAAAGCCCCACTTTCGGGTCGACGCCGGCGATGATGGAAAACGCAATCGCCTCGGGGATAAGCGCCAGCGCGACAACGAGGCCGGAAAGCAGATCACCGCGGATGTTTTGCGTCCATTGCGAGCGGTACTGAGCGAGTGAAATCATCCGGGTCACATTCCTTGCGCGCGCGGTGCTGGCGAGAAGCGCGCAAAGCGCCGCTCCGGCGTATCGTCGCGATTTAGCGCGCGCGGGTTAAGAACAAGGGTTTTGCGGTGCTTTTAGAGCGAGGTGAGTGCAGGTCGCATCAGGGTCGATCCCGGACGTGATCCAAGCGACCCGGTTGATCAAGATGACATGTCATACAAATTTCAGCCAAATGTCGATGAAACGGCACGCCGGAAGGCCTGAGACATCATCGGCATTTAAATGACATGTCATACACATGCTGATGAACTGTCATCGAAATTTAGATGACATGTCATACAAATCAGCGTGGTATGTCAGCAAGATGCGTATGACATTTCATTTAGATCAATATGACATGTCATATTGATTTGGGTGACACCGCTATGCTCGATGCGGGCGGTTTGATCCGCGTCACGCCACGCCACGTCACGTCACGCCACGTCATGTCACGCCACGCCACACCCTAGCAATATCGTTCCGGGCCTACCCATTGCGCTTCGTTGTAGCGGTCACCGTGGCACCAACCCAACGGGAGCGCGGCCTCTATCGCGTCGAGCACATCAGCCGCCAGAGGCTGCGTGGCTCCTTGCACCAACGCCCGGAAATGAGCCTCACTTCGCGTTCCGGGGATCGGCAATACGTGCTCGCCTTGCGCCACCAGCCACCCGATCGCAAGCGTCGCAATCGACAAGCCCGCTTCTTCCGCCACGCGTCGCAACCCCGCCATCGCCGCAATGTTTCGCTCCAAGGCGTCCGGCATAAACCGTGGGTTCCCCGCCAGAAACGGGATATCGGCCACTCTCTCGAGCGTGGGCGGATGGTCGGTCAAAAGCCCGCGCCCGACCGGCGAAAACGCCACCAGCGCCACGCCCAGCTCGGCGCAGGTCTGCACCAGCCCTAACTCTGGCGCGCGGGTGGACAGCGAATACTCCGACTGCACCGCCGCCACCGGATGCACCGCCATGGCGCGGCGCAGCGATGTGGGCGCAATCTCAGAAAAGCCGATCGCGCGGGTCTTGCCCTTGGCCACCAGGGTTGCAAGCGCGCCTGTGACCTCTTCGATCTTCATGTCGGCCTGACGTCGGTGGATGTAGAACAAATCCACCGCGTCCACACCCAACCGCGCCAAGCTTGCGTCGAGCTCCGCTTCCAGATGCGCTTGGTCGTTGCGGTAGATGCGCCGACCATCGTCATCGCGGGTGATCCCGGCTTTGGTGGCGATCACGAACTGGTCGCGGCTCCCTGGGTTGTCGCGCAGAAATCGCCCGATCAGCTGTTCTGACACGCCCATGCCGTAGATATTCGCGGTGTCGATATGGTTCACACCCAGATCAAGCGCGGCGCGCAGCACGGCTTGGCTGTCTGCCTCGTTGACCGGTCCGAAGAAATCGGAAAATGACATCGCGCCGATGCCTAGGGCCGAGATCTGCGGGCCGTCGCGCCCTAATTGTCGCTGTTGCATCGAAGCGTCTCCTTGTAGCGGGCATCGATCAGGGTGATGGCCTGGGCCACAGCCTCTTCGATGGTCAGGGTTGATGTGTCGAATGTCACCGCATCATCGGCGGGGCGCATCGGGGCGCTGCTGCGGTCGCGGTCGCGGCTGTCCCGGATACGCTGGTCATGCATCACTTGGTCAAGGCTGGTGTCAACGCCCTGGGCGGTTAACTCGGCAAAGCGACGCGCGGCGCGCACAGCATCTGACGCGGTCACGAACAGCTTCACCGCCGCATCGGGGCAGATCACGGTGCCAATGTCACGCCCGTCTAGCACGGCGCCCGGGTTCTGGCGGGCGAAATCGCGTTGAAACACCACCAATGCGTCGCGTACCTCGGGCAAGACCGCCACATGCGACGCCGCTTGCGCCACTTCGGGGGTGCGCAGGTCACTGCGTTCCAGATCGGCTTGCGAGAGCGTTTGCGCTGCAGCCCGCGGTGTGCCGCCCAGCAACACCTTTCGCCCGACAGCGCGATAGAGCAGCCCGGTGTCCAAATGATGAAAGCCGAAATGCGCGGCAACGGCCCGCGCCAGAGTGCCTTTGCCAGCCGCCGCGGGCCCATCAATCGCCACTGCAAAAACCAAGCGCGCCCCTTTGAATGTTCGATCCGGCGGCGCGCTGGCCCTTACGCGCGCGCAAAGCCCCTTGCCGCGCCCAGCCTGTGCCTCTGACTTTGCCTGGCACGCGCGGGCGTCCTAGGGTTTAGAACGCAACCCGCGCAGTGTGAAACAGTTTTCGCCTCGTTTACAGGCAGGGTGAGCAGCCCAAAACAGCGCAAGGCCTACAGGTCGGCATCTTATCGGCAAGCCCTGCGCAAAAACTGCACGCGCACAGGCCCATATCGACGGCTATGAGACAGGTCCTTTCCCCCAAAGCGGGCTGCATGTCTCCCGCGTGTCCCCCGCCGCTTAACGTGGCGCCACGCAAGCAGCGCGCAAGGGTCCGGAGCGCCAGGCAGCTCCGGGCCTTCCACGCGGGCGCGATCCCCGGCCTGGCATAGGTTTTGTCCCCCCTGTGCCGCCAGCGCGCTCTCTCGCCCGGGCCTTTGTGCCCGGGCGCTTTCGCTTCAGCGGGCCATCAACCGACAGATCCCAGCGCTGCGCAGAGGGTGGGGGCGCCAGATCGACCCCCTTCTTTCGGCATTTCACGTAACGGTAGACAACTATGGGCCGCGGTGCTTATGCCCCGTCGCCTCGAACAAGTTCTGCACCCAGATCGCGCATCAGCGGCTCAAAAATCGGAAATGACGTGGCGATCGGGCTGGCATCGTCGATGGTCACCGGGTTTTGCGCCGCCATCCCGCAACAGAGAAACGACATCGCGATGCGGTGGTCGAGCCGCGCCGCCGCCGTGGCACCGCCGGGGACACCGCCCGCCCCGCGACCATGGACGATCAGGGTGTCCTCGTCCTCTTCCACGCTCACGCCGCATGCCCCAAGGCCACGGGCCATGGCGTCGATGCGGTCGCTTTCTTTCACCCGCAATTCCTTGATGCCCCGCATCACTGTGCGCCCGGTGGCATTGGCCGCCACGACTGACAAAATCGGGTACTCGTCGATCATCGACGGGGCGCGTTCGGGCGGCACCTCGATCCCCTGCATGCCTTCCGAAAAGCGCGCGCGCAGATCGGCGACCGGTTCGCCGCCTTCTTCGCGCTCATTTTCATAGCTCAGCGCCGCGCCCATCTCGCGCAAGGTGGTGTAGAGCCCAGCGCGCGTGGGATTTAGCCCAATATTGGGGACCAGCACATCGGAGCCTTCAACCAACAGTGCGGCACAGACAGCGAACGCCGCAGAGGACGGATCGCGCGGCACGACAATCTTCTGCGGGCGCAGTTCCGGCTGGCCGGTCAGGGTAATCTCGTGCCCTGCATCCGTACGCGCAACCGCAATCTCCGCGCCGAAACTGGCTAGCATGCGCTCAGTATGATCCCGTGTCGCCTCGCGCTCAATGACCACGGTTTGGCCCGGCGCGTTCAGCCCGGCGAGCAGCACCGCCGATTTCACCTGCGCCGACGCCATGGGCGTGGTGTAGCGCACCGGAACCGGCTCGCGCGCGCCCACAAGCGTCATCGGCAGGCGCCCGCCGTCGCGCCCGAAACTCTGGGTGCCGAAAAGCGCGAGCGGCTCGGTGACACGCCCCATTGGCCGCGCGCGCAGGCTGGCATCACCGGTGAAGGTGGTGGTGAAGCCATGGGTCGCAACTGCCCCCATGATCAGCCGAACCCCGGTGCCGGAATTGCCGCAATCGATCACATCCTCGGGCTCAGAAAAACCGCCCACGCCAACCCCGTGCACCCGCCATGCGCCATCGCTGTCTTGCACAATCTCCGCCCCAAGCGCGTGCATCGCTGCGGCTGTATCCAGCACGTCCTGGCCTTCTAGCAGGCCCTCGATCCGGGTTTCGCCAACGCACATGGCGCCGAAAATCAGCGCCCGGTGGCTGATCGATTTATCGCCCGGAACGTGGGCGGTGCCGCGCAGCGGCCCGGTTCGCCGGGCGGTCATCGGAATGGCGGGGCCGTGGCTCGACATGGATGGATCCAATTCAGTGATAACGCTCGCTTGGGCGGCTTACCCAAAGCCGCCGTCACCCTCAACCCACGCGGCGAAACGTCAGGTAATGGGGCACCCGGCCAGCGCGCAACGCTTTTTGCTCGTAGCGGGTCGAGACCCAATCGGGCCACGGCGTGCGCCAGTCGCCAGCCCGCTCAGCCAGCCACGCAAAACCGTGACGGGGCACCTGTTCGAGGCTTTGGCGCACGTAATCGCCGATATCTGTCGCGATCCACAGCTCCGCGCCTGGCTGCATGACCCGCGCGAGCGGGGCGAGATGTTCAGCGGTGACAAAGCGGCGGCGGTGGTGCCGCGCTTTGGGCCAAGGATCGGGGTAGAGCAGGAAAGCTTTGGCGATTGACGCCTCGGGCAGCACATCGAACAGATCGCGCGCATCACCGGGATGGATGCGGATGTTTTGCGCCCCAGCGGCGCGGATCTTACCCAGAAGCATCGCCACGCCGTTGATAAACGGCTCGCACCCGATCAGCCCAGTGCCAGGGTTTGCCACCGCCTGATGCACCAGATGCTCACCGCCGCCAAACCCGATCTCAAGCCACACCGGCGCACCACCGAAGAGCGCGTCGAGATCCAGGGGTTTGCGTTCGGGGTTTTCGGCCCAGGAAACGGGCCCGGGGCTCAACGCGTCGAGATCAGTGTCCAGATGCGCCTGTTGTGACCGCCGCAGTGTTTTACCATGGCGGCGACCGTAGAAATTGCGCCACGGGGCCTGCGGGTGCTTGTCTTCTGCCATAGGCTGTTAGGCTTGCCAGCGTCCCTCAAACCCTTCGGGCACCAGCAAGATATCACGGTCAAGCTCGTCAATGCGCCGCCGACCGCACAGCGCCATGGAAACGTCGAGCTCTTTTTGGATAATCTCAAGCGCTTTGGTGACTCCCGCTTCCCCCATGGCCCCAAGGCCGTAGACGAAGGCGCGGCCGATATAGGTGCCCTTCGCCCCCATCGCTAGCGCCTTCAAAACGTCTTGGCCGGTGCGGATACCGCTATCGATATGCACCTCGACCTTGTCGCCCACCGCATCCAGGATCGACGGCAACACCCGGATCGTCGAAAGCGCCCCATCCAATTGCCGCCCACCGTGATTAGAGACGATGATCGCATCCGCGCCCACGTCGAGCGCGGCACGCGCATCATTGGCGTCCAAAATCCCTTTCAAGATCAACGGCCCATCCCACATCCGCTTGATCTCTTTCACCTTCTCCCAATCCAGGCGCGGGTCGAAGCTGTCATTGGTCCAGGCAAACAGCGACGACAGATCGCTCACGCCTTCCACATGGCCAACAATATTGCCGAAGGTCTTGTGCAGGGTTTGCGACATCGCAAGGGCCCACTGCCACTTGGTAGACAGATCGAGCAAATTGCGCGGGCTCAGCTTCAGCGGCACGGTTAGCCCGTTTTTGATGTCCTTGTGACGCTGCCCCAAGATCTGCAAATCGAGGGTAAGGACGAGCGCCGAGCATTTGGCTTCTTTGGCACGCTCGAGCATCCGTTTGACGAATTTCTTATCGCGCATCACGTAAAGCTGAAACCAAAACGGCTTGGTGGTTTTGTCCGCCACCGCTTCGACTGAGCACACCGACATCGTCGACAGCGTGAAGGGCACGCCGAATTTCTCTGCTGCGCGCGCCGCCAAGATCTCGCCGTCCGCGCATTGCATGCCGGTCGATCCAACAGGGGCGAGCGCAACCGGCAAGCTTACATCCTGGCCGATCATTTGCGACGCTGTCGAGCGCCCTGTCATATCGACAGCAACCCGCTGGCGCAGATAGATCTTCTCAAAATCCGACGAATTCTCGTGGAACGTCTTCTCGGTGTAACTGCCGGTTTCGCAGTAATCGTAGAACATCTTTGGCACGCGGCGTTTGTAAAGCCGCTTAAGATCCGCGATTTCCGTTATCGCCGCCATGCCGATGCTCCTTCCGCCCAATCTCTTGTGCGCTAACAGTGCCGCGTTGGCCTGACAATTGCCAGTGACGCCGCAGCAGCGGGCGCGCTACCCGGCCGCCAAAGCCCGGTCGATCACCGCCTGGGTGCCGCGGCTAAACTCCAGCGGGCACGGATACGGCGCGCCATCGCGGATCGTGTTCCCGAAATTCTGCACCTGATGGACGTATTGGTTCAGCCCCGGCCAGCGCTGATGCGCAACATTGAAGCCCGCGCGCTCTACCGACAGCGCCGCCTGATCGAACACATTGGCGTTGAAAGGCGCCGTAACCCGCATCACGCCCTCGGTGCCGTGAAAGGTTACCTCTTGGCGCGGGAACATCCGCATCGACGTCATCGAGGTGTAGCGAAACGAGGGAAAGTCCGCTGTGATATGGGCAAACACGTCCACATCGTTTTCGCGCCGGATCGACGCCGCCAATTCGGCGGGCTCTTCGCCGGTGACAAAGCGCACGCTGCCGATGGTGTAGACGCCGATATCGGGCAGTGAACCGCCGCCGGTTTCAGGCCGGTTGCGGATATTACCCGCGTCATCGCTGTTGTCGTAGGTGAACACGGCATCAACGAAGGACACCGCGCCCAACTCGCCGCTCTCGTAAATCTCGCGCGCCCGCTGCCAGACGGGGGAGTGCACAATCATATAGGCCTCCGCTGCCAGCAAGCCGGCCGCATCGCGCGCCTCAATCAATGTGTCGAACGCCGCCTCGTTCATCGCGATCGGCTTTTCACAGAGCACATGCTTGCCCGCTTTGAGCGCGTGCAAGGTCCACTCCACATGCAAATGGTTGGGCAGCGGGATGTAGACCGCGTCAATCTCTGGGTCGGCTAACAGCGCGTCATAGCTGTCGTAGACCGTTAGATCAGGCGCAAACGCTTGAAAAGGCGCAGCTTTTTCGGGCGCAGAGGTGGCCAGGCCTGCCAGTTTGGCCCCCTCGGCGGCGTTGATGGCACGGGCCATGTGATCGCGCGCAAACTTCGCGGCGCCCAAAATTCCCCAACGTACAGGCTGCATGATCCCCCTCCTCTGCGGCTTTCGTCTAACTAAAGCCCCGCGCTGCCAAGCTGGCAAGCCGCGTTCGCACTATCTCGCGCACGGGACCGAGCCGCGGCCTATCTCTGAGGGTCGTGAATAGTGCTTGGTCGGGGTTGCGCGCGCGACGATTTCCCTTCCAAGGAACGGCGCGCATAATCGCCTCGGCGGCGTCGGGCAAGCGCTTGGGGATGTCTGCGCCAATCAGCGTGGCCCAAACCCCCGCCCAACAACGGCCCACCGACCACGGGTTGTAACCGCCGCCGCCGAGCACCAGATAGCGCGGCGCAATCCCGCGAAGCGCTTCAACGGTCGCCCAATGGGCATTGTTGGACAGCCCGAGGCGGGACAGTGGATCCTCCTCCAACGCGTCGGCACCGCATTGCAGCACTACGGCGTCAGGCGCGAAGGCTTCGACAGCGGGCAGGATCAGTTCTTCGAGAATCTGGGCAAACTCTGCATCGTTGAGGCTGCGGGGCACCGGCAGGTTGTAGCAATTGCCGCTGCCTTCATCGTCAAGCGCGCCGGTAAAGGGCCACCGCTTCTCTTCATGCACCGAGACCAGACGCACGCGCGGATCGTCGGCGAAGGCCGCCTCCACCCCGTCGCAATGATGCGCGTCGATGTCGACATAGGCCACCCGCGGCGCGCCATTGGCCTGCAGCGACAAGATCGCCAGCACCGGGTCATTAAGATAGCAAAACCCGTTGGCATGATCGCGCATGCCGTGATGCGTGCCACCGCCGGGGTTATAGATCACGCCGCCCTCGGCAAGCAGTTCACCGGCGAGGATCGAGGCGCCCGCCGCAGTCGCCGGACGGCGAAACATCTCGCTAAACACCGGGTTTGAGGCAGTACCAAGCCGATATCGCTGTCGGGTTTCATCACTGACCGCTTGTTCTGCCTCAGCTGTTTGCAGCGCGTTCAGGTAGGCAGTGCTGTGCCACCGCGCCAAGGCGTTGGGTTTTGCTCTCGGGCTTGCTTGGTACTGCTCGGGCGGCAGCCAGCCCATCGCCCGCGTTAGGTCCATCACGGTGGAAACCCGGGGCACGCGCAGCGGATGCCACGCGCCATAGCTGGAATTTCGGTAAATCTCCGAGCCGAGGAACAACGGCGCAGTGAGCGGGCCTGGCGCGGAAAGCTTGGACATCGGCTGCATGGCACGAGAGCCTATTGCGGCAGAGCCGCCCGTCCAGCGCAATTTCGTCGTCGCCCCGGTCCCGCAACTTGGTCATAGACCCGGCCACGCAACCGCAGCCGCGCGTCACGCTTGGGCGCTTGCATTTTCCCGCCCCAACCATAGCTTACCGCATACGATTTAAGGTGGTGCCCGTGATCCGATACGCCCTCAAATGCAGCCGCGGACACGCTTTCGACAGCTGGTTTGCCAGCGCGGAGGCGTTTGACAGCTTGCGCCGCGCAAAACAGGTTTCCTGTCCGTTTTGCAACGACACCGATGTGTCGAAATCACTGATGGCGCCGGGCGTGCAATCGTCTCGGTCGAAGGCCGCGCCACCTGCCGCCGATGGGGCTGCTGACAACGCCCCGGCCCCCGCTCCAGGCGCACCCGCGCCTGTGCCCGCGCCATCTGGGCCGCCGCCCGCCCTGCGTGAGAAGCTCGCGGCAATGCGGGCCGAGGTGGAGGCCAATTCGGAATATGTGGGGCTGCAATTCGCGTCTGAGGCGCGCGCGATGCATGAAGGCGACATGCCGCACCGGCCAATCTATGGCGAGGCGAAGGCGGAAGACGCGAAAAAGCTGTTGCAAGACGGTGTCCCGGTTGCCCCCCTGCCCTTCGTGCCAACACGCAAGGTGAACTAACCCGATTTGCGCATTGCCACGGGCGCCGGGCTTGTTAGCTTGGCGGCATGACCATCCTTATAACTGGTGCCAACCGTGGGATCGGCCGTACGCTATTTGACCGCTACAGCGCGCGGGGCGAGACCGTTATCGGAACATCCCGCAGCCCAGCGCCTGACGAGAGCGGCCGCTGGCTGCAGCTCGATGTCACCGATCCGCAGGCCCATTGCGATTTGAGCGGCGCCATGGCCGAAACCCGGATCGATCTGCTGATCTGCAACGCCGGCGTTTACGTCGATAAAGGCGAGGATCTTGACCACGGGTTTGTGGCCAAGCTCTGGGCTGACACGTTCGCGGCCAATGTCACCGGGGTGTTCCAAACCGTGCAGGCCTTGCTACCGTCGCTGGCGTTGTCGGACCAGCCGCGCGTCGCGATCATCTCAAGCCGGATGGGAAGCAGCACCAACGCGTCGGGCGGCTCGTATATCTACCGCGCATCAAAAGCGGCGGTGCTGAATTTAGGCTGCAACTTGGCGCTTGATCTGAAACCCCGCGGCATTGCAGTGGGTATCTATCACCCGGGCTGGGTCCGTACCGATATGGGCAGCGCGCGCGCCGATCTGAGCGTCGATGAAAGCGTGACGGGCCTGATCGCGCAGTTCGACGCGCTATCGCTCGACACCACGGGCCGTTTCCTCAATTACGATGGCACGCCGATTGGCTTTTAGGCCTACGCCACCTCTGGCACGCCGCCCTGCATCACCTCGACAAACCACGGCGCGTCGATATTGCCGCCTGACAGGATAATGCCCACGCGTTTGCCTTGCATCGCGGCGCGCTCCTTCATCAGCCCGGCAAGCGCGGCGGCCCCGGCCCCTTCGGCGAGGTTATGGGTGTCGCTGTAGAGCGCGCGCATTGCCTCAGCGATATCAGCATCGTCCACCGTAATCACGCGTGCAGCGCCCGCCGCATAGATATCGAACGCCGCCCGAACAGGAATGCGCGTGGCAATCCCGTCGGCGAAGGTGCGCGCGTCATTGGTTTCTACCACGCGTCCGGCAGCAACCGAGCGCTGCGCAGCGGGGGCTTGGCTTGAGACGACCCCGACCACCTCGGTGGCAAGGCCCATCGCGTCGCGGGCTAGGATCGTCCCGCAGATCCCCGACCCGAGGCCGATGGGCACATAGACCGTGTCGAGATCGGGCGCGGCGGTGAAGAGCTCAAACCCATATGTGGCGACACCGCGCACCAATTCAGGGTGAAAGGATGGCACAAAAGCAAGGCCTTCGCGCTTGGCCGCTTCCATCGCCGCCACCCGCGCTGCGTCGAAATCACTGCCGATCTCGACCAACTCGGCGCCATAGGCCCGCATGGCAGCGTTCTTCTCAACCGAATTGCCATGGGGCACGTAAATCACCGACCTAAGCCCATGCGCAGTGGCGGCGCGGGCCTGGCTCTGGCCGTGATTGCCCCGGGTCGCGGTACAGATGCCGGTCACCTCAGGATGCGTACGCCGTAGCCAGTCGAGATAAGTTAGCCCGCCCCGTACCTTGAAGGCCCCCGTTGGCGCGTGGTTTTCATGCTTGACCACGACGTCGCATCCCATCCGCCGGGACAGTTGCGGCCAGGAATGCTGTGGCGTGGGCGGCATGTGCTGGTAGACCAAATCGGCCGCCTGGCGCAGGTCATCAAGGCTCATCTCCATGGCGGCGAGCCTAGCAGAGCGCGGCACGGGTTCAATCGGCGAAGCTGGCCAAATCGGGGCGAAACCCGCTACCACATGGCCATGAGCTGGATCAAATCGCTGATACTCACGGCCCTGCTGCTCTATGTCGGTGCGGCGGCGGTGATGTATCTGTTGCAGCGCCAGTTGATGTATTTTCCCTCTTCGGTCCAACATGATCCCGCGGATTTGGGTCTGAGCGGCGTCGCGGTCGAAACCCTCACGACGTCCGACGGCGAGACCCTGATCTTGTGGTACTCACCCGCCGCCCCTAGTCAGCCGACAATCCTGTTCCTCCACGGCAATGGCGGCGAGATCGGCGACCGAGCCGGGCGGTTTCGCACCTATCAAGAGGCGGGCTTCGGTGTCGCGTTCCTGTCCTGGCGCGGCTATGGCGGCAGCACCGGCGCGCCGAGCGAGGCCGGGTTTTTGATCGATGGCCTCACCGCGTATCAGTTCCTCCTCGATCAGGGCATTGCCGATGAAGCCATCGTCCTTGTCGGCGAATCCCTGGGCACTGGCATCGCCGTGCAACTGGCCGCCGAGAAACGTGTTGGCGCGCTTGTCCTGGGCGCGCCCTATAGCGCCACCGCCGATGTCGCCGCAGATCACTACCCCTGGCTGCCTGTTCGCATCCTGATGAAGGACCAGTTTCGCAGCATCGACCATATCGGCGCGGTTACTGCCCCGATCCTGATCCAACACGGCACGGCAGATCGCGTCGTTCCTTACAAATTCGGCCGCCGTCTGTTTGATGCCGCGCCTGACACGACCACCTTCATCGACCTCGAAGGCGCGGGCCACGATGCGCTGTTTGATGCGCAAACGCTTGCCAACGAAGTGGCCTTTATCCGCGGCGTGTTTGCCCCCTAGCGCCACCGGCACCGGAACCACCCGCACCCCCTTGCCGCCCGCCCGCGGAATGATAAGACAGCGCGGGCAATTTTGGGGGATGGGTGCGTGCCGATCTTGGTGATGAAATTCGGCGGCACATCGGTAGCGACGCTGGATCGGATCCGCCGCGCGGCGAAGCGGGTGGGGCGCGAGGTCGCCAATGGCTACGACGTCATCGTCATCGTCTCGGCAATGGCAGGCGAGACCAATAAGCTGGTCGGTTACGTGGAGGAGACATCGCCGCTTTTCGATGCGCGCGAGTATGACGCCGTGGTGTCATCGGGCGAGAATGTCACCGCGGGATTGATGGCGATGACGCTCCAGGAAATGGAAGTTCCGGCGCGCTCATGGCAGGGCTGGCAAGTGCCGCTCAAAACCACCTCAGCCCACTCAGCCGCGCGCATCGTCGAGATCCCCAATGACAACATTCTCGCCAAGTTCGACGAAGGTATGCGCGTCGCCGTGGTAGCAGGCTTTCAAGGGATTAGCCCCGAAGGCCGGATAACCACGCTGGGGCGCGGCGGCTCAGACACAACGGCGGTCGCGTTCGCGGCAGCTTTTGGCGCCGAGCGCTGCGATATCTACACCGATGTGGACGGGGTCTATACCACTGATCCGCGGATCTCCGACAAAGCCCGTTTGCTCGACCGGATCGCGTTCGAGGAAATGTTGGAATTGGCCTCGCTGGGTGCCAAGGTATTGCAGACGCGGTCGGTCGAATTGGCGATGCGCTACAAGGTGAAGCTTCGGGTGCTTTCGAGTTTTGGCGACGCCGACGATAGCGCAGGCACGCTGGTGTGCGATGAGGAGGATATCGTGGAAAGCAAGGTAGTCTCAGGGGTGGCCTATAGCCGCGATGAAGCCAAGATGACGCTGATCTCGGTGGCGGACCGCCCCGGTATTGCTGCGGCGATCTTCGGGCCGCTGGCCGAGGCGGGCGTCAATGTCGATATGATCGTGCAGAACATCTCGGAGGAAGGCCGCACCGATATGACCTTCTCCTGCCCGACCAATCAGGTGAGCCGCGCCGAGGAAGCAGTCAAGAAAGCCAAGACCGACGGGGTGATCAACTTCCACGATCTGGTGGCCGACACCAATGTGGCCAAAATCTCGGTCGTGGGAATTGGCATGCGCAGCCATGCAGGCGTTGCCGCCAAGATGTTCGATGCGCTCAGCTCTGAGGGGATCAACATCAAGGTGATTACCACGTCTGAGATCAAGATATCGGTGCTGATTGACCGCAAATACATGGAATTGGCGGTACAGGCGCTGCATGACGTGTTTGAGTTGGAAAAAGCGCCCGCAGCTTAAAAATCAGCGCCAAAAGATACCGGGCACAGCGCAACCGGCGGGCAATCGCGCGGTGCGCGGCGACGCTTTGTCTGCTCAGGCAGTTGCGGTATAGTAAAGCTTGGAAACAATCGGTGACCTGCCGGGAAACGGCTGGGCTCGACATGGCGGAGCTGCACGCGCCAGTGCAGAAAACGGATGGACGGCACGCAGGACAGACCGCAGAGCACGCCCAAGCGTGACGCCGAATCAGAGAGCCGCAAGCTTCTGGGCCGGTTGCGCGACACTTTGGCCGAAGACAATGAGGGCCAAGAGCGGCTCGACAAGATCACCCATCTGATCGCGGACAGCATGGGGACGCAGGTTTGCTCGGTGTACCTGTTCCGCGATGATGAGACGCTGGAATTGTGCGCCACGCAGGGTCTGAACGCCGAAGCTGTGCACCAAACGCGGATGCGCATCGGCGAAGGCCTCGTGGGGCGCGTCGCCAAAGCCAAAGCGCCGGTGAATACTGAAAATGCTCCCGCGACGAAGGGCTTTCGCTACATGCCCGAGACCGGCGAAGAGGTTTATACCTCTTTCCTGGGCGTGCCGATCCTGCGGTTGGGCGAGGCCCTAGGCGTGCTGGTGGTGCAATCGAAAGACCCGCGCGCCTATTCCGAGGATGAGGTCTACGGGCTCGAAGTGGTCGCGATGGTGCTGGCGGAGATGGCCGAGTTGGGCGCTTTCGTCGGTGAAGGAGCCGCGCTTCGGGCACTGCACCAACAAGCCGTGAGCTATGCCGGGCGCACCGGGCAAGAGGGCGCGGCGGAGGGCCAGGTTTGGCTCCATGAACCGCGCGTCGTGGTCACCAACCCCGTCGCCGACGACCCAGAGGCCGAGAAGAAACGACTGACCGCGGCCATCGGCAAGCTGCGCCTCGCGGTAGATGACATGTTCGCCAAACTCGAACCGGGCGACAAAGAGCAACGCGATGTGCTGGAAACCTACCGCATGTTCGCGCAATCCCGCTCCTGGCTGAAGCGCATCGAAGAGGATATTGAACTCGGTCTGTCGGCCGAAGCCGCCGTCGAGAAAGAGCAAAGCGCTGCCCGCGCCAGAATGGAGACCGTGCCCGACGCCTATCTGCGCGAACGGCTGCATGATCTGGACGATTTGTCCAACCGGCTGCTGCGCATTCTCTCAGGGCAAGGCAGCGAGACCGGTGCCGAGATGCCCGCAAACCCCGTCTTGGTGGCGCGCAATATCGGCCCCGCCGAGCTTTTGGAATACGGGCGCACACTCAAAGGCATCGTGCTGGAGGAGGGCTCGGTGGGCAGCCATGCCGCCGTGGTGGCGCGCGCCTGGGCCATCCCGCTGGTGATTCAAGCCAAAAACATCACCGCCGAAGCGCTTAATGGCGACCAGATCATGATCGACGGCGAAGATGCGAGCGTACATTTGCGCCCCGAAGAACAGATCGTCAAAGCGTTCCGCGACAAGATGGCGATGATGGCGCAAGCGCAGGAGCGGTATTCCTCGCTGCGTGATAAACCCGCCGAAAGCAAATGCGGCCGGGTCGTCGAGTTGCACATGAATGCAGGCCTCATGGCCGATCTGCCCTCACTCAACGGCTCCGGCGCTGAAGGTGTGGGCCTGTTTCGCACCGAGCTGCAATTCCTGGCGCGCAACCGGATGCCCAAGCGCGGCGAACTAGTGGAGATCTACGCCCGCGTGCTCGATGCCGCGAAGGGCAAACGCGTGCAGTTCCGCACCCTCGATATCGGGTCGGACAAGGTGCTGCCCTACATGAAATCCACCGAAGAGCCCAACCCCGCCCTCGGTTGGCGCGCGATCCGGGTGGGGCTCGATAAGCCAGGCGTCATGCGGATGCAGCTTCAGGCCCTGATCCGTGCCGCTAACGGGCGACCGCTCTCGATCATGTTTCCGATGGTGGCGCAGTTTGAAGAGTTTAAGGCCGGGCGCGAGCATGTTCTCCGCCAATTGGAACGCGAAGACAGGCTGGGCCATGTCCTCCCCGAGAGCGTCGAGATCGGCACCATGCTAGAGACGCCAAGCCTCGCTTTCTCGCCGCGCGCTTTCTATGAGATGTGCGACTTTATCTCGATCGGCGGCAATGACTTAAAGCAGTTCTTCTTCGCGGCCGACCGAGAGAATGAACGCGTCAGGCGGCGTTATGATACGCTGAACGGCAGTTTTCTGAGCCTGGTTGAGCAGATCGTTGAGCGCTGCCAGGATGCCGAAACCCCGCTCAGCTTTTGCGGTGAGGATGCAGGGCGCCCGGTGGAAGCGATGTGCTTTGCTGCGATGGGGGTGGACAAGCTGTCGATGCGGCCTGCCTCGATTGGTCCGGTCAAGAGCCTGCTGCGGCGCGTCGATCTGCGCGATGCCCGATCGGTGATTGCCGAGGCGCGGCGCCAAGGACGGCAATCGGTGCGGCAGCCGATCTTGGAATGGCTCGCGTCAGTGCCAAAGGAAGATGGTTAACGACGCGGCTTTGACCGGCTGGTCGCGCTTTGCACAGAAACGCGAACAGTGGTGATTTTATGCCTCCGGCGGAGGTATTTTTGAAAAGAAGAAGCAGGGCGGTGGCGCTTTTTTGGGTGGTCGACTTATCGGATCGGTAGCCTTATCGGATCGCCAGCCTTAGAAGCGCTTTGCAATCAGCGAATGAACGAAGCGGTCTTGGGCACCCAGCGCGTATTTCCATGCCTGCGTCCCGGGCCCCAGGTCATATTCCAACCGCGCGCCCGCGATCGCTTGTTGGATCGCCCAGGCGTGCAACAAGAGGGAGACCGGCACTTCCGGCGGTGCCGCCCCTTGGATCATCAGTTTCGAAAACTCATAGCCGTCGCGGCGATCGACAATGTTAATCAGCGCGCCGATAAGCTGTGTGCCTTCATGCAGGCACGGCATGCTCAAGAGGTTGCGCTGGCGGAGATCGAGACAAAAGCTGCGGTAGCGGTCGACCTGCGCCGGTGACGCACTGGCTTTTTCGCGCCACAGATCCAAGGCAGTTTCCAACATATAGGGAAAACCCGGCGCGAGCGCGGCGTCGACGATGTAGAGGCGCCCGCTCTCGACGAAGCGGGTGAAGGCGGCCTCGATCTGCGCTTTGACCCGTGCTGACAACGTAGCGTCGAGATAGTCGCGATACCGCTCGGGCAGCGCGATATAGGGCAGCCGATCAATCTCGCCGCGGGCGTTCTGGCCGGGCATCTTGGCAAATCCTACTGAGCAATCCGGGCCGAGCCCGCTTGCTAGGCGGAGGCTGCGCGACGCGTCGGCCATAAACGGGAGCACCAGATGCGTCCACGGCGTTTCATTGAGCGCGATCGCCAGGCTGTCCAGCACCGCGTCCGCCGTGTCCGGGGCGCATAAGATGCCGGTGTGATCGCTCCACACCAAGCGCCCGGCTGCCTCCAACTCGATGCGTCGGGCGCCGCTTACCCGATGACGAAACGCGCGCCGCCAAAGCGGGAGCAGCCCGGCCAAACTGCCGATCCCGTCATACGCGGCCAACACCACCCATTCAGCGGGTCGTTCAGCCAGAACTGGCGCCAACCAGGTGGGCGAGAGGAAAAACGACGCCTCGTTGTCGCGCTGATAGAGATCGTCCCAATCCGAGATGAGGCCGCGCAGGGCAGCCGCGTCGCTTATGCGTTTGACCGAAAACGCCGCCGCATTCTCAAGATGTGCCGGCTCGGCAAAACCCATCGCCACTTCTCGTCACTTGCCCGCAAACCAGCCGGTGAAGACCGGCCCGGGCCACCCGTTAGAAATGTGGCGGCATCAAGCGGTTATCTCCCACCGCCACGGGTAGAGGCATAGGCGATGTTTGAGCCGGTTTTATGGCCGATTTCCCGGGGTGACCGCCCCAAAAACGCCTGACCATGCCAATGAATTGTTAAGGGAGGCGCCTAACACCCGCTCAGGGTTCGTCGGCGGCGGCATTATCACCCCGTCAAGCTTGGCAAACCCGAAGCGGCTGTAATAGGGCGCGTCGCCCACCAGCAGCACCCGGTCCCAGCCCAAAGCCGCCGCGCGCGCCAAGCTCTCACCGATGATGAGCGCGCCAAGCCCCTCGCCCTGACGGGTGGGATGCACCGCCACCGGCCCCAGCAACAGCGCCTCCGCCTCCCCCACTTGGATCGGCCAGAACCGGATCGCTGCGGCCAGGATCGCGTCACTGTCGCGCGCAACCAGGCAAAGCGCGGCCACCGGGTCATTGCCGTCGCGCAACCGATACGAGGACAAAAGCTCGCGCCCCGGCGCAAAACAGGTGTCAAATAGCGCCTCGACTTCCCAATGATCCGCGGGCTGTTCTTGGGCGAGGCGGTACACGGGAGTAGGTTCTTCCGACGAAGGATGCGCATCAGGGTGGAAACCCGATTACACGCCCTTTAGGCAAGGAGCAACGCAGCCGAAGGAATGCGCAATGTTCTATCGCCCTGAGGACGGCCACGGCCTGCCCCACAACCCGTTCAACGCCATCGTGACCCCCCGCCCGATCGGGTGGATTTCGAGCCGCGGCGCAGATGGCCAGGATAATCTGGCGCCCTATTCCTTCTTCAATGCGGTGGCATATGTCCCGCCGCAGGTGATGTTCGCCTCCACCGGGGCCAAGCCTGACCGCGGGGACACCAAGGACAGCGTCTCCAATATCCGCGAGACGGGGGTGTTTTGCGTCAACATCGTTGAATACGCCATGCGGGAAGCGATGAATGCGACAGCGGCGCATATGGGGCGTGGCGCCGACGAGTTTGCTCAAGCGGGTATCGAAAAAGTGGCTGCTGAGACAATACCTTGCGCTCGCGTCAAGGGGGCGCCTGCCGCGCTGGAATGCCGCTTGGTCGAGATCATCGCGGCACGCGGTGCCTCCAATTTCATCGTGCTGGGCGAAGTGACCGGCGTGCATATGCGCGACGATTGCCTGGTCGATGGCCGCTTTGACGTGCGCCGCTATCAGCCGCTCAGCCGCCTGGGATATCTCGATTACACCCGCGTCACTGATTTGTTCGCGATGGATCGACCGGGCTAGCGCACAATTGGCGAGCGGCAGCGTACGCTTGGTTAACGCGCGCGCAACCCAAGCGCGCCACCTTCGCCGCGCATTGCAATCCGCCGCTAACCTGATCAGGGTTGGCCCGGGTCAGATCGGAAGGACAAGGCTATGGCGGCCACCAAAATCGGCATTATCGGCGGATCGGGCGTTTATGACATCGACGGTTTGCAAGACGCCACCTGGCGCCGCGTTGACAGCCCGTGGGGCGCGCCTTCGGACGAGATCCTCACCGGCACGCTGGACAATGTCGCAATGGCCTTTCTGCCCCGACACGGGCGCGGGCATACCCATTCTCCCACCACGGTGCCCTATCGCGCTAATATCGATGCGCTTAAACGCCTCGGCGTGACGGATGTGATCTCGGTCTCGGCCTGCGGCTCGTTCCGCGAAGAGATGGCGCCCGGCGATTTCGTGGTGGTCGATCAGTTCATCGACCGCACCTTCGCGCGCGACAAGAGCTTTTTTGGCACCGGCTGCGTCGCCCATGTGTCGATCGCCCATCCCACCTGCCCGCGGCTGGGCCAAGCCTGTCTCGAAGCGGGGCGCGCCCAAGGCATCACCATGCATGACGGCGGCACTTATCTTGCGATGGAAGGGCCGCAGTTTTCGTCGCTGGCGGAGTCAAAGCTCTACCGCGACGTCTGGGGCTGTGACGTGATCGGCATGACCAACATGCCCGAGGCTAAACTCGCCCGCGAAGCCGAGCTTTGCTACGCCTCCGTGGCGATGATCACCGATTATGACAGTTGGCACCCCGATCATGGCGCGGTTGATATCACCGAGATCGTCCGGATCCTGCAGGGCAACGCCGATAAAGCGCGCGGTCTTGTGAGCCGCCTGCCGGCCCTCTTAGGCCCTGTGCGCGAGCCCTGCCCCGAAGGCTGTGATCGCGCGCTCACCTACGCCATCATCACCGCACCCGACCAACGCGACCCCGCGGTCATGGCGAAGCTGGACGCAGTGGCGGGACGGGTTTTGTAGCGCCCCGCTCGGTTTACCTCGGTCTATGGCCCGTAGATCCACCGTCCGCGTCGTTGATACGCTCTTCACGTTTATCCGATTACTTGCGCGCCGGTCGCCCATACCGCAGCCGCTTGACCCACGCCGCGCGCCGCCGCCATATCAGGGGGCTGCCCGCAGCAGATCGCCAAAAACGGACCAGGCCCGATGATCCAGCAAAAGACTGTCAAAGACTACATCCGCACCATCGCCGATTTCCCCCATGAAGGGATCATGTTTCGCGATGTCACCACGCTGTTTGCCGATCCGCACGGGTTTCGCATCGCGGTCGATCAATTGCTTCACCCATATGCGGGGCGGCCGATTGATAAGGTCGTGGGTTTGGAAGCGCGCGGCTTTATCCTCGGCGGTGCCATCGCGCACCAATTGGGGACGGGTTTTGTGCCGATCCGCAAAAAAGGCAAACTGCCCGGGCGCACCCTGGCGCAGGATTACACGCTGGAATACGGCGAGGCGATTATGGAAATCCATGACGACGCCGTTGCTGCGGGCGAGCGCGTGCTTCTGGTGGATGACCTGCTGGCCACGGGCGGCACCGCCGAGGCAGGGATCAAGCTGTTGGAGCGGCTGGGCGCCGATATCGTCGGCTGCGCGTTTGTGATCGATCTGCCAGAGCTGGGCGGGCGCACCAAGATCGAGGCGCTCGGCATGGAGGTGCACTGCCTGTGCGCGTTTGACGGGCTTTAACCGGCGAGCCAAGCCGCGCGCCCGCGCCCCTGTCTGCACTTTGCCGTTGCGCTTGGCCTGCCCACGGCATTGAATGCCGCTATCGGCGGCGGAGGACATCGAATGGGGCGTGAGGCCAGTTTGCGCGAGGAGATCTGCGCCTTGGCCAAGTCGCTGTTCGACCGCGGCCTCACCCACGGCGCGACCGGCAATATCTCGGCCCGCACCGAGGATGGCGGGCTGCTCGTCTCCCCTACCGGCACCAGTTTCGGGCGGCTCGATCCGGCGCGGCTCAGCCGCTTCGATGCTGCTGGCACCCTAACCGACGGCGATCCGCCCACTAAAGAAATGCCGCTGCACGCCGCGTTCTACGACACCCGCAGCACCGCAGGCGCGGTCGTCCATCTCCACAGCACCCATTCTGTCGCGTTGTCGATGCTGCCCGACAACGACCCCGACGACTTTCTGCCCCATTACACGCCCTACGCGATCATGAAGCTGGGCCGGGTCAAGCTGTTGCCGTTCTTCGTGCCCGGTGACCCGGCGATGGGGGATGCTGTGCGCGGCCTTGCAGGAAAACGCAGCGCGGTGATGTTGGCCCATCACGGCCCAGTGGTGGCGGGCAAGGATGTCGACGCGGCCTGTGCTGCGATCGAAGAATTAGAGGAAACCGCGCGGCTTGCGCTTCTCTTGCGCGGCCTGGGCGCGCGGACACTGGACAGCACGCAGATCGGCAACGTGGTGCGCGCCTTTGACATTGCGTGGGATACATGAATTTCTCGGCCAATCTTGGGTTTTTATGGACGGAATTAGCCCTGGCCGATGCGATCCGCGCGGCGAAAAAGTCCGGGTTTGACGCGGTTGAATGCCACTGGCCCTTCGATGAGCCGGTGGAAGAGGTAAAGGCGGCTTTGCTTGAGACCGAGCTCACGATGCTGGGTCTGAACACGCGCCGCGGTGATGTGGCCGCGGGCGATACCGGGCTGGCAGCGGTGCCTGGGCGCGAGGCTGAGGCGCGGGCGGCCATTGACGAGGCGCTGGATTACGGGCTCGCCATCGGCGCAGGCGCGGTGCATGTGATGGCGGGGCGTGCCGATGGCGATAAAGCGCGCGCCACCTTCCTGGACAACCTGGACTATGCCTGCACCCAAGCGCCGAGCGATATGGCAATCCTGATCGAGCCGCTCAACCCTCATGACGCGCCGGGCTACTTCCTTTCCACCACCGATGCCGCCGCCGCGCTGATCGGCGACCTAGATCATCCGCGCCTTAAACTGATGTTTGATTGCTATCATGTGGCGCGCGGCGAAGGCGATGTGATCGCGAAGGTAACCGCGCTGATGCCGATCATCGGCCATATCCAATTCGCGGGCGTGCCTGGTCGTGGCGCGCCTGATCTCGGCGAGATCGCCTATTCCGCAGTGTTCGCCGCGATCCGCGACGCCGGTTGGACAGCCCCGCTGGGCGCCGAATACAAACCGGGCGGGCCAACCGAGGCGAGCCTGGCTTGGCTGAAAAAGCTCCCCTAGACCGCAGGCGCGCTGCTTCTTCTTTTCCCAAATACCTCCGCCGGAGGCTTAAAATCTGTTTTGGCGCAGCCTGATGGTCAAAGCCTGATGGTCAAAGCTCTACATCGCCGTTGTCGCCCAGCTCCGGCTCAAGCGGGGTCTTGCGGCGGATGATGATGTCGCCATTGGGTAGAAACTCAGGCGGGTGGTAGCCTGACAGATCGCTGAGCCCTTCCTGCAAATCGCGCATCGCAGGCTCCATCTCATTCATCAAGCCGCGGAACAAAAGCCGCATGCCTTCGTCCAAGAGGTCGATCCCCTCAGAGAGCTCATCGTTTTGCGCGTGGGCCGGGGCAAATGTGAGCGCGCCGGCGATAACAAAGACAGCTGGTCTAACCATGGCGGTCAATATAGGCCTCCTGCGCTCAGATTTAACCACCAAGTTCCAGATCCAGCGTTACCGGAAAGTGGTCGGACGCGGTCAACAGCGCGTCGCGCAGCTCTGGCGCGTTATAGCAAGGCGGGTCATCGAAAGGGTGCCAGATCCGCCACGTGCGCGCCCGCCGCCGCAGCCCAGGCGACACCATGATGTAATCCAGCAGCGCCTGAAAGTAGCGCCCCTCGGCTTTATTGTAGAACCGCGCGGTGGCGTGGCTTGCCCCCAGCCGTTGGGTCAGCGCCATCCGCGCATGGGGGTCATAAAGCGCGCCCTCGCCTGACCCCAGAACAATCTCCACCCCCGACCGACCGAACAGCTTTTCATACTCGTCGAGCCCCGGCCCATCATTGAGATCGCCCAGCAAGATCACATCGTCGCCCGCCTCCAAATGCGCATCGACACGGCGGCGCATCCAAACGCATTGCGCCAATTGCTTGCGCCGGTTCTCAATGGAAATCCGCATCACCGATTGCGGATCGGTGGCACCGTGGGGCGCTTTCGACTTCACGTGGCAACCGATCAGCCGCAGCGTATGGCCGCCCACCTCAAGCACCGCCTCCAGGGGCGGCTTGGAAAAACTGATCGCCTCGGGCGCGGCATCGACGTCGAGATCGAACCGGAACGTGGTGTCGAACCGGGGGGCGTGGGCGCCGCCGTCGCGCGGATCGTGCCGAAGCGTGACCCGGTCGGGATCGTAGAGGAGCGCCAATTCCTGTTGGGTCTGATTGACAAACCCCATCACCGCCTTGCGCGCGCGCAGTTCGAACCGGGCGGCAAAACGCTCCAGCGCGCGGATGGTATCGCGCTGACGAATGGTGTCAGGCGCCTCAACCACCATCACCACATCAGCCTTAAGCGCGGTGAACACGCGGCCCAGCGCCTCAAACTGGGCCCGCCGGGTGATGCGGTGGCGCGCGGAGGGGCCGTCATCGACTAACGGACGGGCCTCATCGTCAAAGAGCGCGTTGAACCACTCGACATTGTAGGTGGCGATCCGCAAACCCGCTTTATCCATCACCATCCACCATGATCCATCACCGGGGCACCCGCCTAAGACGCCCGGCCCTGGATTTCTTCCCAGGCGTCGTTGACGGCGATCAGCCGCTTTTGCGCCAGCTTCACCGCCTCCTCCGGCAGGCCGCGCGCGATCATCTGGTCGGGGTGGCTCTCGCGCACCTCGCGACGCCAAGCCGCGC
>JBCDGW010000033.1:0-27828 GCA_038750765.1 Pseudomonadota bacterium | reverse complement strand
CGGCAATCTCGGGTTCGACAGATCTGGAGATTCGCGAGACAAAGCATTTGTACTTGCGCCAATCCACGCTGAAAGACCAGCTTGACGCTTGGATCGACAGCAAAACCGATTGGCCGGTGCTTACCACCTCGATCGCCAAAAAGTGGCTTCATGATGGGGATGGCCTGCAAGACCGTGGGATTACACGGGATTTAGACTGGGGCGTGCCGGTCAAGAAAGGCGACGCCGACTGGCCCGGCATGGAAGGCAAGGTTTTCTATGTGTGGTTCGACGCGCCAATTGAATATATCGCTGCGACGAAGGAATGGGCCGACGCTGAAGGCCATGACGACACAGCATGGCGGCGCTGGTGGCGTACCGACGAAGGCGCGGAGGATGTTCGATATGTGCAATTTATGGGCAAGGACAATGTGCCGTTCCACACGCTGAGCTTTCCCGCCACTATCATCGGGTCGGGCGAGCCGTGGAAGCTGGTCGATTACATCAAATCGTTCAATTACCTCAATTACGACGGCGGACAGTTCTCCACTTCGCAGGGGCGCGGCATCTTCATGGACCGGGCGCTCGAAATCCTGCCCAGTGATTACTGGCGGTGGTGGCTTCTCAGCCATGCGCCGGAAAGCTCCGATAGCGAGTTTACCTGGGAGAACTTCCAAGCGTCGGTGAACAAGGATCTGGCGGATGTCCTCGGCAATTTTGTCAGCCGGGTCACCAAGTTCTGCCGTTCGCGGTTTGGCGAGGAAGTGCCCGAGGGCGGCACGCTCGGCCCCGCCGCTGACGCGCTGATAACGGCCTTGGAGGCGCGGCTCAAAGCATATGAAGGCCATATGGAAGCGATTGAGGTGCGCAAAGCGGCCGGGGAATTGCGGGCCATCTGGGTGCTGGGCAACGAGTTTTTGCAAGAAGCAGCGCCCTGGGCCGCCTTCAAAGAAAACCCCGAGGCGGCCGCCGCCACGATCCGGCTGTCGCTTAACCTGATCCGGTTCTACGGGGTGGTGTCAGCGCCCTTTATCCCCGACGCCAGCGCCACGATGCTGGACGCAATGCGCGCGCCAGATACCGCTTGGCCTGACGATGTCCGCGCCGCCCTCACCGCTTTACCCCCGGGCCATGGCTTTGCGGTGCCCGATAACCTCTTCCGCAAGATCAGCGATGAGGAGCGCAGTGACTGGCAGGCCAGCTTCGCGGGCCAAACCGGTTAATTTGAACCAAGGCGGCCCGGCGCACGACCTATAGGCGATGCTGCTGACGGGGTGCGCGATGACACAGATATTGGTTTGGCTTGGGGCGGCGATTAGTTTCGCGGCGCTGATGGGCGCGACGGATGCCTGCCCGTCCGTTGCCTGCCTACCCGATGACGGCCCCTGGAGCGCGGCCGACCCTAACCGTGATATGCCCCAAGCCAGCGTGCAGATCACGCCGGAAGAGGCGCTCGCCATCGACCGCAAGTTAACCGCGCTGATCGGCGCGACTGCCTCTGACCAGTAAGAAACAAAAGGCGAGAAATACGAGGGCCGTTAACGCTTCGGACACGGAATCAATTTTAGATAAACGCACCCGCAATTGATGGAGGCGTCCGTGCCAGTCCCCCTTGCTCAACCCGCTGCGCTAATCGATACCCTTAGCAATGCCTTGCGCGCCGACATCTCCGCCGGCAGCTATGCACCGGGAGCCGTACTTCCCAGCGCCGGGCGCTTGGCGCAAACCTTCGGCGTCAGCCCTGGGATCGTGCTTGATGCCTTGGCGCTGCTGGAGGCAGACGGGCTGATCCAACCCCATGACGCGCGCCATCACCGGATCGTGGGTGCTCCATCGACGTCTGGCCTAGGCTTTCAAGCGCATCAGCCGTCGCGAATTGAGACGGGCCTAGAGGCGCAAGAAGTGCGGATCGCGATTGAGAGTGAGGCCGCGCGCCTGGCAGCATTGCGCCGCTCTCCTGCACAATTGCGCACCATTAAAGCCAGGGCCGAGGCGGTTGCTGGGTTGGTGGCCGACGATCTGTGCCACCGCGATGCAGATTTCGCGTTTCACTTTGCGGTCGCCCGCGCGTGCAATAACCCTAAATTCTGCGATTTTCTGCTGATGCAAGGGCGCGATATCCTGCCTTCAGGGTCCTTCACGGGCGACACGCGTCCCAACGACATGCTTGAAGAACATGACGAGATCGTGGGTGCCATCGAAGCCCGTAATTCTGAATTTGCCCGCGCCGCGATGCGCGCCCATCTTGAGGCGGCTCTGGGGCGGCGTCGCAGAATGGCCGCATTGGCGCCCACTTTGCTGAGCGCCTGACGCGCCAGTATCGCGCCGCATCCGGGGGCGCGCGACACCCTTGCGGGACGCTCCTGACCGTCAGTCCGCCGCGACAGCCCTACGCCTCAGTCCTAAGCAACGCCTCTGTGCGCAGACGTTCCGCGACAATTCTGCGGGACGGCTGGCATTGTTGCCGCCAAGCCCTGCCTTAGCCCCGTCCAAACCACATCACACAACGCAAAGATCGACACAGCCGCAGCGCTCGCCTACCCCGAGTGATTGAAACTTTCACTGCACACCGCCCGTTGCTTCGAAGGTTTTGTTCCGCAAGAGAGTGCTATGCCCCGATCTTTTTTCCGCCCTGGTTTTGCCCTGATCGCCGCGTTCGCGCTGATCGGCCTGGCCAATCCCGCTCTCGCCCATATCGGCGGCCACGGTCAGGCCGGGGGCTTCGTCAGCGGGCTGATCCACCCGGTTGTTGGCTGGGATCATGTGCTGGCGATGGTGGCGGTTGGTCTTTGGGGCGCCTTCCTCGGCAATCCGGCGATTTGGATCTTGCCAGTGGTGTTTCCGATGGTGATGGCGCTCGGCGCTGTGATCGGCATCCTCGGGCTGCCCCTGCCCGCGGTGGAGATCGGGATTGCGCTATCGGCGGTGGTTTTGGGCGTGATGATCGGGCTCGCAGCGCGCCCGCCGATTTGGGTCGCCGCGATCATTGTGGGCCTCTTCGCGGTCTTTCACGGCTATGCCCACGGTGCCGAACTACCCAACGCCGTCAGCGCTTACGCATATGCTGGCGGTTTCGTCATCGCCACAGGCCTGTTGCACATGGCCGGGATCGCCTTCGGTCTGGTGGTCAAATGGCCTGCCGGGCGGATGGCGGTGCGGGGAGCAGGCGGTGTCATCTCGTTGGCGGGCGTGGCTTTTTTAGCGGGTCTGGTGTGACAGCGGGTCGGGCATGCGCGTTTGCAAGGCGCGCCCTGGCGCTCGCCGCGTTGCTCACGCCCTCGGGGGCCGCAGCGCAAACCGCCGCCGCGGAGAGCTTCGCTACGGGGCTTTTGCAATTCACCTGGACCCCTGCGCTGTTGCTGCTGCTGTTAGCGCTGTCGCTCTGGACCGGCAGCTTCCCGATGCGGCGCTACATCCCCCTGGGCATCGGGTTTTTCCTCGCGTTTTGGCTTGCGGTTTTGGTTGCACCGCCGCTCGCCCAGGCGGAGTTCGTCACGCTCGCCGTCGCCTTGGCCGCTGCCCTGGCCGCCGCCGCGATTCCGGGGCGAATCTGGCCTCTCGCGGTGGCACTTTCGCTTGCCGGCGGGGCCAGTTTTGGGCTCTCAACCAGCGATTTTGACGGGACCATCACAGCGCGTGTCATGGCCCTTATCGGCGCGGCATTGACGGCTAACCTCGGGCTTTACTACCTCGCCACCCTCACCCAAACCTTGCGGGCCCGCTTCCAGCAAGACTGGTGCGCCATCGGGCTGCGGATCGCAGCGGCATGGGTTGGGGCCGTCAGCCTGTTGATGTTTGCCCTGCGCTTCGCGCCCGCGGCATAGGTTAAATAGGCGAAACCGCCGCGCGATTGACCCTACCAGCAACGCGGGCGAAGCTCCCGCCATGAGCAAGCAGGTGTTGATCCTCGGCGCCACAGGCACCATCGGCCGCGCCACGGTCGCAGCATTGATCGATGCGGGCCATTCGGTGCGCGCGCTGGTCCGGCCCGGCGCGAGGCTCCTCGACGGCGACGCGCATCTGCGATGCCTGACCGGCGAGGTCACCAAACCAGGCGATCTCGATCGCGCGATGGCAGGCGTCGACACGGTGATGTCGTGTTTAGCGTCGCGCACCGGGCAGCCCGCTGATGCTTGGGCCATAGATCATGATGCCCATCGCGGCATCCTTGACGCCGCGCAGCGACACGGGGTCGGACACATGATCTTGCTATCAGCGATTTGTGTGCAAAAGCCGCAGCTCGCGTTTCAGCAAGCCAAACTGTCGTTCGAACAGGCGCTGATCGCGTCGGGCACGGGCTACACAATCGTGCGGGCGACGGCCTATCTCAAATCGCTCGCAGGGCAGCTCGATCGCATCCGCGCGGGCAAGCCCTATCTCATGTTCGGCGACGGCACCGGAACAGCGTGCAAGCCGATTAGCGACGCCGATCTAGGGCGTTTTCTGGCCCGAACCGTCACCGACCCGTCGATGACAAACCAGATCCTACCGATCGGTGGCCCCGGCCCGGCGCTCACACCGCGAGCGATGGCCGAGGAGATGTTTGCGCAATTGGCGATGCCGCCCCGGTTCAGGCAGGTGCCGGTCTTGCTGCTCGACACCCTGATCGGCGGGTTGAGCCTCGCCGGAAGGTTCAATCAACGCGCGGTGGCGGCTGCCGACATGGCGCGGATCGGGCGCTATTACGCAACGGAATCGATGCTGGTCTGGGACGGGGACGCGGCGCGCTATGCGCCGGACGCAACGCCAGAGTTCGGCACCCAGACCTGGGCTGATATGCTGGCCGACCTGATCGCGGGCCGGGTCAGCGCAGAACGGGGCGATCACGCGGTTTTCTAGGCTCAGCCCGGCGGCGCCCAAAGCGGCAGGCAGACCTGCGCGGCAGCATCGACTGCCATGCCGCTGATCTCGGCCACCCACAATTGCCCCTCGATCTGCGCGCAGATCCGAAACCTGTCCGCGCTGGGGCCGGTGATCGCGTAAAATCCGCCCGGCGCATCGCCTGAAGCCAGCTTGGCTTGGCGGGCTAAAGCCGCGCTCCACGCTACAATGGCGTCGGCTTTGCGTGCCAAATCGCTGTCTGGATCGGAGGCCTCGATCGGGGCGGCGTGATCGGGACGGTAAAGCGAGGCCTCAACCTGCTGCGCGAGCGCCGTTCGCAACGCCGCGATGGGATCTTTCGGCGCAGCGGGGGCCGCTTTGGCAGGGAGCAAGGGTACCGCCCAAGCCCGCGCCAGTGCGGCGCCCGAGATACCGTAGCTGGCACTGGCATCGCTGGCCTCAAACCGCTCAGCACGCAGCAAAATCTCCTCGCTGTCGCTGGCAAACACGGTCACCATCGTCAGCAAAACGTCGAGCGCCTCGCTGTCATTGCCTTGAAACGGGCCCTCTACAAGCGCCTCGAAGTCGTCCAGCACGTCGGGCAGCGGCGCCACCACCTGACGGAGCCGCCGATTGGCCGCTTCCACCACCAAGATCGCGCCGCTGGCATTGCGAAAACGCAACCGGCGCAGAAACACCGTTTCGTCAATCTCGCTGGCGAAAATTGTCAGCATATCGGTTTGATCCGCGATGCGCCGCCGCCGCCAGCCGTCGACGATCGTCTCGCGGGCTTCTGCCAAGCGTTCAATCCGCGCCCGCAGCGCTGCGCCATTGGCCTCTTTGATTGGATCGGAGGGATTGCCAGTCATCGCGGTCTCAGAGCGCTTGCTGCACGCGGGTCATGGCCTCTTGCGCGGCGGAAAACACAGCATCGGGCTCCGCACCGCCGCGGCAATCGCCAAAACACACAGCGCTCGGGTCTTCGGGCAACCGCAGGAAAAAGACCAGCCGGTCGCCTAACGCAATCATTGCCTGGGTGCCGTCTTGGGCATCGCCATCGCCCAGAAGCAGCCCCGCCAGGGCGGCCAAAGCATCTAGACGTTCCTGACGCACGGGGCGCGCGGTGCTCTTGGCTAAGACCAGCTCCGCCTCGATATCGATGTAGCCCGCCAGATCGCAATGCGGCACGGTTTGCCGCACATGATCTAAAGCCTCATCGATTGACACAGCGCTGCCCCTTCGCTCCGACACTCCTAGGGGCTGTGCTTAATGGAAATTCTGCGGCAAGGGAATTCGGGAAACGCGGCCGCGCGCAACGAATTGCCGCTAGAAGGGCGACGCTTCTTGGTCAGGGTCTGGGCGCGCGGGCCGCATCGACCGCCCGCCTGCCGCCGCGCTGCGCACACGCTGGGGCATGACCTGGTCACTCGTGGCATCCACCGCGGGCGTTGTCGCGGGCTGGGCTATCTCGGGCGTCGCCGGGCGCATCGGAATCGGCGCCGGCGCATCTTGGTTCGGCGCATATCTCTGGGTGGCGCCGCCGAGGCTTTGCGCGAGCGCAATCATCGCGTTGGCGAACGCATCCGCGCCGCTGGCTGCCCAAAGCGCATCATCACCGCCTGCATCGAGCGCTTCGGTCAGCGAGATCGGGAACACGCCGCGGAACATATCCTCCGTCTCGCGCTTAACCCGCGCCACCACACGCTTGCGATCGCGCTCTTCGACGATCTTGTCGAACCGGGTTATCAGCAGCAGGCTGCGCGCGTACAGTTCAGGCGGCATGTGCGACCACACCGCCTCCTCGCTTTGGCGCCAGGCTTGACCAGCATGGGTGCACCAGATCACGCCATCCACCTCATTGGCCATCCGGTCCCAGATATCGGCGGGCATGTTTGGGTCTGAAATGCCGGGCATGTCGATCAAATCGCACATTTCAAGCACTTCGGCTTGATGAAAAACCCGCACAAATTGGACATCGTGCACCGAAACCGGCGCATCGCCGTAAAGATCCACGGGCCGCTCATTGCCGTCCATATCCACCTGCACAGGCGGCCCGTCGCCGTACGCGATCCAGACCGGCGGCAATTGCGTCGCGGTTACCTGCACCGGCAGCGCCCCGTCGCCGAGTAGCAGGTTGGTCAAGGTGCTTTTGCCAGCGCTGAATTCGCCCATGATCGCGATCCGTGGGCGGCGTTGATCGGCGTCGTCTCCGGTCGGAGCCATGTTTATCCCCTCGATAGTGCCTGCGCGGCTATGCCGCCAGTTTTTCAAGCGTCTTAATGGTGTCTTCCAGCGTGGCTTGACGCTCCTCGCCGCTCTCCACGCCAAACATCGCCGCGATATCCTCGTCGCCGAGCGAATCTTGCTGCGCGAGCGTGCGTAGGATCTGCGCCTGCTCAGCGACAAAGTCCTGGAAGGTGGCCAGGGCAGCTTGGGTGACCTGGCGCGCGTGATCATTTTTGAGCCCGTCCGCCATTGGCTGGGTTTCGGCCTGAATTAATTGATAAAACTCATCGGAAAACGCCTCATATCCGCGGCGTCTGCGCCACCAGCGGGTCCACCAATTGCCTTGCATATCAAGCGCGATGGTCTGACCTAGCAACACGGGCGGCGGAATGCGCGGCAGCGACGGTGGGGCGACCGCAAAACTCGGGTCCACCACCAGGTTCAACTCGCGATAGAGATCCGTCACTTCACCGGCGGTGGCATCCAAGATCTCCCGCACCGCGCTCTGCGCGCGTTTGGCAAAAAGCTGATAGGCGGACCGCATGAGCACGCGCAGCCCGGTCGGGTCGTATTGCCACACCTTCTTGTCACCGAAGCGGTCCAAATGATCGATCAGCGCCGCGGTTGCCCGCTGCAAGAAGCTTTCATTGGCGCGATCGACACGGGTCTCAAACTCAGCGACGATCTTGTTGAATTTATTGTGCACAACGCGCGTGCCCAATTCCTGTAATTCGGTGATCCATCCCTCGATTTGTGCCGCATCGAGACGCGGGCGGGGCCCGGTTTGACGCCGCATCATCACGATGTTGTTGGAGGCACTCAGGCCGCCGCATAGATTGCGCGCACTGCGGGCGACCCGGTCAATTGCTTCGCGCCCCGACCCCTCAACGATGCGTTCGCACAGTGCATCAAAGAGCGCGGGCACGCCGGACAGGTCCCACAAAATCTCGCGGTTTTCGGGGCTGACCACTGCCCCAGGGCGCTCAGCCGCGGCCCAGTTTTCCAGCGCGCTGGCGCTCTCCATATCCATGTCGGCCGCACCGGTGAGCGCTTTATTGGCCCAATACGCACTGCCGAATAGGATCTGGACATCGCTCGGCCCCTGACACTCGCGCAGCGTGTGCAAGATACTTTCGCGGATCTCGGGCACCTGCGCGGCGGGATCAGAGAGCTCATCGATGCGGTTCACAAAGATGATGACCTCACGTGATTTCACATTCGAAATCAACCGGATAAGCGCCATATCGACCGAAGACAACGCCTGATGCGCCGACAGCACAACGATGCAGGTGCGGCTTTCACGGATCGCGCGGATGGTGATCTGCTCGCGCACCATGAAGGTGTCATTCACCCCGGGCGTGTCACGGATGCAAAGCGGGATCGGCACGCTGGGCCGGTGCAAAAACAGCTGGGCCGAGCGGGTGATATCAGCAAAGCGGCCTTGGGTTTTCGACGTCTCATGATCGTCTTCAAAATCGTCGCCCAGGCACACATAGCGCTCAATCAGCTGACTGTCGAAATAGCCGTAATCGTGGTTTTTGGCCCAGCAGAAGCTCAAACTTCCGGCCAAGCCTGCGCCGAGATTTTTCTTGCATTTCAGCAATTTGCCGCTGCACCTTCTCAACTTCGTTCTCCGCGCCCGCGCGTCCGGCCAACTCGCCCATGCGGCCGCCATTGACCACCAGCTTTTCCCACTCATCGCGGTTGAAAAACCGAAAGCGCGCCTGGGTCTCGCCGTCGCGCGGATCAGGATTGAGATGCAGCGACGTTACCACCGATGTCCACGGGTTCACGTCAGCAGGCAATAGATCGGGCGCACCAACCATCGCGTTGACGAGCGACGTTTTACCGGCCTTCACCTGGCCGATCATCGTCACCGTCGGCTCCATATCGTCGAGTTTTTGCGATAGCGCCGCGACGGCCTGGGCGGTGTCAGGATCACCGATCCCGGACAGATCAGAAAGGACATCGCGCAACGCGGAGAGCTTTTGCATCATCGGCGTCAGACGCGAAAAACAGGCTTTCGCTAGGGGACCGTAGTCACGCGCCGGGTCGGCATCTGTCGGGGCAATCTTTAACGTATCTGTCATTGTTCTGCCTGTCACACCAGCAGCAAACCGGGCTGCCGCGCCTTCACCTTCGATCTCCTGCAATCTTATCGGCAAAAAGGGTTATTTTTCGGCCAACACGCGCCTTTTTCAGCACCGTTACGATGAAAATTGCGCCATCAACGCGCGGCTGAGACCTCACATTCGCGCTTAATCTGCATCATCGCGGCAATTGCATCTTCAGGCTGCGCGTCAGGTTCAAGCTGGAGCAGCAGCAGGTAATCTGACGCCTGAAACACTGTCTCGCGCAGCGCGGCGTCGTTGCCCACGAAATCCGACAACGCCTCGACCGTTTCCAGACAGCATTGCAGCACTGTTTCGGTGACCGGGGGCGTATCGCCGTCCATCTGACGCAACAAGTCGGTGGCGCATACTTCGATCTGGTCCACCGCCTCGCCAAAGGCTGCCGGTGAGGAAAGCGCAGCGTCCTGATCGCCGCTATCCTCGTCACCGGAGAACATCCCGATGCGCTTGAGATAGAAGTTCGGCGCGGCCGCTGCCTCTGGCTCTGGCTCTGGCTCTTTCGCCGACACGTCATCGTCGCCCGCCTTCACTTCAACCGGCGCAGTGGGCGGCGCAGCTTCTTCGGGTGTGGGCGTGTCCGCTGCCATCGCCGGTATACTGGCGGGGACCGCGTCGACGGGCGCCATCGCGAGTGGCGCGATGGGTTTGGATTGGGGGCTGTGGATCAGCCGTGTCGGCTGGGTGATTGCGGCTTCGCCCTCGCCCGTTTCCGGCAAGATCAGATCGCGACCGAAGCGCTGCAGATACATCGCCGCGGCATCGATGTCGGCTTGGCGGCCCTGGCTAATATGGCCGAAAACCACCTCCAGCAATGTCATGCACCCAGCCGCACGCAGCGCGTCGTCGGGCGTCTCCTCATACATGCCCGCAAAGCCTTTTTCGGCCGACACCGGCACCACGCCCAAAAACTCGTCGCGCGCGAAGCTTTCATGGGCCTCAATGCGACCGCGCAGGTCACTCGACGTATAGTCGTCGATCCCGTTGAGCACCAAAAACGCATGGTCGCGCAAACTCTGAGGTAAAGTACGCCATAGTTTCTGCTGGAGATGATCGAAGCCGCGCGTCACCCAAAGCGCCATTTCAGCGCGTTTGGCGACCCAACGTCCGGCAGCGCGCATCTCCTCCTCGCTGCCTTCGCAATCCATCTCCAGCAACCCGATGCGACGCAACCGTTCAGCGGGCAGCGCGACTTCGAGAAAGAGCGGCTCCATCCGTAGGGCGGCTTCGAAATCCAGCGCGTCGAAACCGCGCCGCGAGCCGTCGGCGACCGTCACCGCGAGCATCGGTTCGGGCGCGTATTGCACCTGCGTCGTTGGCAACGTGACCCCGGTCGGTAAGACAGCTTCGCCCGCCAACACATTCAATAGCGTGGATTTTCCGGCCCCGCCCGGACCGATCAGCGCGATGCGCACCGGGGTTGCCAAACGCTCACCCAAGCGCTCAATTGTCTGCGTGGTGCGCGGCGGTAAGGTCAACTCATCGAGCAGCGCGTCCAACCCCGACAACGCGGCTTCGATCGCGCCTTCGGCAATCATCGCAGCGCTCCAAGCCGGAAGCTGCGGATCTTGTTCATCAAGCCCAAAGCCGCCCCCGTCGCGCCCGAAGCGCGCATCGACGCGCTTGCATGCGCTTGCACTGTACTGGCTTGCACCGCACTGGCTTGCGCTGCCCTGCCTTGCGCAGCGCCGTTATGGGCAAGCGGCATGGCGGCGGCAGATGCGGCCGCGCCGACCTGCACGATTGAAAGGCACACATTGTCCTGATCGGGATGGCCTAGCACGTCAATTTGGCGCAGCAGAGCGGCCGCGATATCGGCGCTCGGCCCTGCCTGATCCATGACGATCTCAGCGATCTCGTCGGGGTCGAGGAAGTGCAACCCATCGCTCCCGGACAAAACGATATCGTTCGGTTGAAGTTGTATCGGCGCGTCGGGGCAATCGATAAACGGGATATCCTCGCCTCGAAGCGCCGAGGTCAGACAATTGCGATCAGGGTGGTTTCGACCGGCCTCTTCGGTCAACAGGCCCTGCCGCACCATGTAATCGATCTGCGGCGCCAGCGAATGGTCTTGGTTGAGCTTGGTGAGCTTGCCGTCGCGCAACAGATAGAGGAGCGAATCGCCGATCGAGATCCAGAACAACGCGTCTTGTAATTGCACCAGCCCAACGAGCGTGGCGCCCATCCCGGTGGTGCGCGGGTGCATCTCGGTATGGGAAGCGAGGCAAGAATTGGCCGCGAACGCCGCCTTGCGGAGGGTTTCGCTGACACTGCTCGGGTCGCGCATCAACTCGACGCCCCGCAGCTTCAACTCGCTAAACACCTCGGTGACCACGATTTTACTGGCGATATCGCCGGCATTATGCCCACCCATGCCATCAGCAAGCACCACGAGACCGAGGCCGCCGCCGATTGGGAAATCAGCGACAATCGCATCCTCTTGCGCCTCGCGCTGGCCGAGCGCCACCGCGGTTGCAACGTCAAACGTAAGATGCGCCGACGATGCCATGCTACCCGTCTTCGTCTTCCGTCAGGTCCCAGGCAAAATCAGTGCCGCACAACGCCACAAAGCGCAGCGTCGTCTCGCCGATGCGGATCAGATCGCCGTTGGACAAATCCTCGGTCGAGAGCACAGGGCGCCCGTTCAGCCGGACGATATTGGCTTTGCCGCCATGGCCCAGATAAAACAGGTTGTCCTCGTCGTCATAAGCGATGGAGGCGTGATTTTCGCGCGAGATCGAATGATCGCCGAAATTGAGCGAAATCGTTTGCTCCTCGCCGCGCCCGATCTGGGTGAGGCCGCTGAAAAGCGTGAACGACGCGCCCCGACCCGGCCCTTCAATGATGATCAGCCAGCCGACCGGGAACATGTTCGGGCCGCCATCGGTGGGGCGATTGGTCTCCTTAAAGATATCGGACGGACCCGCGTCATGACCGGCGAAACCGATCAAGCGGGTCTTGGCGCGCCCCGCGGGGGTGCCAGCCGGGTCGAGATCGCGCAGCGCACCTGGTGAGCGCGCTTGGATCATCGCCAACGCCTCGCGCGCCATGCTGCGTTCAGACACCTCACGCGCGCGCTCAGGGCTCATCGTGTTCATAGGCGGCGCGGCGTCCTTCGCTGTTGGTTCTTCGGCCACCTCAGCTTCTGCCTCTTCGTCGAAAAGCTCCCAAATCTTCATCGATTCAGGCCGCGACGATGGGGGCTTGCCATGATCGGCCCGACCGCTTTCAGCCTGCGTTGGATTTGGGCGGCTTGACTCGGGGCGGCTCCGGTTAGGGCGGCTGGCATCGGCGCGGCCGGGATCAGGACGACCGGAATCAGGGCGCGACTGTCCCGCAGCGGCTTCATTCGAGGGCGTGGGCGGCTCGACATCCGGCTGCACCTCGGGTTCTGGCGTGTCATGCATTTCCGGCTCGGGCACATCGACCTCATCATTGGCTAGCGCGTCGGTTTCGTCCTCTTCGAAGGGTCCGTATTCCTCAAGCGGTTCGTCCGGCGTCGCGCGCAGGTCTTCCATCGCCGCCGTGGGACCGTATCGGTCGAGAACATCGGCGGGCCGCCCTAACATACCCTTAAAGAATTTCACTGCTCTGCTCCTGAATTCTCGTATCTCCGCGATTTCGCGCCCAGCAAGCGCATCGGAGACAGCACCACCCTAAGCAACAACGATTGCTTGCGGCGCGGTGCCTCGGCCTCGACTGCTTCAGCATCCGCGTCTTCATCGTCATGTTCCGGGTCAAGCTCATCATCTGGCGCCTCGTCCCAAAGCGCGTCGTCGTCATCGTCCCAATCGAGCGCGAACTTGGACTTTTCCTTCACCGGTTCCGCGACAGGCTCGGGTAGCTCTTCGCGAGGCGCCTCTTCTTCGGTGGCCATCATCTCGGCGTTGGTGGCGATGGTCAGCTCGCGGATCACCAGATCGAGCGACTGATCCCGCAATGCCCGCTCGCGCAGCGCCCGCTGGCGTTGCGCCTGATCGATCTCCTCCATCCACTCGGTCGCCGATTGCAACCGGTCTTTGGGAAACACCGACATCGCGCGGTTGAGCGCTTCGATAAAGTACTGATCGTAGCCTTCGATCCCGTTAGAAATCGGGCGGCACGGATCTGGCTCTTCAGAGGCCAAAGCGGCGAGGCGAACCTGGCTATTGGGCGGCGGCGAGCCTGTGATCACATGATAGAATGTCGCCGCTAACGAATAGAGATCAGAGGCGGGTGATTGTGAGTTATTACCCAGATAGAATTCCTGCGGCGAGTATCCGTCTTTGACCACGTGGAGCGCCGACAACATGCGGCTGGCATTGGTGGCCACCTCGCGCGCGGCCCCGAAATCGATCAAAACCGGGTCGTTGTTTTCATTTACGAGCACGTTGTCGGGCGAAATATCGCGGTGCAGCACGTCGTTGTCGTGGACGTATTGGATCGCGTGAAGCAGCTTCACCAGCATAGACTTGACAGCCTCGGGGCTAAGCTGCGTGCCGGTGTCGTCGATCAGGTTGAGCAGATCGCACCCTTGCACGAAATCCAGTGCCATATAGGCGGTGTTATTGTCTTGGAAGACCTGATGCACGCCGACAATGTTGGGATGCTCCAACACGGACATGCGCCGCGCTTCACCGACGAAGTGGCGCACCACGGCAGTAAGCTCTTTGGTCATCTCCTTGGAGCGCGCCACCACGTCAGTGCCCTCGCGAGCGCACATCATGTTCGGGAAGCATTCTTTGACCACAACTTTGCGGTCGAGGCTGTCGCGCGCGAGGTAGGTGATGCCGAAACCACCCGAGTTGAGGTGGTCGATGATGCGGTACTGACCCTGCAGCAGCGTGGCGCCGGGCTTCAGCGTGTCATCGCTGGCCTCCTGCATTTCACCGACGATACTTTTCCGTCTAACCGCCATCTGCCTGGAATCGCTACAAGAGTTACACGCAGAATGGTCAGCCCACCCCTACGCAGGTCAAAGACACCACACCAATATGTCCAAAAAATGGATGAAAGGTGCTCGGTTCGAGAACGAAGCGCGACCGGCGCGGCGATTGGTGCGCAATCGGTGGTGTCAGTGACGTGCGAGACAGAAAAACGCATCGAATTGTGCAGATTGAATGGCATCGCGCGGCTTTCAGGGCCTGAGCGCGCCGACATCGCGCCGAGATTCAGCATTGCGCAACTTTTTTCCGCCATGGTCGCGCCAGATCCGATTGGCGGGGCTGTTTCCTTTGGAGGGCGATACATGCAAGCACCGATGTCAAATCCCACACCAGAGCGCCGGGCAAACCCGTTGGCAAACCCGATGGCAAATCCTGCGTCAACGCCGATGGCGCGTCAGGCAACCGCGCCGGTCGTCTCTATTCTGTCCGGGCAATCGGCCCCGCCTAGCGCGCCCGGTGGCCTCGACCCTGAGCGCGACCGCGTGCGGGCGGAGATGATCGTGGCCAAAATCGTCAAACATGCCTCGCCGCAGGCGCTCATGGCGGCATTGCTCAAGCACAGCCAAGGGGATGCGGGCGATGCCGCAGTGCAATCCGCACGACGCAGCAGCTCTGCTGAGCCAAGGAACGCCTGAGCCAAGGAACGCCTGAGCCAAGGAACCCCTGAGCCAAGCAGGGCGGGAGGTAAGAGGGCGACAGGTAACAGGGCCGAAGGTAAAAAACGCGGGCGGTGCGGCTTAAACGCCTTGCGTGCAACTTGCTGAGGTCCCGCGGCTGGCTGAAACGTACCAAGCGGCTCCCAAGGGGCGGCGCGAGTCCGACCCATATAAGAGGCGCATGACGTTGCGCTGATACAGGGCGTGCTGATACAGGGCGTTCCGCGGATAGAGCGCTCTTTCAAACCCGGTCAAGTTGCGCTGATAGAGGGCTGTGTCACATGCGGCCCCATTCCGCTGATAAGGGCCCAGTCACGCGTAGTCGCGTTCCGCTGATAAACCGCCCAGTCACAGGGTCACCGGCCGAATTGTGCATCGGCGGCCCCTACCCGCGCGGCAGCATGGCGTGCCGCGAGAAACGCCGAGGTCAGCGCTTGGCCCAGATGCTGACCCGGCGCCACGCAGATACCACCCAACGGCGACTGCATGTCATCGCCGATGGCATAGAGCCCGCGCATCGGTTGATCGCGGCGATCAAGCACCTGACCCAGCGGATTGGTCTTGAAGCCCATCGCCGCGGACACATCGCCCGGGGTAATCCGCACCCCGTAGAAAGGCGGCGCACGCAGCGGCCCCAACGTTGGGTTAGGCCCAAAGCGCGGGTCTCCGGCGGCGCGCTCGATCGCGGCTGCCCCGCGCCGGAAATCAGCATCGTGCCCGCGCGCAGCAAAGGCCTCGAAACGCTCAACCGTCTCGGCCAGCCCCTGCGCATCAATTTCTAAACCGCGCGCCAGTGCCTTGATAGAGGCCCCCGCGACCAAGTACCCATCGTTGATAAACGGGGCCAAATCACGGTCGCCCGGCGGCACCAAACCAAGCCCGTAGCGCCGCAAAGCCGCCGCATCCGCGATCAGAAATGCCGGCAGCGCCCCGGTTTCCAACTGCGCCCACGCCAAATGATGCGGGCCATGCGCCTCATTGGCAAACCGCTTGCCCGCTTGGTTCACCGCGATGATCCCAGGCTTAGCGCCGTCAGACCGGAAATGCGCATAAGCAATCGACCCGCCCTGCGCGCGCCGCCGGTACGAACAGGGCGCGAGATAGGCCACATCGCCGGTCACCCGCCGATACCGAGCCCCGAGCGCGTGCACCTGATCATGGATCTGGGTCCCGCTGAGCGCCACAGGCGTTTCCCGCACAATCGCGCGCGGCAGCCACTTTGCCCGGCGCTCCGGGTCGCGGTTGAACCCGCCTGTTGCCAAGATAATCGCTTGGCGCGCCCGCACCGGCATCGGGATATGGACCTCCAGCGGGTCGAGCGTTAGGCGCGAGACCTGCACATTATAGCGCAGGGTCACGCCCAGATCGAGCGCCGCGCAAAGAAGCCGTCCAGCCAATGCCTGCCCGCCCCGCAATAAGATGGGTCCGCTGGGCCGCCGCCGATCCGTGAAATAGCGGCCGAAGAGTTGCGCCGACCGGCCAAACGCCCGCAGCGACCGGCCGGTATCGGCAAATTCAGTAAACTCGCTGGCCTGCGGGCTCGCCCCCGTGCCGCTCCAAATCAGGCGTTCCTGCGCGGCGGGCCGGATCCGCGCAGACTGATCGCCAAGCGTCTGGGCATCGAACGGATCAGCCGCGATAACCCGCCCGTCCAAGGCAGCACCAGCATGCCCGCCCAGGAAATCGGGCCGCCCCCGCACCAGACTAAACTGCAGGCAGGTTTGATCGATAAGCCGGTGAATGGCTTCGGGCCCCGCCTGCAGAAGCGCGTAGCGCAACGCTTTGGGTGCATGCCCGGCGACCGCATCGTCAAGATAGGCCTCGGCCGCAGCGAAACTGTCCTCTAGCCCCGCATCCGCAGCGAGCCGCGTGTTGGGAACCCAGATCGTGCCGTCGGAGGCCGCCGCGGATCCGCCCACATGGGCGCTGCGCTCCAGCACCAAGACCCGTGCGCCGCCCAGCGCGCCGAACACCGCCGCCGCGAGCCCAGACACCCCCGCGCCCAGAACAACGATATCAAACGGTCCGTCGTCCGCGACCATGCAACCGATTACCCCCGCAACATCGACCGAAGCACCCCAAGCCTCGCTCGTCTCTCTTGAAAACCCCGATCCGACCCCGATCGTCAATGGTTTCATAGCAAAACCGGTTAATCGCTTCAGGATTGTCAGATGATTTGAACAGTTGCGGCGACGCAGCGCATGGATTACCCGATGCGCGGGCGACCTCGGCGATCCCGGGGCGGCGCGCATGCGACCAAAAGTGCCGTTCAGCCCTTCCGACGAAAAAATGAGGCGCGATTTATGGCTGACGCAAACTTCCCTGACATAGTGTATACAACGGTAGACGAAGCGCCCGAGCTCGCCAGCGCCTCCTTTTTGCCGATTATTCAGGCCTTCGCCAAAGCCGCCGGGATCGATGTTGCCACCCGCGACATCTCGCTTTCGGGGCGAATCATCGCGGCCTTCCCCGACCACCTCACCGCCGCCCAACAGCAGCCTGACGACCTGGCCGGGCTTGGCGAGTGGGTGAAAACTCCCACTGCGAACGTGATCAAGCTGCCCAATATTTCAGCGTCGGTGCCGCAGCTCACAGCGGCAATCAAAGAGTTGCAGGACAAGGGCTATGCCCTGCCCGATTACCCTGAAGAGCCCACCACCGATGCCGAGCGCGACATCCGCGCACGCTACGACGCGATCAAGGGCTCGGCGGTGAACCCGGTTCTGCGCGAAGGCAATTCAGACCGCCGCGCCGCCGCTGCCGTCAAGAACTACGCCAAAGCCAACCCGCACCGCATGGGCGCGTGGTCGAGCACGTCGAAGACCCATGTCGCTGCGATGGCAGGCCGCGATTTCTACTCCAACGAGGTTTCCGCCACGATCGATGCTTCGGAAGCCGGTGCTGCCAAGATCGTGTTTAAAGCCGCAGATGGCACCGAGACCGTCTTGAAAGAGAGCCTCCCCCTCGAAGCGGGCACGGTGGTTGACGCAACTTTCATGTCGGCCTCGGCGTTGCGGGATTTTTTGCGCGCGGAGATCACCGCGACCGAACCGGGCGTTTTGTTCTCGCTGCATATGAAAGCCACCATGATGAAGGTGTCGGATCCGATCATTTTCGGCCACGCGGTGTCGGTCTTCTTAGAAAATCTGTTCGCCAAGCATGGGGAGGTGTTCGACCAACTGGGCGTGAACCCCAATTCCGGTATTGGCGACTTGCTGGCGCGCATCGACACGCTGCCCGAGGCCGAAGCGGCCGCGATCCGCGCTGATTATGACGCCGCCATGGCCGCGCGCCCGCCGATGTACATGGTCAATAGCGACCGCGGCATCACCAATCTGCACGTGCCCTCGGACGTGATCATCGATGCCTCGATACCCGCCGTGATCAAAGCAGGCGGGATCGGCTGGGGCCCAGATGGCGGCGAGGCGGATGTCAAATGCGTTATCCCCGACAATTCCTACGCGCCGGTCTATGATGAGGCGATCCGCTATTTCAAAGAAACCGGCGCGCTCGACCCGGCCACCTCGGGCACCGTGCAAAATGTGGGGCTGATGGCGCAAAAGGCCGAGGAATATGGCTCGCATCCCAATACGTTTGAGATTGCGGCCGACGGTGTTGTGCGCCTTGTCCTCGCTGATGGCAGCGTGCTGCATGAACACAAGGTGGAAGCGGGCGATATCTGGCGCGCCTGCACCGCCAAGAAGGCCCCGATCGAGGATTGGGTGAAACTGGCGATTGCACGGCAAAAGGCGATGGGCTGCCAGGCGATTTTCTGGCTCGACGCCAACCGGGCCCATGATGCTGAGTTGATCAAATACGTCACCCCGATCCTCGAGGCGGCGGGCGTGGCGGATAAATTCGAGATTATGGCGCCACGCGCGGCAACGCGGGCAGCCCTAGAAGAGATCCGCGCCGGGCGCGACAGCATCGCGATCACCGGCAATGTGCTGCGCGACTACCTGACTGACCTGTTTCCGATTCTCGAACTGGGCACGTCCGCCAAGATGCTGTCGATTGTGAAGTTGATGCAGGGCGGCGGCTTGTTTGAGACCGGCGCCGGCGGCTCGGCCCCGAAACATGTTCAACAATTGATGGAAGAAAACCATCTGCGCTGGGACAGTTTGGGGGAGTTTTGTGCACTTGCAGAAAGCCTCAATTTCCTCGCCGAGACCAGCGGCAACGCCAAGGCCGCCATCCTCGGCAAGGCCGCCGATCAGGCAACGCAAGGGATCTTGGATCACGACAAATCGCCCGGCCGCAAAGTGGGTCAGCCGGACAACCGCGATAGCCATTTTTACTTTGCGCTTTACTGGGCCCAGGCGTTGGCAGCGCAGAGCGAGGACGAGGCCCTAGCCCAGCATTTCGCCCCGCTTGCCGCAAAACTCGCTGAAAACGAAAGCAAAATAACCGCTGAGTTGAGTGCGGCGCAGGGCCAGCCGGCGGATACTGGCGGCTATTACCGACCCGATCCAGCGGCAATGGCGCAGGTGATGCGCCCGAGCGCGACGCTTAACGACATCATTGGCTGACACGGGGCTCCAACGGTGCGGGGTGTTTTTCGCTCCGCGCTGAGCGGGGAGATCGATCAAATTCGAATCTCAATTTTGCCACAAAGCGTTTCGGCAGGCGGCACAATTTAGAGCGGTTTTCAGGGACTATTGCTGCAGCCGCATTAATCCCAAATGTGCAACATCTGGCAACAATTTGTTCATTGCATTTTTCCCTTTAAAATCAATGATAGGGTCATCGCGTCGTTCAATTGGGGCAACATTGGGGCCTGCCGGCGCGCCAAGTGTGGCAATGTCTGGGCGCTGCTTATGAGCGCTGGGGGCTTTTGATTAGCTGCACTGCTTCGCATGTAGGGCGGAGAGGTATTAGGGGTTTTGATTGTTATGAAAGATTTCGCTGGCGCCGCGTCAGAAACGTCATTGGCCGATACCGCGATGGTATCACCGCACGGGGCTTCTTCCTTTGAAAACCAGGTTGGGTTTGCCAGCCACGCATTTCCCGAGCTTGTACCAGTTGCGCCATCGACGCCGCAGCGGCAGGGCAAAACGCTCTATGCGCGCGGCGGCAAGCGTGCGCTCGATCTGTTTTTGATCGCCGTTACGCTGCCGTTGACGCTGCCGTTGATTTTGATCTCGGCGCTTTTGCTGGCGACCGAAGGCAAGCCGATTTTTTATTGGCAGAAGCGCGTTGGACAGCACGGCCGCGTGTTCCGCATGCTGAAGCTGCGCACGATGGTCCCTGGCGCTGACCAGATCCTCGCGGATTATCTGGAGCGCTGCCCGGACATGCAGCATGAGTGGGAGACCACGCAGAAGCTGAAGCACGACCCGCGCATCACCAAGATCGGCAAGCTGCTCCGCGCGTCATCGATCGATGAGCTGCCGCAGCTGTGGAACGTGGTGAAGGGCGATATGAGCCTGGTTGGCCCGCGCCCGATGATGCCATGCCAAACCGCCATTTATGGCAACATGCGCGCCTATGAGGCGATGCGCCCCGGTCTGACTGGGCTGTGGCAGGTAACCGACCGCAATGAGAGCGATTTCACTAGCCGGGTCACGGCGGATCGTAAATATGCCCGGTTTAACTCGCTGCGCTTCGACCTGACGATCATCGCGAAAACAGTTGGCGTGGTGCTGCGCGGCACCGGCTACTAAAACCTCTCTTTATCTCTCTCTATCTCTTCCAGCATATCGGGAGAAAGGCGGGCTGCGGCTCGCCTTTTTCTATGGCACCACCATCGCGGCAACGCGCAACCCTGCAACCGCATCATCGCGGCCAACCAAGGGCAGATCGGCCCAGGCGCCATCAACGCGGGTCGCGACAAAGCAAGCGCCATCAAAGGCCAGCTCAAGCGCATTGAAACTAAAGACATCAGCGGTCAGGGGAAACTGGGCCTTGTAGGCACATTCCTTCGCGACAAAGCTGCGCTTGCCGAGCGCACCAAGATCGGCTGAGCCCGCCGCGGCGGCGCGTTCGCGCGAGGTCATAACCAAACGCAGCATCTCGGGCGGTAGCGGCGCGTCATCCTCCAAATCGATACCGAGCGCGCGGCACGCAGATGACGGCGCGACGGCGGCAAGGGCAAACCCGCTGCTATGGGTGATACTGCCCGTCACGCCTTCGGGCCAATGCGGCGCGCGATTTGGGCCAATCGGTACCGCGTGATCTGGGTAACCCAGCGCCGCCATTGCCTGACGCGCGGCCGCGCGCCCTGCATGAAATTCCCGCTGCCGCTTTTCAACGGCGTGAGCTACGAAGTCTATTTCAGCGGGTTTGAGGGGTGGCAATTGCGCGTGGACATCGAACCCAGCGATTGCCACGTCAGGCGGGAGAAGCGCGCGCAATGCGGCCAACACGCGCCGCAGCGTGCCTGCACCGGGCTCAGAGATCGATCACGCCCACCTTGTCGCCGCGCACCGCAAGGCCCACCTCGCCATCGCACAGCCGCAGGGCATCATTGCCGAAAACTTCGCGCCGCCATCCGGTTAGCGCCAGGCCATCGCGTTCCCCCGCGGCCAGCGCATCGAGATCAGGCGCGGTGGCGATCAGCTTTTGCGCCACGCCCGCCTCTTCAGCCTTCGCTTTGAGCAGAACGCGCAGCATGTCCGCCAAGGCCGGGTTCACCTGCAGGCCATCACGATTGTCGCCTGGTTGCGGTTGCTCTTCCTTGGGCACCTCAAGGCCCGAAGCGACAGCGGCCAAGATGCCATCAGCGATATCGCCGCGCCGAGCTTCCCGCAGCAGCAGGCGCGATCGGCCAAGATCCGCATGGCTTTGCGGCTTGGTGGAGGCCAATTCCAACAGCGCATCATCCTTGAAAACCCGGTTGCGGGGGATGTTGCGTTCCTGCGCAAAGAGCTCCCGAAAGCGCGCTAATTCCCGCACCAGCGCCAGAAACTTGCCTGATTGGGTGCGGGTTTTAACCCGACGCCAAGCCAGATCAGGCTCCACCACATAGGTCTCGGGGTTCAGCAGAACCCGCATCTCTTCGGCAACCCAGCGCCTGCGGCCGCTTTTTTCCAGGCGTTTCTCCAGATACTCGTAGATCACCCGCAAATGGGTGACGTCAGCGAGGGCGTACTTCTTTTGCGCATCGGTAAGCGGGCGCCGCGACCAATCGGTGAAGCGCGAGGTTTTATCGAGCGACGAGCGGGCGATCTTGCGCACCAGCGTTTCATAGCCCACCTGCTCGCCAAAGCCGCACACCATCGCCGCGACCTGGGTGTCGAACAAGGGCTCGGGGATCACGCCGCCTTCGACAAAGAAAATCTCCAGGTCCTGCCGCGCGGCATGGAACACTTTGACAACGCCAGGATCTTGCAACAGGGCGTAAAGCGGGTCGAGCGACAGGCCGTCTACCAGCGGGTCAACCAGCACCGCGTCATCCTCGCCGTCGCCGGGGAAGGCCAACTGTACCAGGCACAACTTTGAGTAATACGTCCGCTCGCGCAGAAACTCGGTGTCGATGGTCACATAAGGCGCTTCGGCGGCCCTGGTGCAAAACGCGGTCAGCGCGTCAGTGGTGGTAAGCGTTTTCATTCTTGTTCTTTTTTCTTTCCGGTACCCCTAACCCGGCACGGCTGCGTCGTGATAGGCACAGATGGCGGTAAAGGAAAGGCCCGTCGCGCTTCGGCGACAAGGCCGGGGGCGCTGCTACCGGCTATCCAGCGCGCCTTCAGGGTCGAGATAAAGCGGCGCGCACTGGCCGCGGGCAAACCGCTCTAGCACTTGCGGGAAAAGCCGATGCTCCTGCCGCAGGACCCGCGCGGCCAGTGTTTCGGGGGTGTCGCCGGGCACAACCGGCACCCGCGCCTGTCCCAGGATCGGCCCGTCATCAAGCGCCTCGGTGACCAAATGCACAGTGCAGCCATGGCTGTGATCGCCTGCGTCGAGCGCCCGGGCATGGGTATTGAGCCCGCGATACTTTGGCAGCAACGAGGGGTGGATGTTCAAGATCTGCTCAGGGAAAGCGGCGACGAATCCCGCGCTCAAGATCCGCATAAAGCCCGCAAGGCAGATGATATCCGGCGCGACCGGCTCTAGCGCTGCCCGCAGCGCGCCCTCAAAAGCAGGGCGGTCACCGCGAAACGGGCGGTGATCGACGACAGCTGTGGGCACCCCCATCGCGGCGGCTTTGGCCAGGCCAGGCGCATCGGCCACATTGGAGAGGACCAGCACGGGATGCGCGGCATCGCTCTGGGTCATCGCCTCCACCAGCTTGAGCATGTTCGAGCCGCCCCCTGAGATCAGGATCGCGACGCGTTTGCTCACGACAGGCTGCCGCGCCACGACAGACCAGCGCTGTCGGTCACGCGGCCAAGGCGGCACACCGTCTCGCCCGCCTCGGCAAGCAGGGCGCTTAGGGTTTCGGCTTGCTCTGGCGCGACCGCAAGCACCATGCCGATACCGGCATTGAACGTGCGTAGCATTTCGGCGTTGTCGAGCCCGCCCTCGGCGCCGAGCCAGGCAAAGACCGACGGCAGCACCCAGGCATCGAGGTCGATCTCGGCCCCGGTGCCATCGGGGAGAAAGCGCGGCACGTTCTCGGTCAACCCGCCGCCGGTGATATGGGCCAGCCCGTGCACCCCGCCCGCGCGGATCGCCTCTAGCACCGGGCGCACATAAAGCCGGGTGGGCGCCAGCAGCGCCGCGCCGACCGACAACTCGGGCGCAAAGGGTGCGACCGCATCCCAGCCAAGACCGGCATCCGCCACCACCCGCCGCACCAGCGAGTAACCGTTGGAATGGACCCCGTCCGAAGCCAGGCCCAAAAGCACATCCCCCGGCGCCACATCGCGCGGCAAGCCGTGGCCCCGCTCCATCGCCCCGAGCGCAAAACCCGCCAGATCAAAATCACCGGGGCTGTACATGCCCGGCATCTCTGCGGTCTCACCCCCGATCAAGGCGCAGCCGGCCTCTCGGCACCCCAGCGCGATGCCCTCAACGATGCACGCGGCCTGATCGACGTCGAGCGCGCCGGTGGCGAAATAGTCGAGAAAAAACAGCGGCTCGGCACCCTGACACACCAGATCATTGACGCACATCGCCACCAGATCCACGCCGATCGTGTCGACCATGCCGGTGTCGATCGCGATCCGCAGTTTGGTGCCCACCCCGTCCGTTGCCGCCACCAGCACCGGGTCGGCATAGCCCGCCGCACGCAGATCAAAGAGCCCGCCGAAGCCGCCCAGCCCGGCCATCACGCCGGGGCGATCCGTGCTCTGCGCGGCGGGTTTAATCCGCTCAACCAGCGCGTTGCCAGCGGCGATATCGACGCCCGCGTCGGCGTAGGTGATCCCGTTTTTCGTCATGCCCGCCCTTCGGTTTGGCGTGCGATAACCCAGCCCCGGCGCGGTGTAAATCGCGGCTAAGGCCGGACGGCTTTACGCTGGATCGTGCAGCGTCTCCTGAAACAGCCGCATCAGCGCGTCCCAAGCCCGTGCGCTCGCCGCCGCGCTATAGCTCATGCCAGGGGCGTTTGCGGCAGGGTTGGTGAACGCGTGCCCGGTATGACCGAAACCCAGCACCTGCCATTCGCGGCTACGGGCCGTCAGTTCTTCGGCCAGTTCGGTCAGTTGCGCGGGCGTCGCTAGGGGGTCGTCCCAGCCGTGGAGGATCAGGATCGCGGGGGAGTAACGCTCGGCCAAAGCGGCGGGCGCATCATACACCCCGTGCAACGTGGCGCAGGCTTGAAACACCGTGCCGCTGCGGGCCAGATCCAGCGCCGCCTTACCGCCGAGGCAAAAGCCGATCGCCGCCACCCGCGTGGGATCGACAGCCTCCATCGCGCGGAGGCTTTCGAGCGCCGCTTGCATCCGCTGCGTCAGCGTTGGGCGGTCAGCGTTCAGCGCTGCCATCCACGCTTGCGCCTCGGTGCGGTCGTTGGCCCGCTTGCCGCCCCCGTAGTAATCAGCGACCAACACCGCATAGCCCGCCGCAACCAGGCGCCGCGCCCACTCCTCCTCGACCGGGCCGCGGCCGCCAAAAGCAGGCGCGATCAACACGCCGGGTACAGGCCCCGGCGTTGCGTCATCCCAAACCGCCAGCCCGATCATCTCGGTCGTGCCATCGCTATAGTCGCGGGACTGTTCTTGGATCATCGCGTCACTCCTTTGGTTGACCCGCGCCGAATGCATGCGGTAGCGAGGCACAGGCGGGCCTGTAGCTCAATTGGTTAGAGCAGAGCGCTCATAACGCTTTGGTTGGGGGTTCAAGTCCCTCCGGGCCTACCACTATCCCGCCTCGCCGACGCGCGCGACCTTGAACCCGCACGAAAACGGCCGTCGCGGGCGTTGCTAAACCGGAAACAGTGGCTAAGCGCGCAATCCTCAACCAAGGCGTGCATCGCCCTCAAAACCTGTGGATAAGTTAAGGCTTGTCACCAAATCGATACAGCGCCTAGGCTTTGCTCCGCGTGTATACGTTTCCAACAGGGATCCAAAAATATGAAAATGGGACTTCTCAGCACGGGCGCGATGCTCTTGCTTACGACGAGCGCTTGGGCGGAATGCCCAGCGATAACCGGCGCGGACATGATGGGTGTCGCGCCCGGCGCGTTCGCGCAACAATACGATTTAGCTGAGTTCGAGGCCGCTGCGGGCTGCACCATGACCTTCTCCGGCAACCCCGAGATGGCCGAGCTCAACGGTGAAATTCAGGGCAACCCCGAGCTGCCGCCGGTGGCCGAGCGTCTGCCATCCGAGCCGCTGGTCGTGGTGCCCTATGAGGCAATCGGCAGCTACGGCGGCACTTTCCATGCGCTGTCAAACGCGACCGAAGCGGGTACTTCGGATTTTCTATCCACCCGCCATGTCAACTTGGTGCGCTACTCCGACGATCTGCAGACTATCGTGCCCAATGTGGCCAAGTCCTGGTCATGGAACGATGACTTCACCGAGCTGACATTCACCCTGCGCGAGGGCCACAAGTGGTCAGACGGCGCGCCTTTCACCTCGGCGGATGTGAAGTTCTGGTACGACAACCTGTCGCTGGATTCGAAGGTGATCGAAAAGCCCAAGGATTATGTCCTGGTGGCCGGTGAGCCGATGACGGTGGAAACCCCCGACGACGTGACCGTGGTGTTCCGCCTACCCTCGCCCAAGCCCGGCCTTTTGGCGCATTTCGCCACCAGCTTCGCCCAGGCATTCCAGCCCAAGCATTTCCTTGGTCAGTATCACCCCGACATCAACCCCGAGGCGGATGCTTTGGCCGCTGAATGCGGGTTTGAAAACGGTCTGGCGGTACTCGCCGCCTATTTCGGCAGTTCCGACTGGACTGACACCCCCTCGCCGATGCTGCGCGATCCGGAAGCGGCCGGGTGCCTGCCGAAGGCGACGCATCCGACGCTGGAGAGCCACATCTACGTCACCGACACCACCGAGGGCCGCACGCTGGTGGCGAACCCCTACTTCTTTATGGTGGACCCGTCGGGCCAGCAGCTGCCCTACATTTCGCGCCAGGATGAGCTTTACGCCAACGATAACGAAGTGCGGGTCCTCAAGCTGGTCAACGGCGAGGCCGACTACAAATCGCAATCGCTGACGCTGGGTGCGGCGCCGATCCTGCTCGACGGCTCGGAAGCAGGCGATTACACAGTGCAACTGGCGCCGACGATCGCGATGCCGGTATTCTCGTTCAACGTGACCTCGGAAGACGAAGGCAAGCGCGCTGTATTCGGCGATCTGCGCTTCCGTCAGGCGATGTCGGTGGCAATCAACCGCGATGAGCTAAACGAAGTGGCGTTCTTCGGCCAAGGCGTGCCGAAGCAGTATATCGGTTTCTCGCCCACGCCCGACTTCGTCGATGCCGAGTTGGAAAGCCATATGGCGCAGTTCGACCCGGACATGGCCAACGCGCTGCTCGATGAGATCGGCATGCTCGACACCGACGGTGACGGGTTCCGCGAGCTGCCTAACGGCGAAAAGATCGTGCTCAACATGCAGTTCGCTACCCAGGGTATCGGCGGCGAAGTCGTTGAACTGGTTGCGCAAAACTGGGCCGATGTTGGCGTGCAGACCACGGTGAAAGAGGTCACGCCCGACGAATACCGCTCGGCGCAATCCTCCAACGCGCTCGATGTGGGCATGTGGGAGAAAGGCCAGCCGGTCGCCATCGTGCTCGGCAATAACGAGCTGTGGGTGCCGCCGTTTGAGAACTATTTCGGCCACCGTACAGCGATGCTCTGGGCCGAATGGGTCGATTCCGGTGGGGCCTCGGGCGTTGAGCCGCCGCAATGGGTCAAAGACCTGATCGCTGATACCGATGCGTTCCAGGGTGCTGAGCCGGGATCCGAGGCACAGGCCGAGATCGGCGCGCGGATGGCGACAGCGATGACCGAGAACCTGATGTTCATCGGCACCGTGCAAGCGCCTAACATCATCTACCACCGCAACGCGCTGGTGAACGTGCCTGAGTTCAAGACCCAGTCTTACGAATACTACCGCACGTTCCCTTACCTGCCGGCGACATGGTTCCTCGACGAGTGATCACGCGCACCTTTGGCTAAAACCTCACGCCCCGCCCCGTGCGGGGCGTTTGCGTTTTGGTATCCGGTTCGGCCAGCTCGATTGCGCCCGCGCGCGGCCTGCATCGACGAACCGCGAACCTGTGCAAACCGTCGCAAACGTGACCAAAAAATCGCCGCAACCGCCAAAGCCTTGAGAACACTTGTCTGTTCCCTTGACGGATCGGCTGATTCCCACGTTTTCTGGCACTGCGCATGATGACGACGCGGATGCGCATGCTGCAGTAACCCTGTGGGGACGGGATGTTACAATTTCTGCAATTCGCGGTGGTACGCGCGGCAATGGCTTTGTTCACGCTGCTCACCGTTTCGCTGATCGTGTTTACGCTGATGGAACTGGTGCCCGGCAATTGCGCCGAGCGTTACCTGGCATTCAAAAACACCCAAGGTTCAGGCATCACCGTGGCAGACATCGAGGCGGAGGAGCGGCGCCTTGGCCTCGACCGTCCATTCCTGATTAGGTGGGGCGCCTGGGTCGGGAACGTGTTCGCCAAGGGTGAGTTCGGCGATAGCTGCATCCTTCGGCTGAACATCAACGATCTTTTGGGTGATAAATTCCT
>JBCDGW010000032.1:0-28041 GCA_038750765.1 Pseudomonadota bacterium | reverse complement strand
TAATGCCTGCCCATCGGAGGCCCTGACTTTCGCCTCGCCATCGGAGGCCTTCGTTGATGCCATCGCCCGCCCCCTTCCGAAGCTTGCTGCAACGCAGCCGCCAGAAGTGCAGCGATCCAACCATACCCCACAAAAAAGCGGCCTGCGGGATACCCCGAGGCCGCGTCTAAACCAGGCTGCTCACCCATTTCTTCCAGCGTGCACAATGTCTACACAACGCCGTCACGTTGGTCAAGAAGTTTATTACTTACAATGACTTAACAATGCGTACGGTAATGATCTGTTAATCTCTCAACCCAGCCCTGAGGCGCCTCTCTCAACCCTGCTTGGTGTTGTGGCGAACCCGGCGTTGCAGCGCGGCGGCTTCTTTGGGCAAGATGTTCCCAGCCAGCCGTCCGTCCGCATGGGTGGGAAGCGCTGCAGCAGCAAAAACCGTCGCGGTCCAGATGAAAACTGTCAGGGTGTAATGCCGCATCGTTGACGTCCCGGTTGGCTTTTACCTTTGCTTCATGCGTCGCCCACCCGCGCCACCCGGTTCAAAAAAAATCACAGAGCCGCCCGGCACTTCTTGCTTCAGTCCGCGTCTTTTTTCTTCAGCCCCGTCGCGCATGCGCTTTTCAGCCCTATCGCCCCTCTCCGCTTCAGCCCGCCCACGCTTTACGTGAAAGCAGCGTGAAGACCTCAGATTGCACAAAAACGTCTTGCGCGCTCACAAACCCGTGATACGCTCTAAGTCGTGGAAAACGTTGGGGGACGTTTGCAATTGGGTGCACAATCCAAACCGCCGGTTTCTCGGCGTGTTCTCACAGTTTTTCAAATTTGGTTTTTAAAAGGATGAACCCTTATGGTTGCGACGAGTCTGCCCGAAATCCTGGTTAACGACACCACCGCCGGTGTCACCATCGTCAACGACGACCCAACGCTCTCGGTCCTCTGGGACCAAGCGGTGCAAGCCGCGGTGATCGAGACCAAGGTGGGGCCTACTATTGCCAGCCGCGCCTACGCGATTGTCCACACCGCGATCTTTGAGGCCTGGGCCGCCTTCGATGACACGGCGGTCGGCACCGCCACAGGCGATCTGCTGCAGGTGGGCAGCGCCGAAATGACGTTTGAGAACAAAAGCACCGCGATGAGCTACGCCGCCTATACCGCATTGGTTCAGCTCTTTCCCGAACAAAAAGACATTGCCGACGCGCTGATGGACGCGTTGTCCTTGTCGACGGACATCACCGAAATCGCGACCGATCCCCATGCCGTGCGCGGCGGCATCGCCGGTCTCGCCGTCCTCTTCGATGCCGCCGATGACGGCTCGTTCCAGGCCAACGGTTATGTCGATCCCAACGAAGATTACGCGCCGGTCAATACCAGCCCAGACGACATCACCGACATCGCCGCCTGGACGCCCGAACACGTGCCCATCGACGACCCCAACGGCCCGTTGCAACAATTCCTGACGCCCCATTGGGGCGGGGTGGAACCCTTCGCGCTCGGCGACGCGGATCCGCTGTCCGACAGCCTACCTGACGACTTCTTCAACGGGGTCGAAGCCCATATCGACGCAGCAGCGGGCACGCTCACCATCACCGGTCTCAGCGACGACGCCACCGAGGCCGATTTCAAAGCTATCCGCAAATTCCTCCGCAAAAACGACACCGGCCTGTCCGATGAGGAGACCGGGCAGATGATCCGCGACCTGCGCGCGGACCTCTTTGACGGCGATGACGTGCCCTGGCGGATCGCGCGTCACGACACCAATTCCGAATGGACCATCGATCTCAACCACAGCGTCGTCGGCCCCATCATCAACGACCACTTCGCTGATCTGGCCGCCGATCTCATCGATCCCGACCTAGACGCGCTCGGCCGCGACGCGTTCTTCCCACCCGAGCCCGAGCCGTTCTTTGCAGACGCGGTACATGGCTCGATCGATGTCGAGGCGGGCACGATCACCCTCGGGGGAATGAGCGACACGGCCACGTTGGGTGATTTCCGCGCTCTGCGCGATTTCCTCAAAACCACCGATACCGGTCTCTCGCGCAAAGAAACCAAAGAGCTGATCCGCGACCTGCAGGCCGATCTCTACGATGAGACGCCCGACCGGTTCGCCGCGTTCGATATCGACCGCACAGTGACGCTCGATGTCAGCAAAGGCATGATCGGCCCGATCATCAATGAAGGCTTTATCAGCCAAGCAGAGGCGCTCATCGAGATCAGCGCCGATCTCGACATCGAAGGCAAAAAGATCGCTGAGTTTTGGGAAGATGGCGGCGGCACCGCATTCCCGCCCGGCACCTGGATGAGCTTCTCCCAATTCGTCTCCGCCCGCGATGACCACGACATCGACGATGACGCCCAGCTGTTCTTTATGATGGGCAATGCGGTGTTCGACGCCGGTATCGCCACCTGGGATGCCAAAGAGATCTACGATTATGCCCGCCCGGTGCGCGCGATCCGCGAGCTAGGCGAGCTGGGCCTGATCGGTGAGTTCGGCACCGATCATCTCGGCAATGAGGGCTTCGTCATCGAGGCCTATGCAGGCGACGGGCTCAACACGCAAAAGATCCTCGCCAGCAACTTCATCACCTATCAAAACCCGCTCGCCGATGCGTCCCCGCCTTTTGCGGAATACACGTCGGGGCATAGCTCGTTCTCAGCCGCAGGTGCCAAGGTGCTCGAGATGTTCACCGGCTCGGAGGCCTTCGGCGGCTCGGTCGATATCGACTTCTTGCTGTTTGAGGCGACCGAGCCCAGCGTTGTGACCACGCTGCAATGGGACACCTTCGCCGAAGCCGCAGACGAGGCGGGCTTCAGCCGGATCTATGGCGGCATTCACTTCGACGACGGCGATCTCAACGGCCGGGCCCTCGGCGACGCGGTGGGTGAGGCGGCCTTCGATGAGGCGATGACCTATATCAACGGCACGGCCGACGCGTTCCTGTTCGGCTAGCGCACCACGCCACAAAAGCGGGCGGCGCCCTTCTCAAAACCCGCCGCCCCTTCTTCTTTTTAAAAGTACCTCGGGGAGCCCGAGGGGCAGCGCCCCTCGTATTAAACACGTGAGCGCGAGGGGCAGAGCCCCCTAATCAAAAAAACCCAAGCGGCAGCGAAGCTGCGCGACCCTCAATAAGCAAACGCCTAACTGTCGGAAATCAGCGTTCCCGGTATGCCGCTGCAGGCGCCGCTGCCCTGCTCTTTGCAGGGTGGCGCGGTCACGGTCGGGGGCCGCTCGGTTTCAAGCCCGCCCAAATCGAGGAAGGCCGCGCATTCCTCACTATCTTGGGCGCGCAGCGCCATCTCGATCGCATCGCTCTCCGCGCTTAGACTGAGCGGCAAAGAGCCTGCACTCAACGCTTCTTCCAAAAGCGCGCATGCGCTTTGGCCTACCCCCGGCCCCGCTGTCAAAACCAGGGCACAGAACCCCGCCGGTATCGTCGCGCGCATCGCTATCTTCCTCGCATCGCTCTCGTCACGATAGTGACCCGCGCCCCTCTTTGCCAAGCCGCAAGTCTCAAGCCACGAGATTTTCATGGTTCGATTTGTATAAGCGAATGCGCATTCCAGTAGCCATGCCGTAACCGATGCCCTAGCTTCCGGGTAACAAAATAAAAACGGCGGATAGGAGGCTGGCGTGGGCAAACGGTCGCTCACCAATCGCTTCGGGCAGTGGCTGGTCGCAAGTTGCTTGGTGTTTTTTGTCGCAGGGGAGCGGGCAAGCGCGCTTGACCGCGTGATTTTGCGGGTTCCCGAAGAGGCGGGCGCGCTGCGCGAAACCCTCGAAAACGCCTCGCTGGTGGTGAGTGCGGACCGCGAAGGCCGCGATGGCCCGCAGGAAGTGTTTGCGGCCGCTCTGTCCGATTACGCCCGCCTGCTCGAGACGCTTTATAGTGAGGGTTATTACAGCGGGGTGATCTCGATCCTCGTCGATGGGCGCGAAGCGGCCAGCATCCCGCTCCTGTCGACGCCGCGCAGTATCAGCATTGTCGATATCCGCATCAATCCCGGCCCACCCTTCCAATTTGGCCAAACCCAGATCGCGCCGCTGCCCCCCGGCACGCCACCGGTGCCCGATCTGCGCCCTGGCGGACCGGCGAAGGCCGGGTTCGTCCGCGCAGCGGTGGCAGACGCGGTGGAGGCCTGGCGCCTGGCGGGCTATGCCAAAGCCCGCGTCGGCGGCGAAACCGTCAAGGCCAATCACCGCGAAGCCACGCTGGACACGCTGGTCACCATCGCCCCTGGCGCGCGGGCGCGCTTCGGGGAATTGGTGATCGAAACCCCGTCGCAAGTGCGCGCCTCGGCCATTCGCCGCATCGCGGGCTTGCCGCAAGGGGCACCGTTTAGTCCTGAAACCGTCGATGAAGTGGCTCAGCGGCTGCGACGCGCGGGGGCGTTTACCTCCGTGTCGCTGCAAGAGGCCGACCAACTGGGCGCGGATAACAGCCTCGACATGCTGCTCCGCGTCACCGACCAAAAGCCACGGCGGCTGGGCTTCGGCGTTGAATTGTCATCGCTTGACGGCCTGGCGCTGTCGGGTTTTTGGCTGCACCGCAACATTTTCGGCGGCGCCGAGCGGCTGCGCTTTGATGCCAGCGTGAGCAATATCGGCGGCTCTAACGGCATCGACTGGAGCCTTGGCGCCCGGATCGAGACCCCTGCCCCCTACGGCGCCGATACCCGCGCTTTTGCCTTCGTCACGCTTGAGCATCTCGACGAGCCTACGTTTCAATCGGATACGCTGTCGCTGGGGGTCGGTGCCGGCTGGCGCATCTCCGATAGGCTCGAGGTCGAATTGGCGCTGGCCTATAATTACGGCGAGACCGAAGACGCGTTCGGCACCCGCACGTTTTCCTATATCAGCCTACCGGGCACAGCCACCTACGACACGCGCGATAATGCGCTGGACGCCACTGAGGGGCTGTTCTTGCAGGCCGAACTCACCCCCTTCCTCGGCATTGACGATGCGGGCAGCGGTCTGCGCAGCTATGCCGACGCTCGCGCCTACCGGGCCCTCGGTGAGCGGCTGGTGGTGGCCGGTCGGCTGCAATTCGGCTCAATCGTCGGCGCCGAGATCCGCGAGATCGATCCCGATTTTCTGTTCTTCTCAGGCGGCGCGGGCACGGTGCGGGGCCATCCGTTCAATTCGCTCGACGTGACACTGCCGGGGGGGTTGGAAACCGGCGGCCGCGCGCTGCTGGTGGGCTCGGCTGAGCTGCGCGCGCTCTTCACCGATTCAATCGGCGGCGTGGTCTTCGCGGATGCGGGCTATGTCGGCGCCGAGACCTTCTATGACGGCAGCGGCGAGTGGCATGTGGGGGCAGGTATCGGCCTGCGCTATCAAACCGGTCTCGGGCCGATCCGCTTTGATGTGGCATTGCCGGTCAGCGGCGACACCGATGAGGGGGTGCAGGTCTATCTCGGCATCGGCCAAGCGTTTTGATCGCCCGCCTCCGTCATATCGCCGCCAGCCTGCTCCTCGCATCGCTGGGGCTTGGCGCCGCTTTCGCGCAATCGGGCGACGCTGAAGCCGAGCGCGATCGCGGCTTGTTGCAGGCCTTTATCGAGGACAACCTGTCAAGCGCCGGGCGCAGCGTCCAGATCGATGGGTTCGCGGGCGCCCTGTCATCGCGGGCGACGCTTGAGCGGCTGAGCATCGCCGATGATGCAGGCACCTGGCTGGTGATGGAAAACGCGGTGCTCGATTGGAACCGGTCGGCGGTACTGCGCGGCCGGATCGAGATCAACACCTTGTCGGCTGAGCGGCTGATCATCGAGCGTTTGCCCGAGACTGAGGCGGCCGAGCCTGAACTGCCGAGCCCCGAGGCCCCCGGTTTTGCCTTCGCGCTGCTTGACCTGCCGGTGTCGATCGATATCGGCACGCTGGCGATTGGGCGCGCCGAGCTGGGCGCGCCGCTTGTGGGCGAGGCGATGGCGATCACCTTGGATGGCCGCGCCACTTTGGCAGACGGCGCAGGGGATGCCGCGCTTACCGCCACCCGGCTTGATGGCCCGGAAGGCGAGATCGGCCTCGCGGGGAGCTTCGCCAATGCAACCGAGGCGCTGACCCTCGATCTGCGCTTTGTCGAAGGCGCGGGCGGCATTGCGGCGGGACTTTTAGGCATACCCGGCAGCCCCGCGCTGGATCTGGCGGTCGAGGGCACCGGCACGCTCGACGATTTCGCCGCAACCCTGCGCCTGGCCAGCGACGGGGCGCCACGCCTTACCGGCACGTTCACGCTGGCGGGCACGGATACCGGCGGGCGCGGCTTTACCGCCGCGTTGGCGGGCGATATGCGACCGCTGATCGAGGCGGAGTATCACCGCTTTCTCGGGCCGCGCGCGGCGCTCGATCTACGCGGTACCAGCTTCGCCGATGGCCGCTTTGAAATCGCCGATCTCGCGCTTGAGACCCAGGCGCTTACCCTCGCCGGTGCGCTTGACCTGGCGCCCGATGGCTGGCCCGCGCGCTTCACCCTCGACGGCCAGATCGCCGATAGCAGCGGAGCGCCGTTGCTGCTGCCCTTGTCGGGTGAGCCGACACGGATCCGCAGCGCTGAAATCACCCTAGGCTATGATGCGGAGACCGGCGACGCCTGGCAGTTAAACGCGGTTGTCTCTGAGTTTGCCCGCGGGGATATCGGGCTTGACCGCGCCGCGCTCAGCGGGTCGGGGACGCTCCAGCGCGCCGCAGAACGGGTGGATGGCGGTCTCACCGTCGATCTTGCCGGGATCGCGTTGGGCGATGCGGCGCTGGAGGCGGCTGTCGGTGAGGCGGTCAGCGGCGCGCTCCGCTTCGACTACGCCGCTGGGACAGCTTTGTCACTGTCGGCGCTGCGGCTCAACGGGGCGGGCACCACGCTGAGCGGGAACGCAGTGATCGTCGGTTTTGAACTGGGCGGCTCGCCCCGGATCGACGCTGACCTGCGCGTCAACACCCCTGATCTGGCCCGTTTCAGCGCGATTGCGGGGCGTGATCTGGCGGGCGCAGCCAATCTCAGCGTCGCGGGCAATGTCGAGCCGCTGGGCGGCGCGTTTGATCTGCGCATCGCAGGCGAGACCACGGATCTGGTCTTGTCGGTGCCCTATCTCGACCCGCTGATTGCTGGCGCGGCAACGCTCGACACCGCGATCCGGCGCGACACCACCGGCACCGTCCTTGACCGGTTTGCCATCGAAAGCGCGGAGATTGCGCTGACCGCGTCGGCCGATCTGGCCACGGGCGCCAGCACGGGTGAGTTTGCTTTTGCCCTGCGGGATGCGAGCGCCGTGGAGCCGCGCCTTTCGGGTCCTGCGGCTGCGGAGGGCGCGTTTACCCAAACCGGCGATATCTGGGGCGTCAGCGCGGGCATCTCTGCCCCGGGCGGGCTGCGCGCGCGCCTCGATAGCTCTGTCACCGTCACCGAGGCAGGCGTCGGTTCTGTCACGGGCCTTGCCGATATCGCCATCACCGCGCTCGCGCCCTATTCCGGCCTCGCCGGACGCCCATTAAGCGGCGCCGCAAACGTGTCGCTCGCAGGCCAGGGAAATCTTAGCGACCAGCGCTTTGAGGGCACCCTCACCGGCACCGCACAAGATCTGAGCGTGGGCCTGGCGCCGCTCGATGCGTTCCTGGCCGGGGCGATCACGCTCAACGTGGATGCGGGGCTTGTTGGCAGCGACGGGCTGGTCACTATCCGCGACGGCCTCTTCGCCACCGACCAAGGCCGTCTCAACATCTCGGGCAGCACGGCGCCCGGCGACGGGATCGACTTCGACGCCGCCCTGCGCGACGTGGCGCTCTACCTGCCCGATCTGCAGGGGCCGGTAACCTTGGTGGGGCGGCTGGAGCCGAGCGACACCGCCCTGGCGCTCAACGCCGCGCTCACCGCACCGGGCGGCACCGAGGCGCAGGTTGCTGTCGATGTGCCGCTGTCCCAAGGCGCCATCGCCGGCCCGATTGCCGCGGATGCGCGCTTTTCTATCGCCGCCCTCACCCCCTATGCCGCGCTGGTGCCGCAAGCGCTGTCCGGCGCTGTCGAGGGCACCGCATCGGGCACCTACACGCTCGAGAGCGGCGCGGCGGAGCTTGTCTTGGCGGTCACCACACGCGATCTAGGCCTTGGGATCGCGCCGGTCGACGGCCTTTTGCGCGGCACCACGGCGCTCAATGCCGGGCTTGGTTTTGACGGGGTCGACGCGCTCCGGATCGACCGTTTGACTGTCAGTAACTCGCAGCTTGAGGCGCGCATTGCAGGCGCTTTGTCGCCGCGTGATGCTGATCTGCGCTATCAGGCGCGGCTGGCTGATCTCGCGGCGCTGGCCTTGGGGGTTTCGGGCGGCGCCAGCGTCGATGGCACCGTGACCCTGCAAGACGGTGATCTGGCGCTTGCCACCGCGCTCACAGCGCCGGGCGACACCAGCGGGCGCATCGCGGCTCAGGCGCGCGTCGTTGATGCAGCGCTTGCGGGTGTTATCGACGCCACAGCCGATCTCAGCATTGGCGCGCTCTCGCCCTATAGCGCCGCGCTCGGGCGCGCACTGCGCGGCGCTGCTGATCTCAAGCTATCGGGTAGCTACGAGGTCGTCAGTGGCGCCGCGGAAGCCAGCTTGGATGTCACTGGCCAAGATCTGGCCTTTGGTTTGGGCTCGGTCGATCCGCTGCTGCGCGGGTCCAGCCGGTTGCAGGGCAGCGCCGGTTTTAACGGCACCGACCGGATAACGCTCGACGCCATTACCTTTGAGAGCCCGCAAATGACGGCGCAGGTTTCGGGCGATGCCTCGCAGACGCGGGGCGGCGCGCTCGAATACAGCGCCCGGATCAGCAATCTCGGCCTGCTTGTCGCCGATGTGGCGGGGCCAGCCACCGCTGAGGGCAGCTTGAGCTCGCAAGACGGGCAAGTCTGGGCTGTTTCCAGCACTGTCGCAGGCCCCGGCGGGATTGCCGCGCGCGTCAGCGGCGATGTGGCGGCTGATGCCAGCCGGGTGGACATTGCCCTCACAGGCACCGCACCCCTCTCTGCTGCCAATACCGCTATAGCGCCTAACCTGCTGCGCGGTCTGGTCAATTTCGATCTTGCGGTGAACGGGGAGCCGAGCCTCGCTGCGGTGTCGGGCACGGTCCGCACCAGCGGCGCGTCGGCTGCGATCCCGTCGGTACCGCTGCGCCTGGACAATGTGGAGGCGCTGATCCAACTGGGCAATGGTCGCGCCGATCTGAGCGTAAGCGGCGCGGTGGCAAGCGGCGGGCGCGTGGAGATCACTGGCCCGGTCACGCTCAGCCCGCCGTTTCAAGGCGATCTCAACATCACCCTTCGCGACATCGGCGTCCAAGATCCTAACCTCTATCAAACCACGGCCTCGGGTCAGGTCGCGGTAAACGGCCCGCTCACCGGCGGCGCGCGGATCAGCGGCCTGATCACGCTCGGCCCGGTCGAAGTGCGGCTACCCTCTTCGTTCGGGCCAAGCGCGGTGGGGCTGCCGGGCCTCATCCACGAGCACGAGCCGAACCCGGTTTTGCGCACCCGCATCCGGGCCGGGCTCAACCAACCGCCTAGTCGCGGCGGCGGGGGTGGCGGCGGCCGAGCCTTCCCGCTCGATCTGACAATCGAGGCGCCGAACCAGATCTTTATCCGCGGGCGCGGGCTCGACGCGGAGATGGGCGGAACTTTGCGGCTGACCGGCACCACCAACAATGTCATCACCGCGGGCGGGTTTGAGCTGATCCGCGGGCGGCTCGACATTCTGGGCGAGCGGCTGACGCTGACCGAGGGCCGCGTCCAACTGCAAGGCGATTTCAACCCCTTTGTGCGCCTTGTCGCCACCACCACGTCGGGCGATGTGGCGATCCGCATCGTGATCGAGGGCGTGGGCACTGACCTGGATTTAGAGATCACATCGCAGCCGGAATTGCCCGAGGAAGAGGTGCTGGCGCAGCTGATCTTCAAACGGGGCCTGACCGAGATTTCCGCCGTGCAAGCGGTGCAATTGGCGGTTGCGGTGCGCACGCTCGCGGGCGGCGGCGGCGGTGGCGTGGTTGATCGCCTGCGCTCGAGCTTCGGGCTGGATGATCTCGATATCACCACCAATGACGAGGGCGAAGCGACGCTCCAGGTGGGGCGGTATCTCAGCGACAATGTCTATACCGGCGTCGAGGTGGACAGTTCCGGCGAAAGCGCGGTCACGCTTAACCTGCAGATCACACCGAGCGTGACGGCGCGCGGTACAGTCACCTCCGATGGCGAGACCGGGCTGGGTATCTTCTTTGAGCGCGACTACTGAGCGCCGATCGCCCGCGCGCGCGCATTTCATGGCGCTGGGGCCGCGACGGGTAGCACCGGCCTGATCGCCGCAACGCGTGGCTCTGGGCGCGGCAGGGCAGATGATTCTACGACCAACAGGGTGATTGGGGCCGCCGTGCTTGTGGATAAGTCTGGGTGTGAATTAACCTTAATGACCAAGCCCTTTACCAGGCCACGCTGCTCAAGCGCAAAATTACCGGATCTCCGTGCGCAAAAATGACGGCGATCTACATCTTGTGGTTAACAAATCCTTACATCAAAAAGTTGCGTTAGATCGTTGACGAAAAACGAAAAGTATCGTTTCTGAACGGTAAATTCGCGCCCTTTCCGCAACGGGACCAACCTTCATGACAGCCATTCCTTTGGCCACAGACGCCGAGTCTGTGGACAGCTTCCCGCGTGCTCTGTTTTCCCAGTCCTCCACATTTTGGTTTCACCTGATCAAACGCGCGCTCGATATCAGCATCGCGGGCTTGTTGACCCCGCTCTTGTTGGTCATTTGCGCGCTCCTCTACGTGCTCAACCCGTGGTTCAACCCGGGCGGGCTGTTCTATGTGGCAACCCGGATGGGCCGCGACTGCACCGCTTTTAAGGTGATCAAGTTTCGCTCGATGACCGCTGCGGACGCAGACACGAAGCGTGGCGCTGAATGCCCGCTGGAGCATGACCGCATCACGCTGGGCGGGCGCATCCTCCGGATCAGCCGCGTCGATGAGCTGCCGCAGATCCTCAATGTGTTGCGGGGCGAAATGAGCCTGATCGGCCCGCGCCCAGATGATTGGGAGCACGGTCTCTACTTTCTGCAGACCGTCCCTGGCTACCGTCTACGCCACAGCGTGCGGCCCGGCATCAGCGGCCTCGCGCAAACCGAAATCGGCTATGTCGAAGGCACTAGCGGCACCCGCGCCAAGGTGGCCGCCGATCTCGACTACATCGCCCATCCAAGCCTGCTGCGCGAGCTATGGTTGATCAAACAGACGCTCTCAACGGTGGTAGGCTGTCGCGGCGCTTAGACGGCCCTCACCCCAAGGCCGGATTACGCCGCTACTCGGCCACGTAGTCGCGGTTCGCCTCCGGGTCGTCCATCGAGAACGGCAGCGCGCGCAACTCCTGCCACGCCTCCTCGGGTATCTCCTGAGCGGCCCAGTCCAACGTCTCCTTCACCCGCTCGGGGCGGGTGACCCCGACGATGGTCGAGACAATACGCGGGTCGCGCATCGAGAATTGCAGCGCCGCCGGGCCGACAAAACCGCCATGGCGCGCGCAAATCGCCTCCATCCGGCGCACTGGCACCAGCGCAGCCTCATCCGCCTTTTGATAGGCGATCAGCGGCATCGCGTCAGCACCCTTCGCGAGCACGCCGCTGGCATAGGGCGCAGCATTGAGCACGGCGATCTTGTTGTCGGCGGCGTAGTCGAACATCGCATCCGCTGAGCGGTTGAGGAGCGTGAAACGGTTATGCGAGATCAGCGCGTCAAACGGCCAGGCGCGCAAGATCGGAAACATCATATCGACGCGCCCCATCGCAAGACCGACGGATTTCGCCAGCCCCGCCTCCTTAAGCTCGAATAAAGCCTCCAGCGCGCCGCCCTTGCCCGTCACCTCGTCGAGATCATGGGCATATTCAGGATCGTGCAGGTGGAGCACATCGACCGCCTCGATCCCCATCGCCTCAAGGCTTTCTTCCAGCGAGGCGCGGGCGCGGGCCGCGTCGAAGCGGTTGGTCTCAAAGTCACGGTCGAGCTTGGTGGAGATCACCGCGCCTTCGGGCAGCCCGCCAAGCGCCTTGATCGCCGCCCCGACCCGCGCTTCGGAACGGCCATGGCCGTAGATCCGCGAGGTATCCAAAAACGGCGCCGGGCCGGTCAGGATGGTCTTGATCGTGTCAATCGCGCGGGCCTCGCCTACTTCGTAACCGTAGGTGGCAGGCATGTTGCCCAGACCCGATGTGCCAAAGCAAAGGGGCGGCACCATCACGCCGGTGTCGCCAATCTGGCGCAGTTTCATGTGTCCTCCCATCATCGCCGCGCCGGTTGATCCGGCTATCGCATGCAGCAAGGTGAGGATAATGCGCATTAGAAAACCGGTTCAACCGTTTTCGGCACGCCGCGCGCGCGGGCGATAAAATGGCGCAGTTAGAGGGTAATGCCGTGGCGCCCCGCCAAATCGGTAAAGAATTGCCACGCGACCCGGCCCGAGCGGCTGCCCCGGGTGGCCTGCCATTCGATCGCTTCCGCGCGCAGCGTCTCGGCAGCGACGTCGACATTGTAAGCGCGGCAATAGCCGTCGATAATCGCCAGGTATTCGTCCTGGGTGCAGGGGTGAAAGCCCAGCCACAGGCCGAACCGGTCTGACAGCGACACCTTCTCCTCCACCGCCTCGCTTGGGGCGATCGCGCTGGAGCGTTCGTTCTCGATCATATCGCGCGGCATCAGATGGCGGCGGTTGGAGGTGGCGTAGAGGATCACGTTATCGGGCCTGCCCTCGATGCCGCCATCGAGCACCGCTTTGAGCGATTTGTAATGCTGGTCGTCGTGGCTAAAGCTGAGATCGTCGCAGAAGAGCACAAAGCGCGCAGGCGCCTGGCGCAGATGCCCCAGCAGCCTCCCAACCGAGGGAAGGTCTTCGCGTTGCAATTCCACCAGTTTGAGCGCGTGCCCCTCTGCCAGCAGCGCGCCATGCACGGCCTTGACCAGGCTCGATTTGCCCATGCCCCGCGCGCCCCATAACAGCGCGTTGTTGGCAGGCAGGCCGCGGGCGAATTGCGCGGTGTTGTCGTAGAGGATCTGACGCACCCGGCCAATGCCCACGAGCAGATCGAGCGCGACGCGGTTTACCCTGTCCACTTGTTCCAGGCGATCCGGCTCAACATGCCAAATGAACGCGTCGGCAGCATCGAAATCGGGGAGCGGCGCGGGCGGCGGGGCGATGCGTTCCAAGGCCTCCGCGACGCGCCGGGCAAGCGGCGCCAGATCGGCCTCGCTCACGCCTTTTCCTCGTCCTCGGTATAGAGATCGTTCAGGCTCTCACCCTCGTCCAGGATGCCTTCCTCCCGCAGCCGCTGATCGCGCTTCTTCTCGACCCGCTTCACCAGTTGGATCGACACCTCATAGAGGCCGTAGACCACGGTGAATAGGATCAGTTGCGTCACCACGTCCGGCGGTGTGACCAGCGCGGCCAGCACCAGGATGGCGACGGCGGCGTATTTGCGCACCGAGGCGAGGCCAGGCGCCGTCACCAAGCCCGCCTTGCCCATCAGCGTCAGCAATACCGGCAGTTGAAAGCACAGCCCAAAGGCCATGATGAAGACCAGCGAGATCCCTAGCGATTCATTGACCTTACCGAAGAAAGTGATTGTCACACCATTGTCGTCGGCAGGTGGTACCGCGGCGGCCGCCGTCTCCGCATCAATGCCTGCCAAACCGATCTTCAGAAATATCGAACCGATATCAGCGAAGCCAAGAAAGAAAGACATCGCCAGCGGTGTGACCACGAAATGGGCAAAGCTCGCGCCTAAGAGGAACATCACCGGTGAGGCGATCAGAAACGGCAGGAACGCGTTCTTCTCCGAACGATAGAGGCCCGGCGCCACGAACCGCCACATCTGAAAGCCGATCACTGGGAACGCCATGGCAAACCCAAACACCATGGAGATGCGGAACAGCGTGAACAGATATTCCTGCGGGCTGGTATATTGCAGGGTCGGGTTCGGGTCGCCCAAAGCGCGCAAGTTATCGGCGATGGGCTGCAGCATAAACTCTAGGATGTGCTCAGCGATGAAGTCGCCCTGGATCGGGATAAAGCAAATGCAGATCCCGACAAACAGCGCCAGCACCGAGCGGATCAGCCGCGTGCGCAACTCCGCCAGATGCTCGATCAACGGGGCGGAGGAATCCTCGATGTCGTCTTCGTCGATATCCGGCTCGGCCTGGCTCATGTGGTGCTCTCTCCCGCAGGCTTAGCTTCAGCAGGCGGCGCGTCAGCCTCCGCCGCCACCTCTGGCTCCGCCGCAGCGGCGGCCTTGGCGGCTTCTTTCGCCGCTGTCGCCTCATGGATCTTCTTGGCTGCGGCAGCGCGCTCTTCGGAGAGGCCCTCGCCAGGGGCGCCGCTGGCGCGCCCGCTGGCCGCCTTCACCGGATCCCATTTCTCAAAGCTTTCCGCCGCTTTGTTCAGCTTATCGAGGCCCAGGCCCTTGCTCGACGTCGCCTTCTTGAGGTCTTTGGCGACATCGCCCACGCCCGAGCTATCGGCTGCCTCATTCATCGCCCGCTGAAATTCCCGCGCCATGCCGCGCAGCTTGCCGGTAAACCGACCCAGCGTGCGGAACATGCCCGGCAAATCCTTTGGACCAACGACGATCAGCGCCACGACGCCAATCACCAAAAGCTCTGCGAAGCCGAGATCGAACACCTGCGTTGGGCCCGATTAGGCTTTGTCTTTTTCTTCAGCGGCGGGCGTCACGTCCCGCGCAGCATCAATGCTCTCTTCGAGTTCTTCCTTGCTGTCGCTGACGCCCTTCTTGAACGCGGTGATGCCTTTGCCCACCTCGCCCATCAGCGACGAGATCTTGCCGCGGCCAAACAGAACCAGCACCACGACCGCGATCAGCAGAATGCCCGGAAGCCCGATATTTCCAAGTCCCATGTCTTACCCTCACATTGCGCGGCCCATGGCCGACCAAGTTGACTACGCCAGTATTTAGGGCGGCGCCCGGCGCGGGGGAAGGACAATAGCGCTTGGCCGAGCATTTCCGGGCGAGAAATCGGGCCGTTCGGGCATGCCGCGCTTCACCTGACAGGTTTTTGTCAGTTAAGCATGGAATTATGCTCAATCCTTCGGCGAATCACCATGGCCCGCTCTGATCGCCTGTACCAATTGATCCAAACCCTTGCCGATGGGCGGATCCATCAGGCCGCGGATCTGGCCGCGCAGACCGGTGTCAGCGTGCGCACGCTCTACCGCGATATGGAGACCCTGATGCGCTCGGGCGTGCCGGTGGCGGGCGAGCGGGGCCTGGGCTACCGCATGACCGCGCCGGTGACGCTGCCGCCGCTGAACCTGACCCTGACCGAGCTGGAGGCGCTGCATCTGGGGCTTGCTGCGGTGGCGCAGGGGGGTGATCCAGAACTTGCGCGGGCGGCGCGGGCGCTGTCCACCCGCCTCGACGGGCTGTTGCCGGAGGACCGGGGCGCCGCGCCCGAGGGCTGGAGCTTTGCGGTGCATCCCTTCGCGGCAGCGGCGGACGGTTTTCAGCACATGCCGCAGATCCGCCGGGCGATCCGGGCGCGCCAAAAACTGTCGGTGCGGCTGAGCGGCGAGTGCGAGCAGGTGTTGCGCCCGCTCAAGCTCGATTATTGGGGCCGGGTCTGGACCACCACTGCCTGGAGCGAAACGAAGGCCGATTTCGTCACGCTGCGGGTGGACCAGATCGATGCTTTGCGCGCCCTGCCCGCGCTTTTTGTGGAGGAGCAAGGTAAAACGCTGGCCGATCTGGCTGCGCGCGCGAGCGCAGGCTGACCGCAGGCAAGAGACATAAAAAACCCGCCCGCTCAGCAGCGGACGGGTCGGTACGCGCATTACCGCGAGGCGCGTAGGGCGCTATTCAGCAGCCACCTTGATCACCTGCGCCGCGTCGCGGGCGCGCTGCTTGGCCACGTAGCCAGGCACGGCGGATAGCGGGTTCTTCGAGCCCACCGCCTCTGCCAGCGTCTTGAAGCCGTCCTTCTTCAGCATCTTGACGATGCCGCGGTTGATCTCGCCCATGCTCTGGGGGCCATCAAAGATCATCGCGGTGATCAAGTGCAGGAGATTGGCGCCCGAGGTGATCTTCTCGTAGGCATCGCGCGCGGTGAAGATACCGCCGACGCCGATGATGGTGATCTCACCGCCGGTATAGCGGTAGGTGTCGCGGATCATCTGGGTTGCCAGGCGCTGCACCGGCAGGCCGCTCATGCCGCCTTTGTGGTAGGCCAGATCACCCTTGATCTCCTTGCCGCCCTCGCCCGCGGGCTTCGCCAGGTTGGTCAGCACGACGCCGTTGATGATGTCTTTGTTTTCCATGACCACATCGAGCGTGTCCTCAAGCTCTTGGCGGGTCAGGTCCGCGGCCAGCTTCACATAGACCGGTTTGTTGGGGATGTAGTTCTCCCGCACGGCATCGCAGAGCGCGCGCAGATTGTCCTTATCGGCAAACGGCTCGCCATCCTGGGTGTTGGGGCAGGAAATGTTGATCGTGGTGTAATGCCCGATATCGGCGAAGGCCGTGTAGGTCTTCATGTAATCGTCGATCGAGTCCCGCAGCACGAAGTCTTCGGTGATGTTGGACTTCGCCGCGCTGATGCCGATCGGGATCCGGAAGTCAGCTTTGGCCAGGCGCTTTGAAATGGCCTCCGCGCCTTGGTTGTTGAGGCCGTACCACACCAGGATCGACTTGGATTTCTTCATCCGGAACAAACGCTTGCCGGGGTTACCGGCGGTGATCTCACCGGTGAACGACCCCAGCTCGGCCAGGCCGAAGCCCAGTTCGGGGTAGATCGAGGTCAACTCGCCGTCTTTGTCAAAGCCCGCCGACAGGCCAACCGGGTTGGGGTAGCTGACGCCATCCACCGTCGTCTCCAACGCTGGATGCGCGTAGTAGAACAGGATAGCGGTGAGTTTGCGGGTAATCGCGTTTGACCCCAGAAACTTGCCCACCACTTTGAGGTTGGCATGGGCTTCCTCCGGCTCCCAGAGGAAGATCAGGGGTTTCGCCACGCCCAGATAGAGCAGGCGCAAGATACGATTACGCCAGCCGACGATAAAGCTCAGCATCGCTCAGCTCCTTTCGTTATCAATTTCGCTGTTGCCTTCCGGGAGGCGTCGGGTGGGCGAACCAGCACCGGCGTGTCCCTGGGGTAGGTGTCATAGCGGCAGCCTTGTCTGGATCGCTCTGCAGACGTCCCATTGCAGCCTGCAGTTCTAGACAAGGCGCCGCGCTGTGCATGTTACTTAGCACATCGCCGTGTCAGCGTCAGTGTGTTAGCGTCAAAACAAAGCCGGATTTCAGCGCGGAAGGTGCGGTTTTTGCGGTTTTGTGCGCCACTGGAAGCGTTTGTGATCACGTATCGGCTTTTGTGACTGCATCCGGCCGTGAGAAAGCATGAGAGCGCACGGTTCTGGATGTGCTGCACAGTTGATTCGAGCCGCTTTTGCCTTTTGTGATCACGAATAGCCCAAGTCGCTATAGCTGCATACACACTGCCAGCCATGGAACCGATGAGCTTGACGGAGTATGTGATCACGGAGAGCGCCCTATTCCATGGCGATCGGCGCCATCGTGATCACATTGATCAGCCCCGCCACCAATGACGAGGCCGAAATTCTGTCTTCAACGGTGCGTGGTGATGCGACCGAAGGTGGATTTGGTGCCCCAGATGCCGCGGCGCAGGCATTCAAGCTGCACGATTTGGGAATGGTCGATGAACATGTTCACGTCGATCCCGTAATTCTTGATGTACCACTCAAAAACCGGCGGGTCGGCGGCTTCGAACATCACGTTCTCCATGCCCACCTCCTTCATGATCTTCGCCGCCACATCGGTGCGCCAAGGATCGGCGTTCTCGGTGATGCCCTCGCTTTCGATCATGATAATCGTGGCGCCCGCATTGAGCGCCTCATTGGCGGTATCGATCAGGATCTGCGGGTCGCGCGTGCCCTCCGCCTCCAGCTCTTCTTTCGAGGTATCGCCGCCTGCGCCGAACTGAATGCCGATCTCGGGCTTTGGCTTCAGCCCGGCTTTGTTCACCTTCTCGATCAACCGCAGCAGGTCAGGCACCGGCAATTGGATGAAGCCGGTGGAAAGCTCGATCATATCGAATTCCAGCCGCTTGCATTCCTCGATATAGGCGTCGATCTGGGTGGGCGCGCGGGCCAGCACGTTCTCGATCCAGCCGCCGGTGGAGACATAGACGCCGTGATCGTGACAGATGCGGTTGAGCTTTTGCACCTGCTCACCGGGCATCAGCGAGAACGACCCGCCGGCGTATTTGTACCCGTCCAAATGCTCGCCCATCAGATCGAGCAATTCGTTGGTGTAGGTGTGGGGCGTCACCGCGTAATAGGGTCCGCGGATCTCGGTGATCGATTTGGTACGCGGTTTGGGGTCGCGCTCATTCATCGGGATGTAGGGGAATGAGCGGTTCTTCCAGGTCTCGGATTGCTCGCGTTTCGAATTGGCGTCCATATCTAGCATAGGATGTCCTTTCATCGGGTGGTTATGAGGCAGAGGCCCCGGGTCAGGCCCGGGGCGCGCGCGTTTGGTTACGCGGTGAGGTTGCCCAGGATCGCGGCGAACGCGCGCGCGGGCACATCTTCGAGCGATTTGACCGCATCGACGATTGCCTTGCGCGTGTTCTCAGAAGTGAACGGCGCGGCCAGGTTGGTGAACTTGGCCTCCACAGTCTCCCAAGACATCGGCCTGGTGTTGAAACCTTCGTAATCGGTCTTGGTGATCTTGTGGATCGTGCCGTCTTTGAGCGTGATCGTCAGATCGGCGCACATCTCACCCGGGAAGCGGTCGGTATATGCCTGCTTGGGTTTGACGGTGAAGCGTTGCAGCAGCGACTGGATATCGTCGCGCGTCACCCGGTCGCCCTCATATTGCGCGGGCAGCACATTGCCGTCGATCAGCGCCACACCGACCATGTATTGCAGCGAGTGATCGGCCTCTTCCTTGGTGCGGATGATGGTTTTATCACCCTCCTCGCCGCCGCCGATGATGTGGAACGCCACATCGAAGATATCGATGCCGATATGCTCGATCTGATCCCAGGTGAAGCCCTTCTCGGCCTGCAATTCCAGCGCGCCTTCGATAGCGCTTTGGGAGTGGATCTCGGCGTTGTATTTCTTGATGATCGACTTGCGGACGTTTTCGAGGTCTTCCTTGGCCCAATCGATGCTGAACTCCCCCGCGATGGCCTCTTTGAAGCCCTTATTGCCCTCAAACACCTCTTCCGGCCCGGTAATGCCGCGCATCGCCAGAAACGCCGCATGGGCGCCGACGAAACCGGTTTGCGGGTAGGCGAGGCCTTTCCAATGGCTCAGACTGCCGGTGCGGGTGCAGCGTAAGGCGTTGTTGCAGGTGCCTGAAATCGCAATCGCCATCGCGGTTTTCTCCGCATCGAGGCCGAGCGCGCGCGACACGCCGGCCGCGGAGGCATAGGCGCCCTGCACGGTGTGGTCGAAGCCCTTGTGGCGCACCGGCGCCTCGTCGCACAGACGGCCCTGCACTTGGTAGGCGGCGGCCATCGCGCTCAGCAATTGATCGCCCGACGCATCGGCATATTCCGCCCCGGCGAGGACCGCGCCGAAATTATCAGATTGGTGGCAGGTCTCGCCCTTGGCCAGATAGCTGTCCATAAAGTCGAGATACCGGCTCAGCGCGCCATTGTAGAAAGCAACCCGGTCCGGCGCGCCCTTGCCGCCGCCGATAAAGGTGCAAAGCTCTTTGCCGCCGAAATCTTCTTGGTGGGCGCGGATCATTTTGATCGGCTCGCCTTCGAGCGCGCCGATGGCGACGCCGACGGTGTCGAGGATGCGCTTTTTAAGCTCTTCGCGCGCCGCGTGGCTCATCGTTTTATGATCGCTCGCAGCCACGAAGCGGCCCAGTTGCCGCACGATTGTGTCTGGTTTGGTGTCAGGATGATGCTGGTTCATATGTCCTCCGGTCGCGCCCTATCGGGCGCTTTGTGTCGGATGGGGTCGAGGATTTGGGTGGGCGCGACGCCTGCCAGCCTGGACGGGAGCGACGCCCCCCTTCCGTGCGATATCGGTTGATATCAGATATGGGCGCCGGGATAGCGAAAGGAACCGGCGGCGTCAAGATTTAGTATGCCGTGGTATACAAAAACGCGTGATCGCGCGCGAGGGCGCGCTGAAAGCGGCGCAGCGCTATCAAGATTTTAATGCCTCCGGCGGAGGTATTTAGGAAAAGAAGAAGGGGCGCGCGGCGCGCATTTTAGGCATGTGGCGCAGCGACCCGCGATCGGGAAGGTCGGGTGTAGACGGCGCGCTAGGCAGCCAGAGCGGCGCGATCGCCCATCCAGGCGTCGAGCCCTGCGATCTCATCCGCGCTCATCCGCAGACCCAGCTTGCTGCGCCGCCAGACCACATCTTCGGCAGTGCGGGCATATTCATGGGCCATGATCCAGCGCACTTCCCGCTCGGTGAGCGTGGCGCCAAAGGCTTGGCCTAGATCAGCGGCCTCTTTTGCGTCACCCAGCACGTGGCTTGCCTCGGTGCCGTAGGCGCGCACCAGCCTCTTCGCCCAGAACGGGGTGAGGAACGGGTAGCGGGCGCGCAGATCCGCGATCAGGCCCGGCACCCCGTCGACCGCGAAATCACCGCCCGGCAGCGCAACCCCTGCTGTCCATTTGCCGGGCATGTCGGGAAAGTCGCCCTTGATTTTGTCGAGGGCATCCTCGGCCAGGCAGCGATAGGTGGTGATCTTGCCGCCGAAGATATTGAGCATCGGCGCGCCGCCGGTGCGGTCCATCGTCATCACGTAATCCCGGGTCGCCGCAGAGGCCGAAGCGGCGCCATCGTCATAGAGCGGGCGGACGCCGGCATAGGTCCAGACCACGTCATCGGCGGTGATGTCTTTCTCAAAGTACTGGTTGGCGAAAGCGATCAGGTACTCGGCCTCCGCATCGGTGCAGCGGGGCGTCTGATGGAGATCTTCATGCTCCATATCGGTGGTGCCGATCAGGGTGAAGTCGGTCTCGTAAGGAATGGCGAAGATGATCCGCCCATCGGTGCCTTGGAAGAAATAGCATTTGTCATGATCGTAGAGCTTGCGGGTGACGATATGGCTGCCGCGCACCAGCCGCACATTCTCGCGCGAATTGAGCCGCGCGCGGGTCTGGATCACCTCGCCTGCCCAAGGCCCGCTCGCATTGACCAGGCACCGCGCGTGATGCACCTGCTCTTGCCCGGTGGCGGCGTCGCGCGTGGTGACATGCCAGAGGCCATCGACCCGCTCAGCGGTGGTCACTTGCGTGCGCGCCATAATCTGTGCGCCCCGAGCCTCGGCGTCGCGGGCGTTGAGCACGACCAGGCGGTTATCTTCCACCCAGCAATCGGAATACTCAAACGCGCGCTTGAATTTGGCATCGAGCGGCGCGCCTTCGGGCGTGCCAGGCAGGGCAATAGCGCGGGTGCCCGGTAAAATCCCTCGACCGCCCAGATTGTCATAGAGAAACAGGCCCAGCCGGATCAGCCAGGCGGGGCGGCGCCCTTTCATCCACGGCATCACCTTGTTGAGAAGGCGCGAGGTGGGCGTCGCGTTTTCAAACCGCATCGAGCCATGATAGGGCAGCACGAAGCGCATCGGCCAGGAGATATGCGGCATCGCCCGCAACAGCGTCTCGCGTTCTTGCAGCGCGTGGCGCACCAGCCCGAACTCAAAGTATTCAAGATAGCGCAAGCCGCCGTGAAACAGCTTGGTCGATGACGATGAGGTGGCGCCGCCGATATCGTTCATCTCGGCCAAGGCAACGGTGAGGCCGCGCCCTGCCGCGTCGCGGGCGATACCGCAGCCATTGACGCCGCCGCCGATGATGAACAGATCTACCGGGCTCTCACGCATCTGTTAAAGCTTTCATTTGTTCACAGCACATTGACCAAAGTCGAATAGCAAATGGCAGCGGCGCCAGCAATGAGCAGAGCGCCGCAGCGATTGGTGCGAGGCAGAGATAGGCGCGAGGCAGCCGCGCGCGCGTTACGCGGCGGCTTTGAGGTCGTTGTAAAGCGCGAAGGCTTCGGCCGGTTTGGCCCGCTCATGCACCACCTTGCCGACGGCTTGGATCATCGCCACCGGGTCATCAGCCTGGAAGATATTGCGGCCCATATCGACGCCGGCGGCGCCTTGGTCGATGGCGCGGTAGGCCATCTCGAGCGCGTCGAGCTCGGGCAGCTTCTTGCCGCCTGCGATCACGATCGGCACCGGGCATGCTGCGCACACGGTCTCAAAGCCTTCCTCGACGAAGTAGCTTTTGACGTAGTGCGCCCCGATCTCGGCGGCGATCCGTGTGGCCAGGCCGAAATAGCGCGCATCGCGGGCCATGTCTTTGCCCACGCCGGTGACCGCTAGGGTAGGAATGCCGTAGCGCTGACCGGTGTCGATCAGGTCGATCACGTTCTTGATTGATTTGTGCTCAAAGTCCGAGCCGATATAGACCTGCGCCGCCATGGCAGACACGCCGAGGCGGATCGCGTCCTCGATATCGACCGCCACGGTTTCATTCTCCAATTCCCGCAGCACGGAATTGCCGCCCGAAGCGCGCAGAACAATCGGTTTGGTGACCGTGGGCGGGATCATCGAGCGCAGCGCGCCGCGGGTGCACATTAGCACATCGGCGTAAGCGGCGAGCGGCAGGATGTTCAGATCGATCCGCTCAAGCCCGCGGGTGGGACCCTGGAAATAGCCGTGATCGAAAGCCAGCATGACGGTGCGCCCGGTCTCGGGATTAAAGATGCGGCTCATCCGGTTTTTCAGGCCCCAATCGTAATGGGCGTTGCCCTTGATGATGAAGCCGTGGGTGTCCTGCGGCTGATCAAGGCCAAAATCCTTGCCGTCTTTAATGCCGTCGAGATCTGCCATGCTGTCCTCCTGTCGGTGTGGCTTAAAATGCAGCGGCCATCGCCTGGAATGCTGCCTTGCGGTCAGGGGCGCGCATCACCGCGCTGCCACTGACCACGATATCGGGCCCCGCCGCCATAATCTCGCTCAGGGTCGCGTCGGTGACACCGCCGTCGAACGCGATCAGCGCATCGGGTAGCAGCGCGCGCAAATCGGCGACGCGGGCGCAGGCGGCTTTGATATCGGGCGGGGTGTTGTCGCGCGGGTCGAGCGCTAAGACCAGCGCCAGATCGGGCTCTTGCGCCAGCAGCGGCGCGGCCTCGGCGAGGCTGGTGCCGGGCATCAGCGCGATCCCGGTCAGCACCTCGCGACCGGCTTTCTTTGCCTCGCGGCGGATTTCGTAGAGCGCGGCATCGGCGCCTTCTGCTTCGGCGTGGACGGTGATCAGATCAGCCCCGGCTGCAATCATCGCGGCCACATGGTCGACAGGGCGCGCCACCATCAGGTGGATGTCGAGCAGCGCGTCGCCACCCAAGCCTTTGACAAAGCCTGCACCGCCGGTGAATTGGGGCACGAACACGCCGTCCATCACGTCGAAATGCAAGATCTGCGCGCCCCAGTCAGCGGCAGCCGCCGCCTCTGCAGCCAAATCGGTGAGATCGCCAGCAAAAAGACCTAGGCTGATCCCGTGGAAGCGCGCGCGTTTCGACATATCCCCTTCGCATTCAAAGCGGCTAAACCACCGCCGTTGCGCAGGAGAGATAGCGCTGCTGTTATCAAAAGTCTACCGGTGATTTGCAATTGTCTAGTGGCGCCATGCAAATGTCGCCGCACCGGCCGCGTGAGTTTTTAGTCGGGGCGGTTGTATTTGGCATCCACCGCGTTGATCGCATTGACATTTCCTGCTGAGCGGCCAGCCTCGTCGAAGCTCTCGGTATGGGAAAGAAACGTCTCAGCGATGCTTTTGGCGAGTTCGGCGCCGATCACGCGCGCGCCCATGGTGATGATCTGCGCGTTATTGGAAAGGGCCGCGCGTTCGGCAGAATAGGTGTCATGGCATTGCGCGGCGCGGATGCCGGGCACTTTGTTGGCCGACATCGCCACGCCGATGCCCGTGCCACATACCAAGATGGCACGATCATATTCGCCCGCCATCACCGCCGAGGCCACGCGGTCAGACAGGTTGGCGTAAAAGGCATCGGGCCCGTCATCAGTGCGCGAGATCTCCGCCACGTCGAACCGCGCGCCCAGATGGTCGGCCAACGTTTTGGCAAGCCCCTCCCCGGCGCTATCACCGGCAATCGCAATCTTCATGCTGTTTCCCTTCTGTCTTACAAGCTGGCGCCTGCGCGGCGTAGAATGTCGAGATAACCCGTTACATCCCAGGCTGCACGGCCAATAAAAAGCCCGTCGATATGGCGGCAAGCGACCAGTTCGGCGCAATTGCCGGAATTTACCGAGCCGCCGTAAAGGCATGGCACCCGCCGTTCCAGCAGCTCTTGCGCCACCGCGATGATCTCGGCCTGGCGCGCATCGGCATAATCGGCGGTGGCCGGGATACCCCCTTCGCCGATAGCCCATACCGGCTCATACGCAAATAGGATCGGCGCGCGGGATTGTTCGGGGGTTAGCTTAGCCAGCGCGCCGCGCACCTGCTCGGCCAGCACTGTGCGCGCCTGCCCCGCCTCGCGCTCGGCCAGCGTCTCCCCGATACAGATCAGCGGGATCAGCCCGTGGCGGATGGCGGCTTCGGTTTTCAGGCCGACGGTTTCATCGCTCTCGCCGAAATGCGCGCGCCGCTCGGAATGGCCTAACTCGACCATATCGAGCCCGCAATCAACCAGCATGGGCGCCGAGATTTCCCCCGTCCAAGCGCCTTGATCCGCCCAGTGCATGTTTTGCGCGCCCACTTTCACGGAGGTCTCAGCGAGCAGCGCCTTGACCTGGCGCACCGCCGTGAAGGGGGGGATCACGAAGCGCTGGATCCGCGCGTCGCGCCCGATATCGGCCATCGCCAGGGCAGACGCGAAGGCCTCGGCCTCCTTTAAGGTTTTGTGCATCTTCCAGCTTGTGCCGATCCAAAGGTCTGGGGTCACATCGCGTCTCCTATGGTGTTACCGCGCCGCATCCATCACCGCCTCCAAGGTCTGGGGTGAGAGCGGTGCCGGGTTCGCTTTCATCGAGGATGAGGCTGCTGCTGCTTGGGCCGCGGCATGCCGGGCGCCCGCGTCGACCCCTTGCGCGTCGAGCCCTGGCAGCCCGGCGTCGCGGGACCAGGCGGCGAGCGTGTCGAAAGCGCTTTCGGGTGTGGTATCGAGCGCGGTCGCGATCCACCTCGCCACCGCCTCAAACCGCGCGCCACCGCCGCAAGCCTTTGCATTGGCCGCCAAAACCGGCGGTAGAAGCGCGCCGCAGATTGCCCCATGCGCGGCCCCTGTCAGCCCGCCCAGCGGCCCGGCGAGACCATGGACCGCGCCCAGCCCGGCATTTGCGAGCGCCAGGCCGCCGCATAGGCTGGTCCAGGCCAGCGCGTCGCGGGCAGCGGGGTCTTCTCCCTGCATCAGCGTCACCAACGCGCCGAGGCCTTTGGGGATCGCCTCGCGGCACAGCGCATCGGTCATCGGATTGGCGCGGGTGGACAAAAACGGCTCAATCACCTGGGTGACCGCGTCGAGCCCCGAGGCGAGTGTCACCGCGCGCGGGCAGCCATCGGTCAGAGCCGGATCGACAATCGCCAGATCGGGCAGCATTCGCGGATCGCGCAGCGACACCTTGCGGTGATGTTCCGGCACGGCGATCACCGCGTTCTTGGTCACCTCGGCGCCGGTACCCGCTGTGGTGGGCAGCGCGATGAAGGGCAGCGGCGGATGATCGAGCGGCAGCCCCTGCCCCACCACTTCGAGGTGATCGAGCATCGGCCGTGTTGCCGGAACCAATGCAGCGATCGCCTTACCCGCATCGATTGCCGCGCCACCGCCGATGGCCACGACACTGTCCGCCCCCGCCGCACGCGCCGTCGTTAGCCCGGCCTCGATGCGCGCTTGATCGGGCTCGCCCGGCACGGAAAAGCGGGTGACCGCCAGCCCCTCAGCGCGCAAGGCGTCCCCAAGCCAATCCGCGCGTGCGCCCCGTGCGCCATGCACCAAGATCACCCGCCTGCCCAGCACTGCCGCCCGCGCTGCTGCCTCGGCTGACGCGCCCCGGCCAAAGCGGATCTCGCCGGCGCTCATGAAGCTGAAGGCGGCGATGGTCACAGGTGCAGATCTCCAGCGCCGCTATCGATGTAATCTGCCCAAAACGCCACGGATTCAGCGATTTGCGGCATCACTTCGCGGTCGTTGGGCTCGCGCTCTTTAAAGCTTAGCTCCAAGCAGATCTCATTATCGGCGCCGCCGCCCTCGCGGAATGCCGCCAATAACGGTTCAGGCTGAATACGCCCCTGGGCGTTGAACGCAGCGGTGAAAGGGCGATGCCCGCCTTTGTCCATCAGGCTTTGCTTGATATGGATGATCGGCGAGACCCGGGGCACCGCGCGGGCCCATGCATAGGGGTCGTAATCGTCGGGATTGGTGCTGGTGACATCGCCATGGTCGATATCGGCCATCATCCACATCGGCACGGCCATCGCTGCTGCCGTAAGCCGGTCTTGCAGCGCCAGCGCCCCCGCAATCGTCTCGCCAAACTCGCGGCCCACGCTCATTGGCTCCCAAAAGATATACTCAAGCCCGGCTTGCTTGGCGTGCTCGGCCACCTCCGCCCAGCACTCAATCGCGATATCGATCAGCGCCGCACGTCGGGCGGGCTCGTCATAGTCGCGATAGGTGAAGATGGCGAATTGGGTGCCCACAGTGACCCCGCCTAAATCGGCGATGATATCGGCGAAAGTTTTGAACCAGTCGATATAGTAGCGGCGCACATCGGCGTCGGGATGGCCGAAATGGTTGAGCCGCCCATAGGGGCCAGTCATGCCGCTGGTCACCTGCACCCCGGTGCGCGCTTGCGCGGCGGCCATGTCCCGGGTCAGCCGCCGGATCACCGGGGCGGGCCAACTGGGGTTGATGAACTCGTGGGTCAGTTGCAGATCGCGCAGCCGCAGATCACGCGCCACCGCCTCAATCAAATCGCTGGGCTCGGCGAAGCGGTTCACGAGCGGGTTTGTGTTGAGCGAAAGCGTGAAAGGCATCGCGGCAGCCTTACAGCGAAAAACGCGTCAAAATATAGTCAGGCCGGTCGGTTTGAGGAATATCGCGCAGGAGCGTGCTCAAATCGTCGTCGCGGTGGATGCCCGTGCGTACCAGGGCGGTTTTCAACCCCGCGCCGCGCCCGCCGCGGATGTCATGGGCTGGGCTGTCGCCGATACAGACCGTGCGCGCCGGATCGGGATTGCCCAGGGCGGCGGCGGCTTCGCGATAGATCAGCGGATAGGGCTTGCCCACGTAGGAGACAGGCCCGCCAAGCTCGGCATAATGCGCTGCGATGCGCCCGGCGCCAAAGGCGGGGCCCTCCGCGGTGAGCATGGTCATATCCGGATTGGTGCAATAGGCGGGCACGCCCGACGCTGCCGGGACGCGCAGCAAATCGGTGTAATGGTCGAGGCTGTGCACCTCGCCCTCGCTGCCCGCGATCAAGATCAGCCGGGCTTTGGCCGGTTCATCGGTCACGCTGAGATCGAGCCCCTCAATGGCCGAGCGATCCCCATCGCGCGCGAGCACCATCACCGGCGCGCCGGGCGCGATCTCGGCGCCGATGCGGTGTTGCAGATGCGTGTACGCGGCCTCGCCCGAGGAGAGGACACCGCCATAGAGCGCGCGGTCAAACCCCATCGCCGCAAGCCGCGCTTCGTTGGGCATCGCGCGTTTGCCGGAATTGGAGAGCACCAGGATGCGTTTGCCCAAGCCTGCCAGGTAGGCCAGCGCCTCCGCCGCGCCGGGATACGGCCCCGCGCCATCGAGGAGTACGCCGAATTGGTCGAGCAGAAACGCGTCATGGTCGGCGGCGAGTTGTTGCAGCGTTGATGTGATGGGGGCAGCGCGCGCGGTGCTCATGTGCCCATGCCCCGCATCGCGAGGCGTGCGCTGCCATAAGCGGCCTCGGTGCTGCGCGCAGAGCGCATCGGCACCCCAAGACGGCGCTCTCGCAGTCGGGTCCAAACTG
>JBCDGW010000031.1:0-28225 GCA_038750765.1 Pseudomonadota bacterium | reverse complement strand
CGGCAATATGAGCGAGGCGGATTTCAGGCGCTTCGTCGAGGCAGCCAAAGCGCTGGAAGCGTGCCCGCTCTACATCGACGACACGCCGGCCCTAGCGATTTCGCAAGTGGCCGCGCGCGCTCGGCGGCTCAAGCGCACCCATGGGCTCGACGCGCTGTTTGTCGATTATCTGCAATTGGTCCGGCCCGCCTCGGCCAAGGATAGCCGCGTCAACGAGGTGTCAGAAATTACCCAAGGGTTGAAGGCGATCGCCAAGGAATTGGATATTCCGGTTGTCGCGCTCAGCCAGCTATCGCGGCAAGTTGAAGCGCGCGAAGACAAGCGCCCGCAGCTGTCCGATCTACGAGAATCAGGCTCCATCGAGCAGGATGCCGACGTCGTGATGTTCGTGTTCCGCGAGGAATACTATCGTGAACGGGAAAAACCCGGCGATCACGACCTTGAGGCCATGGCGAAGTGGCAAGATGAGATGGAAAAGCTCCACGGCCGCGCCGAAGTGATTATCGGCAAACAGCGCCATGGCCCAATCGGCACCGTCGATTTGAGTTTTGAGGGACGATTCACACGATTTGGCAATCTGGTTCAGGCCTGGCAACGCAGCGGGTCGGAAGCGATTGCAGAGGACGCATTTTAAACGGGCAGGCCGCGCGATTATCCGGCACTTGCGTCGATAAACCTTGATTTGAGTCGACAGCTCGGCGGCGAGGCGTCACTCTTCGAGCATGCGCGCACTCATCCTGGCTTGCTATACGGCCTTGCTCTCGGTCCTGACACCGGCGGCCTCGGCCGATGGCGTTGAGGTCGATCTGGAATTGATCTTGATGGTCGATGTCTCGCGGTCGATGTCAGGCAACGAGTTGGAGATCCAACGCCGCGGGTATGCCGAAGCATTGCAGAGCGAGGCGGTGTACGAAGCGTTGCGGTCTGGCCTTCTGCAGCGGGTGGCGATGGCCTATGTCGAGTGGGCCGGCGCGGGCAGCCAACGGATCGTCGTCGATTGGCGCCTACTCGAAACCCGCGAAGACCTCGCCGCGTTCGGCAACACGCTGACGGCGGAGTTTAACCCCTCGCTGCGGCGCACCTCGATTTCCAGCGCGCTGCTTTACGCAGCCGACTCGCTCGAAGATAACAGCTATATCGGGTTGCGTCGGGTTATCGATGTGTCCGGCGACGGACCAAACAATCAGGGTGTTCCGGTTGAGGGCGCCCGTGATGCGGTGCTCGCGCAGGGGATCACGATCAACGGTTTGCCGCTGATGACCAAGGAGGGCTTGGGCTCGGCTTGGAACATCGACGCGCTCGATCTGTATTACCAAGACTGCGTCGTCGGCGGGCCGGGCGCGTTTGTGATCCCGGTGTATGATTGGGCAGGCTTTGCCGATGCGGTGCGGCGCAAGCTGGTATTGGAGATGGTCTTTATCCCCGACAACCTGCGCGGCCTGCCGTTGATCCCGGCTCAATACCGCCCGGGCGGTGCAGAGCGCGAAAAGTTCGATTGTCTGATCGGTGAAAAAATCTGGGATCGGCGCGCACGCGATTGGATGCCGTAGCGCGGCACGGGACGCTGCGCGGGGCCGTTTGGTGCTCGATCGGTCGGCACGTCTCAGCGGGATTGGGAAACCTGGATCACCAGGGCGGCCTCGGTTTGCTCTGTGCATAGGGCCTGGTGCCTCGCCTTTCTCAGCCCTTATTTCACCAGAAAACCGCGCGCCCGCGACCGGCGTCCTTTGCTTGATAGAGCGCCGCATCGGCGTCGCGCAACATCTGGGTGGTATCGCGGTCGGCATATCGGGTCGAAAGGGCGATCCCGATACTGGCCTCCACCTTGCAGCGATCACCCTCAAACTCAATCGGCTCGGCGATGCATGCCAGCAAGCGGTCAGCAAAGCGCATCACGTCAGCGCTATCGCACCTGTCGCGGAGCAGCAGCATAAACTCATCCCCGCCCTGGCGCACCGCAACATCGCCATCTTTCCTCAGCCGCGTGAGCGCACCGGCGACATGGCGCAGCACCGCATCGCCCGCAGCATGACCGAAGGTGTCGTTGATCGCTTTGAAAAAGTCTAAGTCGATTTGCAACAGCGCGAAGTCTCGGTCGCTTTCGGCAAGCGCCGTCAAGGCCGCATCCAAGGCGCGACGGTTTCCCAAACCGGTGAGCGTGTCAGTGAACGCCTGCGCTTCGGCCTGCGACTTTTCCCCATGCAAACGTAAGTTGTAGCTGCGCAGTTCGGCGTGTACCGCGCGATTGGCTTCCACCGCATAGAGCAACTCAACCGTCAAATCGGTGGGGGCGAAATCAGCAGCGCTGAGCGATGAATCTCCGGCGGCCCCGACAGCACCCAGCCCAAAAGACAGATTTATCAGCGCGCCGCCGCAGGGCATGCCAACGGCGATGCCGCGAAATGATGTGGCGGGGTCTTCGCACCTGCGCAGCTTAATCGTGGTTCCGTAGACGCCGCGCAAGGCAGACATGTCATGGATGTTCTTTGGCCGCACAAACGAGAACACATCAAAAAACCCAGCGCCCGCCCCACCGTTGGTTGGCAGTACCTTCGCGAGCGTCGGACCGACATGGGCTATGCGGCCCGTCGCGGCCACCTGCACAGCCATCGGCATCAGCGCGTCAATCCCCTCTAGAGGGAGATGGATGCACGGCGGGTCGTGGGCCGGAGGGGACGCAGGGACGGCTGACTCCACTATGCGGTCAAGCCCAGATCGAAACGCCGCCCGTCGCTAAACGCGGTCTCCGCAAGATGCACATTAATCACCTCATCGTTGCCCAGAGCATGGTAATCGAGCAAGGCCAACGCGCCGTAATCATCAGACATGGCGCGCAAAATACCCACGAGCACACAGCCAAAGCCCGGCTTCCAGTGGGCGACGCGCACGTGAAACATGGTGTCGCTCTCCTCAAAAACCTGAAGCGACGGGAAATCGAGATCGGGCAGAGCGAGCCGGACCCGATCCGGCAGTTCATCAAGCGATGAAAGAAACTCAACGAACGTGCCGCCGCCAAAACGGAGCAAGCGGCGCACGCGCGCCATGGAGGGGTGCGTTACCAGATATGTGCCGAGATCTTCCAAGATTGTCGCGCGGGGCTTGGCCAAAACATCAACCGCCGCGGCAAGCATTCGATCTGTGGTGTCAGGATTATACGAAAACATCGGCTCAAAACCCGCGCGCGGCAAATACGCGGCATCGGCCACACGCGACCAGGCGTTTTCACCGTAAAAGTCCGTGACAAAGCATTGAACTGCTTTGTTTATCATACCGTGCATGCGAACCCTCCTGGCGCGGGGCGCGACCGCCGACATGCGCGGCGGGTCATCCGTCCCGTCTAGGACCGAGGGTTTAACAAACTCTCAAGTTTAGGGTCTGCAGGCGCGCCCGCTTCAAAAATCTGTGGGCGCCCCGCCTTCCGCTTTTCGGCGCGCGACAAAGTCGACGAGATCTTCGCGGATCGCGGGCTCCATCGGCGGGGCCTCGAAACTCTCCAGGATGCGGTTGCTGATATGGTGCGCGCGCTCGGCTGTCCAAACCGCCCCGTCGAGCGACCACGCCTCAAAGTTACGCCAATCGGATGTAAAGGGTTGATAAAAAGCGGTTTCATACCGTTCTTGTGTATGGTCAACGCCAAAGAAATGCCCTGAGCTACCGACCTCGCGGACAGCATCAAACGCTAGGTCATCCGCGCCGGTCGCGACGATCTCGGGCTCGAAGTACCGCTGGATCATCTGCAGAACCTCGCAATCCATCACGAGTTTCTCGGGGCTCGCAATCAGCCCGCCCTCCAGCCACCCGGCGGCGTGATACACCATATTGGCCCCCGCTTGCACGGCCGACCAAAGCGAATTGGACGTCTCCCACATGGCTTGGCCGTCGGGCACGTTTGCCGCACAAACCCCACTTGATCGCAGCGGCAAACCGTAAAAGCGCGCCATCTGGCCGGTCATTTGGGTCGCGCGCATGTATTCGGGCGTGCCGAAAGCCGGTGCGCCGCTGCGCATATCCACATTGGACGTGAACGTGCCGATGGCACAGGCGCATCCGGGGGTGTCGTATTGGAACAGCGCCAGGGCTGAGAGCGCTTCAGCCAGGGATTGCGCCACTGCGCCGGCCATCGTGACCGGCGCCATCGCGCCTGCAAGGGTAAATGGGGTGACCACAACAGCCTGGCCGCGGCGAATACACCGCAGCGATCCGTCGATCATCGGGTCGTCGTGCTTGAGCGGGGAGGTGGAGTTTATGTTGGTAAACACCTTCGGCGATGCGCGGAATGCCTCTTCGCTCCAGCCGCCGCTGCGCCGCACAAGTTCAAGCCCGTCTTCAACCCGTTCGCGTCCGAGCGAGTAGATATGGGGCACCTTATCGGTCAGCGTAAGCTTGTCGAAAAGCGCATCGAGATGGCGGATCGACGGGTGGATATCCACGGGCTCGACCGGGTAACCGCCGATAAAATGGATGCAATTAAACGCTTGGCTCAGCTTCAAGAGCACCTGGCACGTATGGCGGTTGCCCTGGACTTTGCCGGTCTCCAGCGACCAGTAGTTTGGCGGCGAACTCACATTGCCAAAAAGCAATTGCCGCCCGCCAAGCGTGAGCTCGCGCGCCGGGTTGCGGGGTGTGAGGGTGAACTGGCTCGGCGCGCGGGCGATCATGTCGGTGACAAACGCGCGGTCGATGCGCACCTTGTTTCCGTCGACGATGGCGCCGGCTTTGCGAAAAATCGCGCACGCCTCGGCGTTCAAAAACTCGATCCCGATCTCTTCTAGGATGCGCATGGCTGTGTCGTGCACAGCGGCGCAACCCTCCTCGTCGAGCGGCTCGGTGGGGGCGTCGGTATTGATCGCGATCCGCCAGGGCATCTGCTGGATCGGATCCGTGCGCGTCAATCGCACATTGCCCGAGCGACCGCCGGTGCGCCCGCGTCTTGCCGTTCTCACCATGGAAACCCTCCCATGGCAGACCATCGCCAATCCGCTCGCGGCGCGCCGAAGCTTTTGCGACCATTTTCTGTCGTTTTTTTCCGCTGGCCGCGATGATTGGGTGTTGCTCAGCCTAGGAGGCCCAGCCCAACGGCGATTCAGAATTGGCTGCTATCGCGCGGTTGGGATTTCGATCGACGGGAGTAACCTCAAACGACCCTGCCAAATCGATCAGCGTCTGAGACTGGCTCTCCAAAGTATGGCTCGCCGCAATCGATTCTTGGAACATGGCGGCGGTGCGCTGCGTGGTCTGATCGATTTCCGATACCGAGGACGAGATCGCTGAGATTGTCGCGGCCTGATCGCGTGAGCCTGTGGCCAGCATGTCGATCTGGCGTGAGACCCGGTCAATGCGATTGGATACTGCCTCAAGCGCCTGACCGGCCTTATCCACATGCGCCGCACCCTCAACGATGCGCCCGCTGGTCGCGGAGATCAGCGCGTTGATTTCACCGGCGGCGTCCGAGGAACGCTGCGCCAATGCGCGCACTTCTGTCGCGACCACGCTGAAGCCGCGCCCGTGATCGCCCGCGCGCGCCGCTTCAACCCCAGCATTGAGCGCAAGCAAATTGGTCTGAAACGCAATTCCTTCGATCAGATCGACGATTTTGCCAATGGCGCGAGAGGAGTCTTCGATCTCGCCCATCGTCACCACGGCTGACTGCATGATCGATTTGCTGTCATTGGCTTCGCGGTGGGCATCGGCCATAATTGTGTTTGCCTCCTGCGCCGTTTCAGAGGCCGTTTTCGCGGATTGATCCAGATCATTTACCGCGCTGGACGTCTCTGCCAATTGCACCGCGTTGCGCTCTGTTTGCGCCGCCATATCGTTCGCTGTAGCAGCAATTCCAGCGGAAGATTCACTTACAATTTCAGCGCTTTGGAGGACTTGTTGGGTGAGGCCAGCAAGGCTTACAACAGCGGAATTAAAGTTCTTGCGGATGCCTTCATATGCATCGCTAAACGCCTCATCGATATGCACGGTGAGATCGCCGCAAGACAATTTGCTGAGTGCTTCCGTAAGGGTGGTCACCACCGCTTGTTGCTCCGCCGCGCGCGCATCACGCTCCCGTTGTGCAGCCTCCTGCTGCTCCCGCTCGCGGCGGGCTTCCTCATCACGGCGCGCCTTTTCGGCGGCAAGGCGTCGCTCTTTCTCGGCGGCTTCAGCAGCCTTACGCTGGCGCGTGATCTCTTCTTGGCGCCGCTCCTCCTCGACTTCGGCCGCCTTGCGGGCGGTTTCCGCGTCGCGCATACGTTCGCGCTCGATCAACCCATCGCGGAACACTTTCAGCGCCGCAGCCAGACGCCCTATCTCACCGCCGGACCGGTTAAACCCGGTGACGGGAGAGAGATCCCCCTGCGAAAGGCGCTCTGTCACCTTTGTCACCCGCAGCATCGGCCGCAGGATAAAGAGCCATGTGAGCAACGGTGCCACTGCCAGGATGCCGACGCTGATTGCGCCGATGATTAAAATGGTGCGCCGCGCCCGCGTCGCTTGTTCAGTGAGCCCGGCGCCGCTTGCAAGTACCGTGTCGATTGCCGTGCTGCTGCCCGCATGCGCCAACTCCGTGATATTGCGCAGGCTCGCGCTTGCCTCGCTGGAACGGGCCGCCGCATCCAAAACCGTGGTTAGAAACCCGATATGGGCGGTCAAAACACCATTGGGGCCGCTGCCGATTGCCACAACGTCATTGAGTTGCGTCTGCAGTTCGGGCGGCAAACTCTCATCGGCGGCGAACACAACAATCGTCTCTGCGATGTCTTCCAGAGTGACCACGCTCACCTCAACGTCGGCTAAATCGGTTTGAATCAGGCCAGATAGCGCTTGGATGTAGAGGCGGTTCAGCGCGTCCTCGATCTGCCCGCTCTTGAGAATACGCGCGAATTCACCGGAGATCAGACTCTCGATTGCTGCCTCATTATCGCGCGCAGCATCGTCACTGCGCGCGACGAGTTCAGTCCTCATCGCGTCGACCAGAGCCGATAGGGTTTCTTCGGTTTCGCGCCGCATCGCCAAAAGCTCTTGGGCGCGACCAATGTTGGTGACTTCGCCGTCAAGGATCAGTTTTAGCCGATCCCGGGTTTCAGCCAGCGGCGCGAGCGCGCGCGCCATGTCAGGGTCACGGCTAAGTTCAGCGAGGGTAGCAGAAAATCGATCCAGACCATCGCCTGCATAGCCGCGCAGAATGGTGGCAAAGAAGCTGTCGCGCGTCTGCGAGACCGCGAGCGCCGTGCCGATCACGCCGTTAAAATCTGCCCGCAACTCCAGCATGCCCCGCAGCCGGGCAAAATCGCGTCGCGTGAGCGTATCGAGCGTCGCGCTGACATCTCGCAAGGTTTGGTCGGCACCACGGGACATGTCATCGGCAACTTGCACGTCCAGCTCAGCCAGCATGCCGCGCGCCGTGTCAACGACTGTCAGCAGATCTGTAACTTGGGTTTGCCTCCAAGCGTTTGTTTTGTCGCGCACTTCAAGCGACCGGCTCATCAAATCGACGGCGGCGTCCAGGCTTTCAAGCATCGGCTCAATCTCGGCCCGACGCGGGGCGCTAAACGATGCAACAGCCGTATTAAGCCGCGTGAGCGCTGCGTCCAAAGTGGCCGAAACCGCCTCACGCTCTGCTGTCGTGCTGCTACGCTCCAGTTGCGCAAGCGCGGCGCGCGCCTGTTCATCCGCTTCGAGGACCGCCAGTTTTTGCTCGATCTGCGGGATAACATATTGATTGAGATCGCGAATTGACCCCGACAGCGCGCCGATTGCGAACCAGCCAACAGCGAGGGCAGCCGCGGTGGCGGCACCAAGCGCCAACAACAGCGCCGCTATTTTAAAGGCTATTCCGCCGAACAGATGCGTGCGCAACGCAACGCCCATACTCAACCCTCCGCGTCGATGCACCGCCGGACCAAGCCCGAATCACGCTTCACCCCACAATGGCGCCACACAGTTGCTATCTAGCTAACGCCCAACCAGCGCCGCCCCTCTTCATCCTGCGCTGTGTTTGTGCCTATCCTGATCTGGCTCACGGAGGAGGGACGCGCGATGACGTACACGCTGGCTATCGATCAAGGAACGACATCGACGCGCGCAATCTTATTTGACGCGAGCCTGCAGATTCATAGCGTCGCGCAGGAGGAATTTACCCAGCATTATCCGGCGTCTGGCTGGGTCGAGCACGCCGCCGACGATCTTTGGAACACCACGCTGGCAACCTGCAAGGCCGCTCTCGCCAAGGCGGACTTGAGCGCCAACGAGATTGCCGCGATCGGGATCACGAACCAACGCGAAACCACGCTTGTATGGGAGAAATCGACCGGCCGCGCTATCCACAACGCGATCGTCTGGCAAGATAGGCGCACGGCGCCATTTTGCGCCACGCTGCGTGAGGCGGGCCATGAGCCGACGATCACCGCAAAAACCGGCCTGCTCGCCGATCCGTATTTCTCCGGCACCAAGCTGAAATGGCTGCTCGACAATGTGGACGGCGCGCGCGCCAAGGCCGAGGCGGGCGAGCTGCTTTTCGGCACCGTCGACAGTTTTCTGATCTGGCATCTCACCGAAGGCGCCGCGCACGTCACCGACGCAACAAATGCAGCCCGCACAATGCTTTACGACATCCGCGCAGGGCGCTGGTCGCGCACGATGTGCGACATGCTCGACGTGCCGATGGCGATGTTGCCCGAGGTGCGTGATTGCGCGGGCCACTTCGGCACCACCACCCTGCTCGGCGGCGAAATCCCGATTTTGGGCGTCGCCGGAGACCAACAAGCCGCCACTGTTGGGCAGGCTTGTTTTGCGCCCGGCATGCTCAAGTCAACCTACGGCACCGGCTGCTTTGCGCTGCTGAACACCGGCGAAACCGCTGTGACATCGCAAAACCGGCTTTTGACGACAATCGGCTACCAGCTTAACGGCACACCTACTTACGCGCTTGAAGGGTCGATCTTTATCGCCGGTGCGGTGGTGCAGTGGCTGCGTGACGGCATCAAAATCATCGCAGCCGCGCCCGAAACCCAAGGTTTGGCGGAGGCTGCCGACCCAAGTCAGGATCTGGTGCTGGTGCCAGCATTTACAGGCCTCGGCGCGCCTTATTGGAACGCTGAATGCCGTGGCGCAGTGTTCGGGCTTACTCGCAATTCAGGCCCCGCGGAATTCGCCCGCGCCGCGCTTGAGAGCGTGGGCTTTCAGACCCGCGACTTACTCGAAGCAATGCGAGCGGATATGGGGCGCGACGGCGAGGCGGTGTTGCGCGTCGACGGCGGTATGAGCGCGTCGGATTGGACGATGCAGTTTCTCGCCGATATCCTGGGCGCGCCGGTGGACCGCCCCGAAGTGTTGGAGACCACAGCGCTGGGTGCGGCGTGGCTCGCTGGCATGCAGGCCGGTATCTATCCAAACCAAGAGGCGTTTGCGCAAAGCTGGGCGCTGGAACGCCGCTTTGAACCGGCGATGGCACCGGGCGACCGCGATCAACGCTATGGGCGGTGGCGGCAGGCCGTCGGCGCGACGATGCAAGTGTAACCCGTGACGAGAACCGACATTGAAACAAAGGGAATAACGATGCGACTTACCCCCCTCTCACTCCTCGCCGCCTTTGCGTTACCGCAGCTGTCACACGCGCAGGCATTGCCCGAGATCATCGCGATCCAAGCGGAAAACGGGCCGATTATCGCTACATTGACGCTGCCCGCGGGCGACCCTGCACCGGTGGTTTTGCTGCTGCACGGGTTCACCGGTGCGCGCGACGAGTTAAAGACCGAGCATGTGCCCGAAGGCGTGTTCGCGCGCACGGCGCTGCGGTTGTCAGAGGCGGGCTATGCCAGCCTGCGGATCGATTTCCGCGGCTCGGGCGATAGCACGACCCGCATGGCATTTGCCGATACCACCTTTGAGGGGCAAGTGAGCGACGCACTGGCTGCGATGGCTTTCCTTGAAGCGTCCGACAGCGTTGCCGGCGACGACATCTTCGTGATCGGTTGGAGCCAGGGTGGCCTGGTGGCCGCGGCGAGCGCGGGCCGCTCCAACACGCCTGACGCAATCGCGCTTTGGAACGCCGTCGCCGAGCCGATGGCGACCTATGGGGCGATTTTCGGGGCCGAAACCCTTGATGCCGCAATCGCCGCCGAGGCGGATGAAACGGTGCCGTTGACACTGCCCTGGGGGGCGGAAGTCGCGCTGAAGGGCGCGTTCTTCGATCAGGTCGCGGGTTTTGAGCCGGCGCCCGAATTGGCGGGGTTCGATGGCGGGTTGATGGTGATCCGAGGCGCGAGTGATACCCTGGTGGATCCCGCCTCCGCCGACGCCTTTCTCAACGCGCATGAGGGGCCCGATGCCGATTGGACCGGCGATATGGATCATGTTTTCAACGTGATGGCGACGGATGACACGCTTGAAGCGGTGATCGACCAAACGATCGCCTTCTTCGACGCGCAAGCCAATTAGCGCCGCACGACCCGCGCCGCTGGGTGTTTAGCGCGAGGCGGGCTCTTCTCTACGGCCACGGCGCCACCCCAAAGAGCAGTGGATGGGCCGCGATCAGCGCGACCCATGCCACCACGCCGACTGCCACGCGTTTTGCCGTCACGCGCGTCAACGGCACCGCTGCGGAAAACGGTGTCGCCGCCATTTGTTGTTTCAACAATGCCCAATCGGCCCCGAGTTCGCGCTTTTTGCGCCGGTCAATCAATCGGCCGCCCATAGCTGCAAAAACCGCGAATACGCCGAATAGGATCGCGTGCGCGAGCACCCCGTTGGCCAAAACATGCGCCGATGCCCAGAGCGCCAGAACCGCTAAGAACGGATGCCGGGTGAGCCGGACAATCCCAGGCGCGGCGGGCTCGAACGGTGCTTTGCGGCCGCCGCCAAAGGAAAACGGGTTAGGCTGGCCCGCCGCCAGCGCCAGCCAGATGCAGGCGATCAGCATCAAAAGCAACGCCGCGTAAGATTGCCACGGCGCCCACGGCCAGAGCAGGACAAAGGGCGCCCGCCCGGCCGCGACGATCAGCCAGGCGACGATCGCCAAGGACACCAATGAATAGACAATCGAGAAGCCGCGCCGCCCCAGCGCGCCGACCAGGATCGGCCGCAGCGGTGGCCGCACCGGCACGGAATGGGTGAGGAAAAACGCCACGAAGGCGAGCGCAAACTCAAACCATCCCATCACTCTATCGCGTCGATCTATTAGCCATGGATTGCAAGATACGGGCGCTAGGCGGCGTGTCGAGCACGCCCTTAGCCGCAAGCGGATCAGAAGGCGGTTTACGATCCGTTGATCGGTTCTCGCGCGATGAACACTGCGCCCATTCGGGGCGACATTGTTGCCTTCCTTTTGTGGTGCGGACGGCGAAATCCGCCGAAGCATGGGCGGCTTGGCGCGCAGGGGCGCACGGCGCGACGACACTCTTTATGTCGTTATTTTCCATTGGCTTAGGTCAAGCAGCCGACCGCGGCAAACGGCGCACTGCGCTGACGAGAGAACGGGTGTTCAACGCGCCGGTCCATTGTTTTCACGCTTGTGACCCCTGAGCGCCGCAATTGAGCGGGAGACAAACCCTGTTCGCAGCGCGCCCGCACGCCCTGTGAGCGCTGTTTCGCGCCGCTTTGTCTGCTGTCGGCGCTGGTTCAATAAGAGGTTTCTATGTCTAACACCTGGGTCCCTGGTGCGGATTTCTCGGCCCGTGGTCAATCGCTTGACGTCAACAGCTCGCTTGACGAGACACCGGTAAGCTGGCTTGCGGCGCGGCAAAGCTTGTCTGCGGCCGAAGCCGATGTTCCGCTCGAAATCGAGCACGTCCATGGGTGCGGCTGTCATGCCTGTTCTGAGCGCGACGAGGCTGATTTCAACGTCCCCTATACCGGTGCGAGCAGCGCGGTTGGCGTTGGCGGCGCAGCGCCGCTGGGCGCTTTGGCCGACTACCTCACCTCCGGCTATTGGGGCGCGCGCGGGCTCTCCGTTTCGGGCGGCGAGTTGTCGTTCAATATGGGAAATTCAGGCATCAAAGCCAACAATGGCACGTTGCTTTACAATATCAGCGGGCACTCAAATGACCCCAACGGGCTCAGCGAGCCGCGCAAAGAATTGGTGCGCGAGGCGTTCAAGCTGTTTGAAGCGACGCTCGGCATAAACTTTCAGGAAACCACGTCCACCAGCACCAACACGGTCGATTTCTTTTTCACCGACAATCAAAGCGGTGCCTTCGCTAACTTTAGCTTCTACTCAAACGGCACGCTGGCGCGCTCGAACGTCAATGTAGCGTCCTCTTGGTCTGGCGGGACATCGACCTATGACGATTACACGCTGCAAACGATCTTGCACGAAATCGGCCACGCTCTGGGCCTCGGACACCAGGGCAATTACAACGGCTCAGCCAGTTACAACGCCAACAGCACGTTTGTGAACGATAGCTGGCAGGCATCGATGATGTCGTATTTCAGCCAAAGCCAGAACACCTCGATCAACGCGTCTTTCGAGTTCCTGCAGACACCGATGGCGGTGGACTGGATGGCGCTGAACGACCTTTACGCAGACCAGGGCTACGGCACGTCGAACGCGTTTCGCGGTAACACGGTGTACGGTTTCAACACCAACATCTCCTCATCGGTAAGCGATATTTGGGCCAACTTCGCCAATTATGCGAACCGAACCGCGTCCACCATCGTTGACGGCGCGGGCATCGATACGCTCGACCTGTCGGGGTACAGCAATAACAGCGTGATCAATCTGGCGCCCTCGTTGCGCACCGATAGCGCGCCCTCGACATCAAGCATCGGCGGCAAGACCGGCAACCTCACCATCGCCGAGGGCACGATCATCGAGAACGCTATCGGCGGCTCGGCATCGGAGGTTTTCTACGGCAACATCGCCGACAACACCTTCACCGGCAATGGCGGCAACGACACCTTCTATGACAGCGCGGGCAACGACACCTATCTGGGCGGCGGCGGCAGCGCGGACACAGTGGTGTTTGACGGACAACTCGCCTCTTTCACCTTCGAGGCGACGGCAAGCTTTTTGCGCGTGATTAACGCCGCGGTGGATCTGCTCGACAGCGCCATCGAATGGTTGCAGTTCAACGACCAGAAAATCACCTACGCAGCCGCGGCGAGCCAATCTACCCCGACCAATGGGGCGCCTATCGCCGTGGACGATAGCGGTTCGCTGCAAGAAAGCGGCGTCTTGCGCGGCCTAAACGTGCTGCAAAATGACAGCGACCCCGACAACGACACGCTGCAGATCACCCATATCAACGGGCAGCAGATCGCTGCGGGGCAAACCGTGGCGCTCGCGTCGGGCGCGTTGGTTAGGCTGAACGCCAATCGCACGATCGACTACGACACCAATGGCGCGTTCGATGCTTTGCGCACTGGCGACACCGAGCTTGAGGTCTTCACCTACACGATTTCTGACGGACAGGGCGAAGCGCAAATAGCAACCGTTCGTTTATCGATTGAAGGGGTCAACCCACCCGGCGAAGGCACGTCCGGCGCCGACAATCTCACCGGCACTTCGGGTAGAGACACGCTTGAAGGGGGCCAGGGCAATGACACGATGTCGGGCCTGGGCAACAATGACGTACTTCAAGGCGGTGACGGGGCCGACAGCCTGATGGGCGGCACCGGCAACGATACCTTGCAGGGTGGCTCGGGCAAAGATGTCGCCCGCGGCGGTAACCAGGAGGACCGGCTCGACGGCGGCGGCGGCAACGACAACCTTTTCGGCGATGCAGGCTTTGACACGCTAAACGGCGGTGGCGGCAACGACACGCTTTATGGCGGCGCGCAGGCCGACAACGTCTTTGGCGACAACGGCAACGATTTGCTGTTCGGGCAACAGGGCTTTGACCGGCTCTTTGGCGGGAACGGCAACGATACCGCGCGGGGCGGTAACGATACCGACGCACTGTTCGGCAATGGGGGCAATGACCGCTTGTTTGGCGAGGCGGGCGATGACCGCTTCTTCGGCGGCCAGGGCAAGGATTACCTCGATGGTGGCGCCAACAATGACACCCTGACCGGCGGCGCTGGCTTTGACACGCTGATCGGCGGGACCGGCAATGACACGCTGACCGGCAAGTTTAACGCTGACCGCTTCGTCTTCAGCAATGGGTTCGGCCAAGATACGATTACCGACTTCGCGGCGACCAACGATTTCGAGAAGATCTCGCTGCAAGCGGTGACGTCGATCACCGGGATGACAGACCTGTTGTCGAACCATATCAGCCAAAGCGGCGGCAATGTGGTGATCAACGATCTCGCTGGCAATACCATCACGTTGCTGGGCGTGTCGCTGAGCGATCTCGACGACGAGGACTTTATTTTCTAGCGCTCACCGGCTCTCATCCGCGCCCATCTTCCGCTCTAGCCAGCGTACGAAGAAGCTGATGATCAGCACCAAAACCAGGTATTCAAGGATCAACAGCGTGTAGATCTCAAGCGGGCGGTACTCGGTGACCACCAACTCATTGGCGCGGCGGGTCAGCTCTTGCATGCCGATTACCGAGGCGAAGGCGGACATCTTGACGATGTAGATGAACTGGTTGGCCAGAGGCGGCAGGATGCGCCGGATCGCTTGCGGCAAGATCACGTAGCGCATCGTTTGCTGATAGGTCAGGCCAATGGTCTTGGCGGCTTCGGTCTGGCCCTTGTTGATCGACTGGATACCCGAGCGGTAGATCTCGGCTGTAAAGGCGCTATCGGAGATCGCGAGCGTGATTACCGCGCCCCAGAACGCATCAATCGATACGGTGATACCCATTGAGCGCAGCACCACCGGCAAACCATAGAACACCCAAAACAGCATCGGCAGAAGGGGGATCGCGCGGATGAACTCGATATAGACGCGCGATGGCAACCGAACCCAGCTATTGGTGGACATCCCCGGAAGCGCCACCATCAACCCAAGCGCCATCGACAGCGCCGCGGCAATCACCGACAACTCGATGGTCGAGCGAAAGCCGCTGAGCAAGAAGGCGACATTGGTACTGCCGTTCTCGGTCCGGGGGTCGATCACGTACCAACCCCAATTGCCGGATTCGCCGCATCCGCTCAGCGCCAGCAAGGCAACGATGATTAGGGCTATACGCATGCGTTCGCTCTCAATGCTGGAGGATTTGGCTTAGAAAGAGCTTGCATCGCTCTGTCTTGGGCGCTTCGAAGAAAACATCAGGCGTGCCGGTTTCGATCACCTGACCCGCATCCATAAAGATCATCCGGTCAGCGGCCTTGCGGGCAAAGCCCATCTCATGGGTGACCACCAACATTGTCATGCCCTCTTCGGCCAAGTCGATGATCACGTCGAGCACTTCGGCGATCATCTCGGGGTCGAGCGCGGATGTCGGTTCATCGAAAAGCATGATCTTGGGCTCCATACACAGCGACCGCGCAATCGCCACGCGCTGTTGCTGACCGCCCGATAACTCCTTGGGCCGCTTATGGGCCTGTTCGGGGATGCGCACCCGGGTGAGATAGGCCATCGCCCGCTCCTCCGCGTCGCGCCGCGACAGCCCGCGCGCCTTCATCGGCCCGAGCGTCAGGTTTTGCAGAATGGTCAGGTGCGGGAACAGATTGAACTGCTGAAACACCATGCCCACCTCGGCGCGGATGGCCTGCGCCGCGTCATTACCGGTCAAGCCGATACCATCGACGGTGATCGTGCCGCTGTCATGCTGCTCGAGCGCGTTGACACAGCGGATCAGCGTCGATTTGCCCGAGCCGGAGGGGCCGCAGATTACGATCCTCTCGCCCAGCGCCACATCAAGATCGATGTCGCGCAAAGCGTGATAGCTGCCAAACCATTTGTTCAATGCACGGATCTCGATCACTGGCTTGGACGCGTGCATGGTTTTGACCCCCTGGCTGGCGTATTCCGGCGATGCCCTTGCTATCGCTCGGAAACTCCTCACTATAGTATGCTGTATGACGACACGTCGCGGCTTTGCACGCAATATCAAAACGATGGGGAGAACTCGATGAAACACTGGCGATCAATTGGCCTGGCTCTAGGGCTAATGACCGGTTTGGCAGCAGGGGCTGCTTCGGCGCAATCGGCGCTCAACGACATTCTGAGCTCTGGTGTGCTGAAGGTCGGCACCACCGGAGACTGGAATCCAATGTCGGTCAGAGACCCGGCGACCAACAGCTACCAAGGCTACGACATCGACGTGATGACGCAGCTCGCGACCGATCTTGGCGTTGAGTTGGAGTTTGTCGCGACCGATTGGAAAACCTTGGTCAACGGCGTCGTTGCCGGCAATTACCACATGACCGGCTCGGCCTCGATTAGCCCTGCCCGTCTGAAGGCGGCCGGATACTCGACGAGCTATATTGCCGTTGAGATGCTGCCCTTCACCACCGACGACAAAGCCGCCAACTTCGATGGATGGGAATCGATCAACCAAGGCGAAGTGGTGGTTGCCACGACGCTCGGCACGACCTTTGAGAAGTTCGTGAAGGACTGGTTCCCCAATGCTGAAATCAAGGTGGTTGAGGCGCCCGCGCGCGGCTTTCAAGAGGTGCTCGCTGGACGCGCGGATGTGTTTGTGACCTCCAATATCGAAGGCTCTACGCTGCTCACCAAGTTTCCCAACTTGCGCCAAATCTCGGTGGATGAGGCCCGCTCGCCGACGCCGATCGCGATGCTGTTGCCCCAGGCCGATCAGGTTTGGATCAACTACGTCAACTCGTGGATCGAGTTGAAGCAAAAGCAGGGGTTCTTCGAGGAAACCGCGGAGAAATGGGGCCTCTAACGCGCCCTTCAATGGATCAGTCTTACAACCCCGGCGCAGCCACGCGGCGGGGTTTTTTGTTGTGCGATTACGGGCCAGGTTTTTTGTCCGATGCCTAACCCACGCTTTGATATGCACGCCCATTTCTATGGCGGCGGGCTAGCGGCTCTTTTAACGCGCAGAGAGACTGCGCCATACCTGCGGGTCGCAAGCGACGGTACCCGGTGGATGGGCGCGATGAACGGCGAGTTCCCGTTTTCGGCCGATTACGATGACGCCGATGCAGTGCTGGCGCAGATGGACGCGCAGGGTATCAGCCACCGCTTAATCACGTTTCCAGGCGCGCTCGGCGTTGATCTGCTGCCGGTCGATACCTGCGAGACGGCGATCTGTGCCTTTAACGATCATCTCGCGGCATTGGGCGCGCAGAGCAGTAACCGCTTGATTGGTTTGGCTGGGCTACCCCTGGCGGATATGGACCGCGCGCGGGCTGAGTTGCGCCGGGTGCGTCGCGCGCTCAACCTGCCGGGCGTGATATTGCCGGGCAACTACTTCCTGAGCTTAGCCGAGATGGAGGCACTTCGCCCGATCTTGGCCGAGGCGGACGCGCATGGATGTCATGTGATGGTCCATCCAGGCCTGAAAGTTGGGCAGAGCGCCCCACCGCCGCCGTCGGACCATCCGCAATACCGTTTATCAGCGGTGGCCCTGCAATCGAGCATCGCGGATATGGCGCTTACGCTGGTCTTGTCGGATGCGGTCAGCGCTTACCCCAACGTCTCTTTTCAAGTGGTCAATCTAGGCGGCACCCTGCCCTTCATCGTCGAGCGGATCACCGCGATCGCCGCACATCGCAATCCGAACGCGCCATTCCCGCTAGAGCGGTTGCGCGCGCTTTGGTTTGACACTGCATCGCTGGGGCCAAACGCGCTTAGGGCGGCCATCGCGCTTTATGGCAGCGCGCGGATTATGCTAGGCTCGGACTTTCCGATTTTCAAAGGCAATCCCGGCGATACGGTCGATGGTGCAGGGCTCGATCCGGCCACCCGTGCCGCGATTTCCCATGGTAATGCTGAACGGCTGCTGCGCGGTTTGGGCTGGCGTGGGTGATTACGGGCAGCGCTCGCCGACCCCGCAACGTGCCTAGAGCCCTTCGAACCAATCCATCGCCAGGGCCGGCCATTCCGTCGGTATTACATGCCCGCCCGGAAACAGCGCCAGTTCCAGCGCCGAACCGGGCAAGCAACGCTCCCATTTGCGGCGCCAAAAGAACCCCTCGGTGACAAAGCTGTCGGCTTTGAGATGAATGCAATCGTTGGTCACCCGCCAGATTTCCATAGCGTGAAACACATCGCCTTGGGCGAGCGCACCTACCTCGTTGACATCGCTGCCGCGGAGCAGGCGCCCTTCGAGCGGCACGGTGCCGTCGGTCCAGCCATGGGTGTGCAACAGCCGCACGTCGCCGTCGCAACCGGTTGGATGCGGCCGCCAGAAGCTTCCGCCAATCGGGGCATAGGCGGCAAAGCTGTCAGGCGCGGCACAGGCCAGATAGGTCGCCATCGAGCCGCCAATGGAAAAACCGGTAAGCAGGATGGTCTCGGCGTCAATGCCGTGCCGCGCGATCATGTCGTCGCGGACCGATTGGATGAACGCCACCTCGTCGCGGTTGCCCTGGAAGCGCGGATGAAAGCCCCAGCTGCGGCCATTGCCGTTCGCGCGCGGCACACCGTTCGGCGCCACAACCGCGTAACCCCGCGCTAGAAACTGATCGACCATGCCGGTATTGCGAAACACCGTCTCCCCGCTGCCGCCGAACCCGTGAATAAACAGGATCGCGGGCATCGCCTCAGCGTTTTCAGCGGTGCTTTCGCTGTCGGTCTCGTCGGGAAACGCAATAAAATACTCGCCTTGATCCACCGCGCACGGTGTTGTCGTAGAGCAGGCATAAGCCGCGCCGACGGCAAAGAAAAATGCACCGACAGCGGCCACCATGAACCCTAGCATTGCGTACCGAATTTGTGTGCTCATGGCTGTCTCCCCGACCGCGCTTTCCTGTCTCAGGGCATTGTGACAGGCAATCCACGCTCAAGCCATCCCGGACCAGCAAACGAGCCGAGCATGCCTTCGGGAATATCGATGACCTGCGTGTAACCGGCCTCACTGAGACGCGCGGTCATCCGGTGGGACCGCACACCACGGGCGCAGATCACGGCAATGGGCTGATCGGGGTTTTGATGCACCGCGGCAAGCGCTTCGAGAAAGTCATCGCGCCGCAGGTCGAGCGGCACCGCGCCTTCCGGTATGCCGGTCGCCGCCCACTCATCAGGGCGTCGGATGTCCACGAACAGCACCTCGCCGCGCGAAGCCGCCTCGAGAGCTTCGGGCGGCGTCATGGTGGGGCGCTCACCCGACCGAAAAGCGCCGTTCACATAGGCAAAAAGCGCGCCCCCGCCCAAAAGCGGAAGCGCGCTGCATCCTAGAATGATCCCTCGACGGGAGAGGGCCATCGCCGCTTAGTTGGCGATTGGCGCCGGCGAGGTGAATTGCGGGATTGTGTTTTCGGACGCGGCGCTGGGTTCAATGTTCACCCAATTGCCTTCCGCGAGCGAGATATTGCCCGGGATGTCCTCTTCCCAAAACCCAACCACGTTCGGCGTGATGTTGAGATAAAGCTTGTCGTCGACGATCCGCCACAGATGCGGGTTGCCGGGCACCTTACCGCCGCGCGACACGCCATAGGCGCAATGACCGTCATATTGCGGCGCATACTTCGCAGGATCGGCCAGGAACGCGTCGCGGTTTGCCTCCGTGGAGAACGCAAACGTCGCGCCATTGTACTCGGCGGTGATGCTCTTGAGGCCCGGAACCGCCTCGGGTTGCGCCGTACCGACTGCGGATTGATCGAGGTCGAAATAGGCCACGACGTCAAAGCCTGACGCGGCGAAACCGGTTTCGTCGATATATTGCGGGCCTGCATAGGCTGCGCCAGCAAGCATCAGCGCGGTTGTGGAGGCGAGTATAAACTTCATGCGGGGTCCTTTCGAGCATTGGCGTTTGGTGAGCGGACAATAATCGTCTCGGGCGTGAATGTAGCCCCCTCTCGCGCGGCTGTGATCCGGCGTGGTGGCCCGTGATCTTGCAAGAGTAAGAAAACCCGTCGCGCCTCCGCGGGGAACACGGCGGCGGCGCGGCAATGCTTTCGGCGACACAACGGAAATGCAGCATGAACGCCGCGCGGCCTTAAAGCCACGCAAATCACGCGGCCTCAGAAGACCGGCGCTTTGCGATCGCGTCTTATGATTGACGGCGTGTCGGCGGCGTTGGTGTTTGTCTTACAGGTGCCGGACCGGTTAGCTCGACATAAGCAAAACCGCCGGACTTGTTGTAGAAGACCTTGCCACCTTTGAAATAAATCGCCGATGCATTTCGATCTGGTTTCGCGCGAATACCACTTCTGGCTTCAGTCGGCTCGGCGCGCTGGCCTGCAGAGCTAAGCGCGCTCTTTGCGTCCTCGTTCACGTGTGTGCCCCCTACGTGCCCGTTAACTAATTGCCGACATGATCGTGCCATCACCCGGCGATGCCCCTGGTCACGCTGATACGGCCTCCCCGCCATACCCGCGCGTTCAGTCGCTAGGGCCCCAGCCCAAGCGCTCAGTCACATTGCTATCCGTTGCGGGGGAAACGTCCAAATTTTGCCGTATTTTTCCCAATTATTGAGGCACTTAGGGAAACGTATTTGCCCCTCTTACCAGGATTGTCGCGCGATTGGCGCCAATCACCCCGACGCCGAATCAGTTTTGGACAAAAGCAAAGCTAATTTGCGGCGATTTCATGGTGTTGTGACGCACGATTTGTTCGGCCGCCGAGGGTTACCAAGAGCGCGTGGAATGTGATTGGCTCAAAGCCACGCAATGCTTGATGCTGCGCCCAGCCAGAGCTCTCCCGCCACCACGTGACTGCATCGCATTGACCGCATCGTGAGGCACTGATGATTGCGCATCCTGACACCGAAACCGCAACGCCCTCTCTGGCGCCGTTGTTTGTAGCAAGCATCGTTTGCTCGATGGGGCTTATGGGCTTTGTCGCGGTGGCGGGGCCGTTGGCTGACCTGATCGGGCTAAAGGCGTGGCAGATCGGCCTCACTGCGACCGCGGGCGGGCTCGGCTGGGTGTTGACAGCAAGGGCGTGGGGCCGGGCCGCCGACCGCTACGGGCGCAAGCGCATTCTAGTGCTCGGCCTGGTCTTCTTTATCGTCGCCTACATGCTGCTCTGCCTCGCCGCGCACAGTGCCATCGCCTACGGCTTGCCGCCGATGATCGCTCTCGCAGGCCTCATCGCAACACGGTTTGGCATGGGGATCACGTATTCCGCGATCCCGGCCGCAAGCACCGCCGTCATCGCCGACCACTACGATGCCACCACACGCGCGGGCGCTTTGGGCCGGTTGGGCGCAGCGCAAAGCTCGGGCCTATTGCTGGGCCCAGCGCTCGTCTTTGCTCTCGCTGGACCTTCGCCCGCGCTGACCCTGTTCATCCTGGCGCTTCTGCCAATGCCTGCTTTGGCGTTCCTTGCCACGCGCCTACCCAATGATGCGCCCAGCCAAGCGAAACCAGCCCCGCAACTACCGCTGCGCGATCCGCGCATCGTGCGCTCGGTGGGTGCGGCATTCACCGCTCTGATCGCCATCGGCATCGCGCAGATCACGATTGGCTTCGTGGCAATTGACCGGCTTGGTTTGAGCAACGAAGCGGCGCAGCGCCTCGCCGGTGGTGCCTTGGCGGCTGTAGGTGTGTCGCTGATCGCCGCGCAGCTAACGGTGAAGAAGCTCGGGTGGTCAGCTGAGCGCTTGATGCGTGTGGGCGCGCTCGTCTCGGCGGTTGGTTTCGCGGCGGCGGCCTTCGCCCCGACCGCGCTAACCCTGGTGATGACCTATGTGGTCGCAGGCTTTGGCGCGGGCTGGGCGTTTCCCGCTATCTCGACTCTTGCGGCGAACGCGGTCGACGCCGACGAGCAAGGGCGCGCTGCGGGCACGGTCTCCTCGGCCATGGGTCTTGGTGCGATGATTGCCCCGTTGATCGGCGGCACGCTGTACGAATTCGCAAGCGCGTTTCCATACTTAATCGGCGCCGTAGCGATGGCGGCTATCGCCATTATCGTCGGGCGGGAGCGCGCCGAGAATTAGAAACGGGCGGGCTCCTGAGGAGACCGCCCGTTTGATCATGCGTGTTTGGCGCTCAGAAGATGAAGTCGTTGCCGTCTTGCATATCGGCCAAGGTCACGTTCTGGACAGTGATCACGTTCCCGGCCAGAAGGCGTATCTCCACGTCAGCGCCCACCTGGAACATATGATTGCTATAGAGATCGTTTGCATCGGTGATCGCCGACACACCGCGAAGATCGATCCGCTCAAACGCGTTGTTGGCTTCGAAATCGGTGATCACGTCGCGGCCAAAACCTTCCTCGAACAAGAAGGTATCAGCGTTGAACTTGCCTGACAGCGTGTCGTCGCCTTCGCCACCAACGAGCGTGTCAAAGCCCGCATCACCGCTAAGATCGTCATTGCCCGAGCCGCCATGGACGAAGTCATTGCCCTGCCCGCCAAAGAGCCGGTCATTACCAGCCTCGCCGAACAAGCGGTCGTTGCCAGCCTGACCAAAGAACGCATCGGTGTCATCGCCGCCACGCGCTGTGTCGTCGCCCGCGCCACCGAAATGCCGGTCAAAGCCCTGACCGCCCCGCAACAGGTCATCGCCCGTGCCGCCGTAGAGGTTATCGGCCTGAGCACCGCCATCGAGCGTGTCGTTGCCAGCCCCCCCGTCGAGACGGTCAAAACCCGCCCCGCCTGTGAGCAGATCGTCGCCGTCATGACCCCAGAGCTTGTCCTCATGCGCGCCGCCATGGCCAACATCATCACCATCGCCGCCCAAGATCGTGTCGTTGCCCAGATGGCCCTGCATCAAATCGTCCGAGGCGCCGCCCTCAAGGCGGTCATTCGCTTTAGCACCGATCAGCACATCGGAGTCATCGGTCCCGGCAAGACGGCCGCCATTGGCACCGTTGAAGGCGATGTCCCCGACATTAACGCTCATATCCAGGAATTCGAGACGCACCACGCTTGACGGCACAACGATACGGTCAGCCCCGCATGTGATCACGATCTGACCTAACGAATTCTCGCTAAAGAGGCACTGGGCCACATCGTGCTCAATCACGAAAGCGCTTGGTGGCGCTGCGGGCCCGACATTCGAGCCAAGGCCGCCTTGAAGTTGCTGATTGTACATCACGAAGTTGGTGATGGTGCCGTCAAAGTGGCCATGCACGTTATTGGTCTTCCCGGCATCGCTGCTCCAACCGGTTGCGCCGATAATCAGATGCTCGGCATTGCGGTTAAGACCAACGGTCGCGCCGGGCACGAATGCCACGCGATTGCCGTCGAGGAAAACCTGCGCGCCCTGAGGCCCGAACGAGAACGCAAAGTCGTAGGTTGTGCCCTCCTGCAGAATGCCTTGCGCTTTGAGGTAATGGGACTTGCCGTTCTCTTGGATCCGCACGACGAGGTCGCCGCTCTCCATCACATAAGCCGCAACATGGCCGCCGTTGCCGTACCCCTTGGCGTCCTTGGAGAACAAGAAGCCGTAATCCCAAAGGTTCGTGGCGTTGAACGAGAACGCGATGGTCCCCGCATTGAGCGACATGTCGGGATCGTGGTCGATGATCAACGGCGATGCATGATGCGGGGCGAACGTGTAGTCACCGCCGACCGCAAAGACAGGGGGTGTACCGGCAACCGACAAGAAATTGCCGGGCGTCGCGACCGGTGTCGGGTTGGCGATTGGCCCGCTATTGATGCCGTTTGTTTCCGGCCTCAGCGCCTCGCCCAGATCATCAATCGTATTAACGATACCGTAAGCCGGTGCGGCAGTGTGCTCGATATCGGAGTACAGCACCAAGTCGCCAAACACAGTGATCGTGCCAAGCTCGTCGTCATTATGGGCGCCGCCGCCGCTACCCTGATCGGAGTAGAGCGAGATGATCGAGTGATCCATCACGCCATCGCCGTTGGCATCGCCGTACTCAATCGAACTGATCTCAAGGGTGTGGCCTTCGATGACCAGGCGGTCCCCTTCAGCGCGGCTGAAATCCATGACGTATTCGTCACCCATCGCGTCGACCCAGTGGTCGTGGATGGCGTCATTTTCGCCCGCGACGCCGTGCCAATTGATCGTGCCATCGTCACGGGTGTGCTTACGGATGTAACGGTCTTTGGCGTTGATTAGCGCTTGGAAGTAGAAGATATCCGCCCCAGCACCGCCGATCATCACATCATCGGCCGGGATCGGCTGATCGGGATAGAGCTTGCCATTGGTCAGCTCGTTGAGCGGGTCACCCTCATCACGGTTGGGATCAAAAGCGACCTTCGGCTCGCGGGCATCCGAGCGCGAAATCAACAGGTCATTGCCCGCGCCGCCGATCAGCAAGTCTTCGCCGTGGCCACCGTCGAGAATATCGTCGCCATCAGACCCCCTAAGCGTATCGTTGCCGTAGCCGCCCTGAAGCTGATCGTTGCCGTTGCCGCCGTCGATATCGTCGTTACCGCGATATCCAATGATCCCGTCCATACCAGCCGTGCCGTTTAGTACATTGCTGTTGTTATTGCCGAGGATCATGTTCATGCCGCCGCCGCCCATATGGGCCATGCCGCCATGGTGGCCACCGTGCCCGCCGACGCCGTAATCCTCGAGGATATCCGACAGTGTCTGCGAGCCATGGTGGGTTTGCAGGAAGGTGGGCTGGAGGTCCTCCATCCGCTTGTCCATGCGCGCCATGTTACCCAGCATCGGGCTCACATCCGCGGCGAGCGCCATCATGTCCGGCTCATTGAGCTGGCGGTCGTAGATGTAGACATCGCCAATCTCACCGCGGAACAGCGTATGCGCGTCACGGTCTTGGTTGGTCCAGGCGCGGGTGGCGCCCACGACGAGGCTATCATCGTTGGTGTTGATCCCCTGCATCCGCGTGGGTTCTGCCGCCACTAACGCGCCATCGAGCCACACCGAAAGGCCATTGGTGCCGAAGCTCATCGCGAAATGGTAGGTCTGCCCGGCATCAACGGTCAGGTCCGGCACTGTCAGCGTTTTGAACTTGCCATCGGTTTCCAGCGTAACCTGGATTTCGCCGTCATCGATCCAAACCGTGAAGTCGCCGTTATTGGCCCCGCTATTGTCCTTAGAGATCAACGCGAAGCGGCCGTTCGTGCCGTCCATATTGAAGCTGAGCGAAATGGTGCCCGAGCGGATCGCCAGATCATTATTGTGCCCCGCGTCCAGGTAATCGCCTGGCCACCCGTCAAGCTTGACCTTGTCGGGCATCGCGAAAACCGGCTTTGCGTTAGACAAGATGTCAGGCGCGGCCACGGTCTGAAGATCAGCAGGCGGGTTCTTTGGCCCGCTGGAGACGCCGTTAGTCATCGGCTTGAGCGCTTCGGCCAAATCGTCGATCGATTTCACGATGCCATAGGCGGGTGCCGCCGTGTGCTCAATGTCTGACAGTTTGACCAGGTCGCCATAGACCGTGATCGTGCCAAGTTCGTCGTCGTTATGGGCGCCGCCGCCGCTGCCTTGGTCGGAGTAGAGCGAAATGATCGAGTGATCCATGACGCCATCGCCATTGGCATCGCCGTACTCTATCGAGCTGATCTCAAGCGTGTGGCCTTCGATGACCAGGCGGTCTCCTTCAGCGCGGCTGAAATCCATCACGTATTCATCGCCGAGCCCGTCGACCCAGTGGTCGTGGATGGCGTTGTTTTCGCCCGCGACACCGTGCCAATTGATGGTGCCATCGTCGTTTGTGTGTTCGCGGATATAACGCTCTTTGGCGTTAATCAGCGCTTGGAAATAGAAGATGTCTGCGCCTGCGCCGCCGATCATCACGTCATTGGCCGGGATCGGCTGATCAGGGTAGAGTTTGCCGTTGGTCAACTCGTTGAGCGGGTCACCCTCGTCACGGTTAGGGTCGTAGGCGACCTTCGGCTCGCGGGCATCCGAGCGGGAAATCAGCAGGTCGTCGCCCGCGCCGCCGAGGAGCGTATCCTCACCATGGCCGCCGTCGAGAATGTCATTGCCAGCCGAGCCATTGAGCAGATCGTTGCCATAGCCGCCTTGCAACTGATCGTTGCCGCCCATGCCGTCGATCCGGTCGTTGCCGCCCATACCGTTGATGCCGTTGGCCATGGCGTTGCCGTTCATCGTGTTGGCGTTGCCGTTGCCCATGCTCATCATCAGCATCGGACCCGAGCCATGGCCGCCATGACCACCGCCATGCATCCCGTGACCGCCATGGCCACCGCCGCCGACACCGTAATCCTCGAGGATATCGCGCAGGGTTTGCGAGCCGTGATGGGTCTGGCCGAATGTGGGCTGTAGATCCTCCATCATCGCGTTCATACGCGCCATATCATCGAGCATTGGCGAGACGTCATCGGCGAGCGCCATGATCGCCCCCTCATCCAGCTGCTCATTAAAGATGCGCACTTTACTGATCTCGCCGCGTACCAGCGAATGCGGCTCGCTCGACGCGCTGTGCCAGGCGCGGGTCCCGCCGATCACCAGATCAAGCGAGTTTTTGTGCAGTGATATCGTGCGCTCGGGCTCGGCCCCGACCATCTCGCCATTGACCCAAACCGATAGGCCGTTCGGTCCAAAGGACACCGCCAAGTGGTATTGCGTGGCCTCTTCGATCACCAGGTTGGGAATTGTCAGCGTCTTGCCGCTGTTTTTGGTTTCCATCGACACGCGCAACTCGCCGTCATCCACCCAGATGGTGAACGAGCCTTCGTCGCGACCGGTTTTGTCCTTGCCCATAAGCGCGAAGCGCCCGTCGGTCGTGTCCAGATTAAACGCCATCGAAATGGTCCCCGCCTTGAGAGCGAGGTTGCCGTGATGGCTAACATTAACGTAATCGCCAGGGCCTCCGTTGAAGTCCATCGGCGCGTTGCGCCAGAAAACCGGATTGCTGGGGAGTTGAGCGGTTGCGTGAGCGACACCTGACACTGATTAACCTCCGTTTGTCCCACCCGAGCCAACACATGGTTCGGCCAAGGTGGAGAAACTGAGGCAAAATCAGCCCAAATTAGGGCGGCGCGCAGGTTCCCGCGCGACAGATCCTGCAAACCCTTGCTTTCTTGGAGGTTCCGTTAACCAAGATAAGCGGAAAGCCACTTAACTCGCGGGTCTCCGCTTATGAGGCGATTGTTTCACTGGTTAACGGATCACAACAATCGCCGCAGGTTTCAGCCACGAGCGGTGGCGTGGCAACAGCAGGGCGGCGGCAAGGCTTTGGGAGTCGTGGGGCCGGCACGCTGAGTCGCAGATCGGGAGATTGAAGTAGCGCCAACGGTGCTAACGCTCAGCACCGATGACGCGGGGTCAAAGCGCGGCCCGCATCAGCAGGCCGCGTTTTGCGGGGCCGGTTATGACCGCAAATGCGCGCGCAAGAACCACGCAAACTTCTCGTGAGTGGTGCTGCGCTCGATGCACAGATCCTCGGTATTGGTATCACCGTGCTGGGCAGCGATCGCGCCGCAACCAGCAAGGGTGGCCGCCAAGGTCTCTTGCGCTTCGAGCAGTTTGGCAATCATTTCGCGATCCGTGGCCTGGCCTTCGTGCTCGGAAACCTTCGAGCGGTGCAACATGCCGGCAAGCGTGCCTTCGGCATGGCCGTCCAGCGCTTTGACACGCTCCGCCAGGTCATCTTGCGCTTCGAAATGGTCCTCGTAAATCTTTTGGAACAACTCGTGCAGGGGGCCGAAAGCCATGCCGGTCACGTTCCAATGAAAATTCTGCGCGAGCATGGTCGTCACGGTCGTTTCCGCCACCGACTGATTCAACGCCTCGACAATCTCGTTGCGCGGTTCATCAGCAAGGGCGTTGGCTGTATGTATCATCGCTAAATCCCCATGAAGTTATCTCAATCAGCCGCAGATCGCGGCGATCCCGGTAATGTAGGAGGCTTCGGGGTGGGCGCAAGAACTTTTTAGAATAATTCTAATTCAGAGCGAACTTCTCGGAAACCGAGCGGATCAAAAACGCAAAGTTCCGTTGGTGTTGGCGCGAGACGCGCGAGCACAGCATAAAGCGAAAGCTGTCATCATCCTCGTCGAGGCATGCCGCAACCAGACCACCGAGCCACGCTTCATCAAAGCTGAAATCAGACACACCCGGGCGGTAAAGCTGCGCGCGTTTGCCCGTCGCCTGCTGGAAACACTTTATCACTGTCTCACTATAGGCCTGATCGGCGCGGCTTGGATGACACGCAAGAACCGCGCAGGCCTCAAACAAATCGGCATGGGCTGCGGCGCGGGCAGTGAGATTAACCTTGCGCAAATGCTCCACGAACGGCCGAACACGCGCGGGGCATTCAGGCCTCGGCGCCTTTGGCGCAGCCTTCCCGTCCCAGAGCGCGTATTTCCGTGCCACCATGCCGCAAGATCCTCCGAGGGGCGCGACATGCAAAGCGCTG
>JBCDGW010000030.1:0-28229 GCA_038750765.1 Pseudomonadota bacterium | reverse complement strand
GGTACGTCAAAACATCGATATCATCGACAGTTATGAGGTCGATTACATCGTGGTCCTGGCCGGAGACCACATTTACAAGATGGACTACGAGAAGATGATCGCCCAGCACGTGGCGCAGAGCGCCGATGTCACCATCGGGTGCCTGACGGTACCGCGCGCGGAGGCGAGCGCGTTCGGCGTAATGGCGGTCGACGCGTCCCTGCAGATCACCGATTTTCTTGAAAAACCGGCCGATCCACCTGCGATCCCCGGTGATCCGGCCCACGCGCTGGCGTCGATGGGGATCTACGTGTTCGACTGGCGGTTCCTGCGCGATCTGCTGCTGAGCGATGCCGAGGACAGCAATTCCAGCCACGATTTCGGGCACGACCTGATCCCCCATATCGTCAAAAACGGCAAAGCCATGGCGCATCGCTTTGCGGATTCCTGCGTGATGAGCGGCACCGAGCCCGAGCCCTATTGGCGGGATGTGGGCACCATCGATGCCTTCCACGCAGCCAATATCGACCTCACTGATTTTGAGCCGAAGCTTGACCTCTATGATCGCACCTGGCCGATCTGGACCTATGCCGAGATCGTTCCGCCAGCGAAGTTTATCCATGATGAGAAGGGCCGGCGCGGCAGTGCGGTGTCCTCGATGGTCTCGGGCGGCTGCATCGTATCGGGCGCGAAAATTCGCAACTCGCTGCTGTTCACCGCGGTCCACGCCCATAGCTATTCGGTTTGCTCTGAAGTGGTAGCGCTGCCTTACGCCGATATCGGCGAGAACGCGGAACTGTCCAAATGCGTGCTGGATCGCGGGGTGCAGATCCCGGCGGGGCTGGTGGTTGGCCAAGATCCCGAGGAAGACGGCAAGTGGTTCCGCCGCACTGATAAAGGCGTGGTGCTGATCACCCAAGAGATGCTTGACGCGCGCGCGGCGGCGCTGGCGTAACCGGTTATGCCGCGCGTCCTTTTTGTCGCCTCCGAATGCGTGCCGTTGATCAAGACCGGCGGGCTGGCCGACGTGGTCGGCGCGCTGCCTTTGGCGCTGGCCGAGCAGGGCTGTGACACCCGCGTCCTGATCCCCGCCTATCGGGGGCTAGCAGCAACGCTGACCGCGCCGAAGAAAGTTTGGAGCGCGAAGGACCTCTTCGGCGGCCCGGCGGCGATTTTGTCCGGTAAGGTGGGTGCATTGCAGGTTATGCTGCTCGACGCGCCGCATTTGTATGATCGCGCAGGCGGGCCCTATAGCGACGCCAAGGGTGACTTCACCGACAACGCCGAACGGTTTGCAGCGCTCAGTTGGGCAGCCGCAGAGGTGGCCGCGAAAGGGCTGAGCGATGGCTGGCGCCCGGCGATCTTGCATTGCCACGACTGGCAGGCAGGCTTTGCCCCTGCCTATCTGAGCGCCGCCAAGGTCACAGATGTGCGCAGCGTGATGACGATCCACAACATCGCCTTTCAGGGCCACGCGCCTAAGGCCAAGCTAAGCGCGCTGCGCCTGCCTGCGGCTGATTTCCATCCCGATCGTTTGGAGTTTTACGGTGGTTTGAGCAGCCTCAAGGCGGGTCTGGTCTATGCCGATGCCATCACCACGGTGTCGCCCACCTACGCCGAAGAGCTGATGCGGCCCGAATTTGGCATGGGGCTTGAAGGGGTGATCGCGGCGCGCGCGAGTGACCTGCACGGCATTCTCAACGGGATCGACACCGATGTGTGGTCACCCGAGACCGACCCCGAGATCGTGCCTTACAGCGCCCGGTCGCTCAGCGAGAAACGGCGTAATCGGCGGGCGTTGATCGAGGCATTTGGGTTGGGCAGCGTGCCGGGGCCGCTGGTGATCATCGTTAGCCGGATGACCAGCCAAAAGGGCCTCGACCTGGTGCCCGACATGCTGGACGAGTTCGTCTGGCGCGGTGGCGGTCTGGCGGTGCTGGGCTCAGGTGATCCGGCGCTTGAGGCCGCGTTCCAGGCCGCGGCGGCGCGCAACCCGCGTCGGATCGGCGTGCGCATCGGCTATGATGAAGCGCTTTCGCACCGGCTGTTTGCAGGCGGCGACGCGGTGCTGATTCCATCCCGATTTGAGCCGTGCGGGCTTACCCAGCTATACGGTCTGCGCTACGGCACGTTGCCCGTTGTGGCGGCGACAGGCGGGCTTAACGACACCGTCATCAACGCCTCGCCCTTGGCCATCGATGGGCGCGCCGCCAACGGGGTCACGTTTTTTCCCACCGACGGGCTGGCCTTGGCGCAGGCGATGCGCCGCTTGGTGGCGCTTTATGCCACAAAACCGCTCTGGCGGCAGATGCAGCGGAACGCTATGAAAGCAGCGCTTGACTGGCGCCCCTCAAGTCAGGCCTATCATGCGCTGTATCAATCGCTTTTGACCTAATCTGAGCCTCCAACCCATGCCCCGGTCTTCGTCTTCTGACCAGCTGCGCTATGTGCTGTCCGCCGGTCGCCCGGATCCGCTGGGGGCGAATTTTGACGGTGGCGGCGTCAATTTTGCGGTGTTCTCGTCGCAGGCCGAGCGGGTGGAACTGTGCCTCTTTGATGCGGAATCGCGTGAGCAGGCCCGCATTCCCCTGCGCGAGCGCGACGGCGATATCTGGCATGTGCGCGTCGACGGGTTAGGGCCTGGCACCAAATACGGCTACCGGGTGCACGGCCCTTATGAGCCCAATGCGGGCCTGCGTTTTAACCCCAACAAACTGCTGATCGACCCCTATGCCAAGAAACTCGCCGATCCACTGATCTGGAATGACGCGGTGTATGGCTATGAGCCGAACCGCTCTGACACCAGCTTCAATGCCCGCGACAGCGCGCCGTTCGTGCCCAAATCGGTGGTGATCGATCCCAGCTATACCTGGGGCGATGATCGCCCGCCTGAGCATCCTGCCAATGAGAGCGTGATATATGAGGCCCATGTGCGTGGTCTCACCCAGGCGCACCCAAAGGTGCCGCCGCATCTCAAAGGCACGTTTCGCGCCGTGGCCAGCGCGCCGATGCTCGATTATCTGGTGGATCTCGGCATCACCAGCGTCGAGTTGTTGCCGGTGCAAGCGTTCCTCGATGACCGTTTCTTAGTGCGCAAAGGTTTGGTGAATTACTGGGGCTATCAGAGCATTGGCTTCTTCGCCCCCGAGCCGCGCTATCTCGCCGATGGCGGCATCTGGGAATTTCAGCAGATGGTGCGGCGCCTGCACTCGGCGGGTATCGAGGTTATCCTCGACGTGGTCTACAACCATTCCGGCGAGGCCAATGAGCTTGGGCCCACTTTAAGCTTTCGCGGCCTCGACAACACCGCCTACTACCGGCTGACCGGCGGCGGGCGGTATTACATGAACCACACCGGCACCGGCAACACGCTCAACCTGGCCCATCCCGCTGTTCTGCGCATGGTCATGGACAGTCTGCGGTATTGGGTCGAGGTGATGCATGTCGATGGCTTTCGCTTTGATTTGGCCTCGACGCTCGCGCGCGAAGCCGACGCATTTGATCCCAGCAGCGGGTTTTTGGATGCGATCGGCCAAGATCCGGTGCTCAACCGGGTCAAGCTGATCGCTGAGCCGTGGGATATCGGGCCCGGCGGGTATCAGCTCGGCGCCTTTCCGCACCCGTTTTTGGAATGGAACGACAAGTTTCGCGATGATGTGCGCCAGTTTTGGCGCGGCGACGCGGTGATGACGGGACGATTGGCGAGCCGTCTTTTGGGTTCGAGCGAGCAGTTTGACCATTCAGGCCGTGCCGCCACCTCATCGGTCAACTTTGTCACCGCGCATGACGGCTTTACCCTAGCCGACACGGTGGCCTACCGCGAAAAGCACAACCTGGCCAATGGCGAGGGCAACCGCGACGGCAAGTCGGAAAACTTCTCCGACAATTTCGGTGTCGAGGGCGCAACCAAAGACAGCGCGATCCTGGCTGCGCGGGGGCTGCGTAAGCGCAACCTGCTGGCCACCCTGGTGCTGAGCCAGGGCACGCCGATGCTGTTAGCGGGCGACGAGTTCGGCAATTCGCAGCAGGGCAATAACAATGCCTATGCCCAAGATAACGAGATCGGCTGGCTCGACTGGGCGCGCTTCGATGCGTCTCTGCACGCCTTCACCCGCAAGCTTTTGCGCCTGCGCGAAGAGCACCCGGTGCTGCGTCAGCGGCTGTTTTTGCACTCGCGGCCGCGGCGGCGCGACGGGCTGGCCGATCTGTTCTGGCATCTGCCCGATGGGTCGGTGCCCACCCCCGCCGATTGGAATGATGCAGGCTGGAAGACGCTGTGCGTGGAGATCCGCACCTCATCGGACACGCCTGACTACGATGCCTCGGACGATGTGATTTTCGCGGTGTTCAATGCTGGTGGCGAGCAAGAGGTGGTGCTGCCTCCCTGCGCCAAAGGCTATGTCTGGGAAGTGGTGATCGACACAACGCAGCCCGATGCCGGGCCCCATAACCCGCTCAACGGCACATTAATCGCGCCGGCCAATGCCGTGTTAGCCCTGCAGCGGGCCCCTATCAGTGAGGTGCAAGAATGACGTCACAGCGGATCGCAATCGCGCCGTTCGAAGGGCAAAAGCCCGGCACATCCGGCCTGCGTAAAAAGACCAAGGTGTTCCTGGAGCCCCATTATCTGGAGAGCTTCGTGCAGGCGATTTTTGACGCGACCGGCGGTGCGGCGGGCAAAACCTATGTGCTGGGCGGCGATGGGCGCTACCACAATGACCGCGCGTGTCAGACCATCCTCAAGATCGCTGCAGCCAATGGGGCCGCGCGGGTGATCGTGGGGCAGGGCGGCATCCTGTCGACGCCCGCGGCCAGCCACCTGATCCGGCTGCACCAAACTGATGGCGGTATCATCCTGTCGGCCAGCCATAATCCCGGCGGCCCCGACGAAGACTTCGGCATCAAGTTCAACACCCCCAATGGCGGCCCCGCGCCTGAACAAGTGACCGAGGCGATCCATGCCGCGACGGGCGCGATTACCGGCTACCAGGTGATGGAAGCGCCCGATCTCGACCTGGCAGCAATAGGCCCGGCGCAGCTGGGGGAGATGCGGGTCGACGTGGTCGATCCGGTGGCTGATTACGCCGATCTGATGGAGACGCTGTTTGATTTCGCCGCGATCAAGGCGCTGATCGCGGGCGGGTTCCGCCTCACCTTCGATGCGATGAACGCGGTCACAGGGCCTTACGCAGTGGAAATCTTGGAAAACCGGCTGGGCGCCGCCGCCGGGACAGTCACCCACCGCGCGCCGCTGCCCGACTTCGGCGGCATGCATCCCGACCCGAACCCGGTCTGGGCCGAGGCGTTGATGACAGCGATGTATGGCGAAGGTGCGCCTGATTTCGGCGCCGCCAGCGACGGCGACGGTGATCGCAACATGATCGTGGGCCCGCGCACCTATGTGAGCCCGTCGGACTCGCTGGCGATCATCGCCGCCAACGCCCATCTGGCCCCCGGCTATAAGGCCGGTTTGAAAGGGGTGGCGCGGTCGATGCCCACCTCCTGTGCGCTCGATGCGGTGGCAAAGGCGCGCGGGCGCGCCGCGTTCGAGACGCCGACGGGATGGAAATTCTTCGGCAATCTGATGGATGCGGGCCGGGTCTCGCTCTGCGGTGAGGAGAGCTTCGGCACCGGGTCAGACCATGTGCGCGAGAAAGACGGGCTCTGGGCGGTGCTGATGTGGCTCAACATCCTCGCCGTGCGCCAGATCAGCCTGCCTGACCTGGTCGCCGATCACTTCCGCCAATACGGGCGGCACTATTATTCGCGCCACGATTTCGAAGGCATCGATAGCGCCGCCGCCGCGCGGATGCTGGACGATTTGACAGCGCGGCTGCCGTTGCTTGAGGGCGCGGAGGTGGCCGATATGCGCGTGGCCCAGGCCGATATCTTCACCTATCACGATCCCGTCGACGGGTCGGTGTCGGGCAATCAGGGCTACCGGATCGGTTTTGACGATGGCGCGCGGGTGGTCCTGCGGCTCTCGGGTACCGGCACCAGCGGCGCCACCTTGCGGGTTTATCTGGAGCGGTTCGTGGCCGGGCCGGAGGGGCTCGACGATGACCCGCAACACGTGCTGCAACCCGTAATCGCTGCCGCCCATGCGCTGACGAATCTGGCAGGCTTCACCGGCCGCACCAGCCCCGATGTGATCACGTAAAACCGCGCGCTACCGCCGCATCTCTCGTGCAGCGCTTCTGCTTCTTCTTTTCGGAAAATACCTCCGCCGGAGGCATCCAACGGCACCAATGTGCGGCTCGGGTCACCCTTTAGGGCGCGCGCTCAAAGGGCCAGGTCAATCCAGACAGGCACGTGGTCAGAGGGTTTCTCGCGGTCGCGTATATGGGCGTCGATGCCGCAATCGGTCATCAGATCGGTCGCTTGCGGGGTCAGCAACAGATGATCGATGCGGATGCCGTCATTGTTCTGCCAGGCGCCGCCTTGGTAATCCCAGAACGAGTAATGGCCGGGCGCGGTGACACGCGCGCGGAACGCCTCGGTAAAGCCCAGATTGAGGATCTGGCGATAAGCTCTGCGCGCCTCGGGCCGGTGCAGCGCGTCCTCGCTCCAGCGTTCAGGATGGGCGGCATCCTCCGGCTGGGGGATGATGTTGTAATCGCCCGCCATCAGCGCGGGTTCCTCGGTCGCTAGCAGCGCCGCCGCCCGCGCGCGCATCCGCTCCATCCAGGCCAGTTTGTAGTCGAACTTGGGCCCTGGCGCCGGGTTGCCGTTGGGCAGATAGAGCCCGCAAACCCGCAGCGCCGATTGTCCCACGACGGTCGCCTCGATCCAGCGCGCCTGTTCGTCGGCGTCATCACCCGGCAGGCCGCGGGTCACGTCTTCGAGCGGGTATTTCGACAAGAGGGCCACGCCGTTGAACGATTTCTGGCCATGGGTTTCGACATTGTAGCCCATCGCCTCGAAATGCTCGCGTGGAAACGCCTCATCCACCGATTTGATCTCTTGCAGGATCGCGACATCGGGGCTGGCCTCGCTGAGCCAATCCGACAACGCGGTGATCCGGGCCTTGATGCCGTTGATGTTAAAGGTAGCGATCTTCACCGCGGCTAGATCGAGAATGATGTGCCGCAGCCGCACGATGCGGTGGCGTTGGGGTTCTCGATGGTGAAACGTGCGCCGATCAACTCCTCGGTAAAATCGATGATCGCGTCGGCCAAAAACGGCAGCGACACGCTATCAACCACCACCTTCTCGCCGCAGCCTTCCAGCACCAGGTCATCGGCGTCGGGTTCGGCCAGCGAGATGTCATATTGAAAGCCGGAGCAGCCGCCGCCCTCAACCGCGACGCGCAGCGCCTTGCCCTGCGCCGCCGCCCCAATCTCGTTGAGGCGCTCAAACGCGCGTTCGGTCACTTTCGGAGGCAGCAGCATCGGCGATCCAGCGGTGTCATTTCATCCGTAACCGCAGTATATATGACCGTTGGGACGTTGGGACAAGAACGCGGATCGCCGATATGATGCAGCCATACGCGGCGCGGGCTGAGAGCTCGCGCGGGCGGCTTTACCCCGAGGCGGCGAGCCGTCACCGGGATGCGTTTCAGCGCGACCGGGACCGGATCATCCATGCCTCGGCCTTTCGCCGTCTCAAGCACAAGACCCAGGTGTTTATCGAGCATGAGGGCGACTACTTTCGCACCCGGCTTACCCACTCGATCGAGGTGGCGCAGGTGGCGCGGTCAATCGCGGGGGTGTTGGGGCTTAATGCTGATTTGGCCGAAACCGTCGCGCTGGCCCATGATCTGGGGCATCCACCGTTCGGCCATACTGGCGAGGACGCGTTGGAGCGGTTGATGGCCCCCTATGGCGGCTTTGATCACAATGCCCAGACCCTGCGCATCGTGACGGCGCTGGAGCGGCACTATGCCGAGTTTGACGGGCTCAACCTGACCTGGGAGACGCTCGAAGGTATCGCCAAGCATAACGGCCCGGTTCAGGGCCCGGTGCCTTATGCGCTGGCCGAGTATAACGCGCGCCACGATCTGGCGTTAGACACCCACGCCTCGGTCGAGGCCCAGGTCGCGGCTTTGGCGGATGATGTGGCCTATAACAGCCATGACCTCCATGACGGGCTGCGCGCGGAGTTGTTTTCCACCGAGGATCTGGCCGCGCTGCCGCTGCTCGACGGGTGTTTTGCCGCTGTTGACCGCGATTATCCGGCGCTCAACCTCTATCGCCGCCGTCACGAGGCGCTGCGGCGGTTCTTCGGCATGTTGGTCGAGGATGTCATCGACCAGGCGCGCGGGCGCCTTGCCGCGTTAGACCCCCGCACCGCCGACGATATCCGCCATGCCGGGCGTGCGATGGTGCGCTTTTCGGATCCGGTTTGGCGCGATCTGAAAACGATCAAGGCGTTTTTGTTCACGCGCATGTACCGCGCGCCCTCGGTGGTGAAGATGCGCAAGAAGGTGACCAAGGCAATTGACGGGTTGTTTCCGATTTTTATGGCGCATCCAGGTGAATTGCCCAAGCAATGGCGCAAGGAGGTAGCCTTGGCGCGCTCGGAGACGGTGCTGGCGCGCCTCGTATGCGATTACATCTCCGGTATGACTGACCGGTTTGCGCTGCAAGAATGGAAGCGGTTGCGCAAACTCCACGGGCAGCGCTAACCGGCGCGCGCGAAACGGGTTAGCCCCCGCGTGGCCAGCCCCTGCATGGCCTGCGTTGACGGCGCGGGCCGAGGTGCTAAACCGCCCTGAATAACGAGGCACGCTATGAATATCTTCGCGCAGATCCGCACCCTGGTGCTTGAGCAGTTGGACGCTATGGCGGGGGCCGGCGTGCTGCCGAGCGGGTTGGATTTCGCCAATGTCGCGGTGGAACCGCCGCGTGAGGCAAGCCACGGCGATATGGCCACCAATGCGGCGATGGTGCTGGCCAAGCCCGCGGGGCTGAAGCCGCGCGCGATCGCCGACGACTTAGCGCTCCGCCTCGCGCAGGATCCGCGGATCGCCAGCGCTGAGGTGGCCGGGCCGGGCTTTCTCAATCTCACCCTTGCCGATGGCACCTGGCCCAATCTCGTCTCAGGCATTCTCGCCGATCCCGGCGGATTTGGCCGCTCCACCATGGGGCAGGGCAAGCGCGTCAACGTGGAATACGTGTCGGCAAATCCCACTGGACCCTTGCATGTAGGCCACACTCGCGGCGCGGTGTTCGGCGATGCCTTGGCGGGGCTTTTGGCCTTTGCGGGCTTCGACGTGACGCGGGAATACTACATCAATGACGGCGGCGCGCAGGTGGACGTGCTGGCACGCTCGGCATTTGAGCGCTACCGCGAGGCCTGTGGCGAGGCGCCCGAGATTGCCGATGGCCTCTACCCTGGTGGTTATCTGATCCCGGTGGGTGAGGCGCTCAAAGAACAGCATGGCACCGCCTTGCTCGATCAGCCCGAGGCGGTGTGGCTGGCCGAGGTGCGCGCCTTTGCCACCGATCAGATGATGGATCTGATCCGGGCTGATCTGGCGCTTTTGGGCGTCGAAATGGATGTGTTCTTCTCTGAGAAATCGCTCTACGGCACCGGCCGGATCGAGGCGGCGTTGGATCTGTTGGCACAAAAAGGCCTGGTCTACGAGGGCGTGTTGGAGCCACCCAAAGGCAAGGTTCCCGACGATTGGGAGCCGCGCGAGCAGACGCTGTTCAAATCCACCGCCCACGGCGATGACGTAGACCGCCCGGTGAAGAAATCGGATGGCGCGTGGACCTATTTCGCGCCCGATATCGCGTACCATTATGACAAGATTTACAGGGGCTTCGACGCGCTGATTAATGTGTTTGGTGCAGATCACGGCGGCTATGTGAAGCGGATGAAAGCCGCTGTCAGCGCGTTGAGCGATGGCGCGGTGCCGCTCGACATCAAGCTGACCCAACTGGTCAAACTCTTTAAGGACGGCGCGCAATTCAAGATGTCTAAGCGGGCCGGTGATTTCGTCACCTTGCGCGATGTGGTCGAGCAAGTGGGGCCCGATGTGACCCGCTTTGTCATGCTCACCCGGCGCAATGACGCGCCGCTCGATTTTGATTTCGACAAGGTGCTTGAGCAGTCGAAAGACAACCCTGTCTACTACGTGCAATATGCCCATGCGCGGGTGCGCTCGGTGCTGCGCAAAGCGGCGGAAGCGGGCGCGGTGCTAGACGCCGCCGATGCGCCTGCGCCGGTGCTCGAAGATCGCGCCGAGATCGCGCTGGCCCGCAAGCTGGCCGAATGGCCCCGGCTGGTGGACCTGGCCGCGCGCACGAATGAGCCGCATCGGGTGGCGTTTTACCTCTACGAGCTCGCCTCTGAGTTTCACGCATTGTGGAACCGCGGCAACGATCAGCCGCAGCTGCGTTTTCTCGGCGAAACCGGGCCTAACATGGAAAAAATTGCGCTGCCGCGCGCGGTCGGCGTTGTGATTTCATCGGGTCTTGGTATTCTGGGGATAACTCCGGCGGAAGAACTGCGCTGACCAAAACAAGCGCGCTCCGGGGTTGCACAGGCAAGGCAATAAAACCACCCGGAACGCACCGGGCGGGCAGTGAGGCAAAATGGCGGACATGTATTTCGGCGACGATGCCGGTCCCGGTGGTGTGGGCGCATCGGGCCTTCTCACGAATTTGGTCAACTGGGCGGGGGCGATTGTCTCCGTTAGCCTGGTAGTGGGGCTGGCAATTTGGGGGTATCAACTGGCCGTGCGCGACGTGACCGGGCTCCCGGTGATCCGCGCGCTTGAAGGGCCGATGCGTGTCGTGCCTGATGAGCCGGGGGGTGAGCAGATGCAACATCAGGGCTTGGCGGTGAACTCGGTGGCAGCCGACGGTTCTGCGGCGGGCCCGGCCGAGCGGCTGGTGCTCGCACCCGATCCTTTGACCCTGACCGACGAAGATGTGGCTGGCACGCGCCCGGTGCCTGGTGATGAAGCGGTGGGCATCGAGGTGACGGCGGTACCGAAACCAGTCCCGGCCCCTGCGCCATCGCCGGGACCTGACAGCGCGCCCGCACCTGCGGCAAGCGACGGCGAAGTGCTGGCCCTTGTCGACGAATTGGCCGCGGACGCGACGCCGCTTGCGGCCTTGTCCGACAGCGCAGATACCCCCGAGACGAAATCCGTGATCCCCGAGAGCGTCTATGGCGTGTCGTTCTCACCCTTGCCAAGCCCGCGCCCGCGCGGTGACCGCACCGCCGAAGCGGTGGCGGAGAGCGTGGCCTTGGCCGTGACCCCGGGCGCGGTGGAAGTAGACGCCGACAGCATCGCCGCCGACACCCGCTTGGTGCAGTTTGGCGTCTTTGCGAGCCCCGAAGAGGCCCGCGCGGCGTGGCGGCAATTGGATCAGCAATTTACCAATTTCTTGCTCGACAAGCAGCGGGTGGTGGAAAAGGCGGTTGCGGGCGGCAAGACGTTCTACCGCCTCCGCGCTGTAGGCTTTGACGATCTGGCCGATGCGCGGCGCTTCTGCTCGGCTTTCGTGGCCGCGAACGAAGATTGTATCCCTGTGATGGCGCGCTGAGATGGGCGGCCCCGTCGCGGCGATCCTTGGATGTGAAGGCCCCCGCCTAAGCCCCGCCGAACGCCAGTTTTTCGCCCAAGCGCAGCCCTGGGGGTTCATCCTATTTGCGCGCAACATGCAAAACCCCGAACAGGTGAAACGGCTGACGGATGCGATGCGCGAAACCGTTGGCCGTGACGCGCCGATCTTGATCGATCAAGAAGGCGGCCGGGTGCAGCGGATGGGGCCACCCCATTGGCGGCAATGGCTGCCGCCCCTCGATCAGATGGCGCTGGCCGGACCCGAGGCGATGGCCCTGCGTTACCGGTTAATCGCCGCCGAACTGCGCGCCGCGGGCATCGATGTCAATTGCGCGCCCTGCTGTGACGTCGCCAATCATGACAGCCATGCCTTTATCAAAAACCGCTGCTACGGCACCCGTGCCGAGACCGTGATCGAGGCGGCCACTGCGGTTGCTGAGGGGTTGTTGCAGGGCGGGGTGGTGCCGGTGATGAAGCACGTGCCCGGCCATGGCCGCGCCATCGTCGACAGCCATTTCTCGCTACCCCGGGTCGGCGAAAGCCTCGATGTGCTGCGCGAGACAGATTTTGCCCCCTTCGCCCATTTAGCGCATCTGCCGATGGCGATGACCGCCCATGTGATCTACGCGGCACTCGACCAAGACCGGCCCGCCACGACCTCACCTGTGGTGCTGCGCTACATCCGCGAAGCCTTGGGCTTTGGCGGCTTGCTCATCACCGACGATATCTCGATGGAAGCGCTGTCGGGGTCGCTGGCCGAGCGGACAGCCGATGCCTTGGCCGCGGGCTGTGATCTGGTGCTGCATTGCGCCGGCCATCTCGATGAGATGGAAGCGGTGGTGGACGCGGCGGGCGCCCTGGCGCCTGAGGCAGTGCTGCGCGGTGAAGCGGCCCTCGCAGCGCGGCGACGGCCCGAGCCCATTGACATCGCCCAAACAGAGGCCAAGCTTGATGCGCTTCTGAACGGCGAGGTGCATGGCTGATACGCCCCCCCTGGACACGATCGCGCAGATTGAGGCGCGCCGCGCGGCTGAGGCGCTGATCGTTGATGTCGACGGCTTCGAGGGGCCGCTCGATCTGCTATTGACGCTGTCGCGCACCCAGAAGGTGGATCTGCGGCGCATCTCGGTTTTGCAACTGGCCGAGCAGTACTTGGTCTTCGTCGAAGAGGCGCAGGCGTTGCGCATCGAGTTAGCGGCGGATTACCTGGTGATGGCAGCGTGGCTTGCCTTCCTCAAATCGCGTCTGTTGCTGCCGCCCGATCCGGCAGAAGAGGGGCCAAGCGGCGCTGATCTGGCTGCCCATCTGGCGTTTCAGTTAGAGCGGTTGCAAGCGATGCGTGACGCTGCCGCCAAGCTGATGGCTCGGGATCAAAAGGGCCGTGATTTCTTTGCCCGCGGCCTGCCGGAGCGGCTCGATCACGTGCGCCGCATCCGCTACAGCGCGACGCTCCTTGATCTGATGCAGGGCTACGCCCGGATCCGCACCAAGGATGAGTTTCGCCCCTACGCGATGGACCGGGACCGGGTGATGACGATGGAGCAGGCGCTCGAGCGGATGCGCCCGCTGATCGGGTTCGCGGGCGATTGGACGGATCTCTTGAGCTATCTGCCAGACGGCTGGGGCGATGACCCGGGCCTGCGGCGCAGCGCCACTGCCTCCACCTTTGCCGCCTCGCTGGAACTGGTCAAAGAGGGCCAGGCCGAGATCCGCCAGGCCGAGACCTTTGCCCCGATCCAATTGCGCCGAAAGAGCCGTGATGACGGATGAAGGCCCAAATGAAGGTCCAAGCCTGTTCGCGGCGCCGCCGATGGGTGAGCAGGAACGCATGGTCGAGGCGATCCTGTTTGCCTCTGCCGATCCGGTGAGCGTGGCAGATCTGAACGCGCGGATGCCCCACGGCGCCGACGCCGCGGAGGCGTTGGTGCATCTGCGCAAGCGCTATGAGGGGCGCGGCGTTGCGTTGGTGCGGGTGGGCGATGCGTATGCGTTTCGCACCGCGCCCGATCTGGGCTTTCTGATGCAGAAAGAGACGGTGGAGACCCGCAAGCTGTCGCGGGCGGCGATCGAGACCTTAGCGATTATCGCCTACCATCAGCCGGTGACGCGGGCTGAGATTGAAGAGATCCGCGGCGTGTCGGTGTCGCGCGGCACGGTCGAACAGCTCTTGGAGCTGGAGTGGATCCGGCTCGGGCGGCGCAAGCTTACCCCTGGGCGCCCCGTGACTTTCGTGGTGACGGACACATTTCTAGACCATTTCGGGTTGGAAACTGCGCGCGACCTGCCTGGGTTGAAAGAGCTGCGCGCCGCCGGTCTGCTCGAAAGCCGGCCCGATCAAGGCGGGCTCGGCGTCGGGCGCGCGGCGGGCGATGGCGGCGGGCCTGAAGACGGGAGCGAAGACGGGCTTGAAGAGGGGCGCGGGGATGGTGGCGAGGACAACGAAGCAGGGCCCGATCGCGCTGATCAGGGCGATATGTTTGACTGAGAGGGTGCGATGAACGCCAATCAACTGATAAACATGGTAATCCGCCAGGTGATGCGCCGGGTGATCAACCAGGGCATCAATGCTGGGATGAACAAGATGAGCCGCTCGCGGCCTGGCAAAACCGATAAGGCATCGGCCGAGCGGCCTGATCCGCCCCGCTTACCGCCCGAGCAAAAACGCCGCGGCTGAGGGCGTTTGCGCGGGCCCAGCACTGATTGATCCGCGCCAGTGGCGGGATGATGGAGGCGGGCGGACAGGCATTGTTGGGTCGCGCCTGCATCATAGGTGTGTTGGCAAATACAATTTCCAGCGCCAGTGGCCCCGGTATTCCTCTGCCCATTTGAGCAACGAGAAACATCCGCCACACAGAGCACCCGGCGCGCCTGCGCCATGCCTGACACTCCCCCCGGGAGGGCATTCGTCGTAGGAGACGAAGCAAGAGCGTCACTGATGCTTTAACGTAGGACCGTCGGTCTAGCGGCACTGCCCTCCGAGGGCCGGGCCGGGCGCACACGGCCTAATCTGGTGAGCAGGGAACTAAACTCGGGGCTTTAAGGCTCGACTTGTTTGCCGTCGCCCGATCTCTCCGATGTCAGCAGGGCGAAACACCCGCCACACAGAGCACCCGGCGCGCCTGCGCCATGCCCGACCCTCCCGCATCGCTTCATCAAGCGAGGGCGTTCGTCGCAGCAACCGAAGTAAGAGCGTCACTGGTGCTTTGCAGAATCCCCGTTTGCCTAGGGGCACCACCCTCCAAAGACCGAGCATAGGATACCTGCGACTTGACGGTGCTTCTACCATCCTTCGTTCCGATGTCAGCAGCGCGAAACTTTTGCCACACAGAACACCCGGCGCGCATGCGCCATGCCCGACCCTCCCCCCGGGAGGGCATATGTTGCAGCAACCGAAGCAAGAGCGCCACTGATGCTTTTAAGTACGACCGTCAGCCTGGCTGCACTGCCCTCCCAGGGCCGGGCCTGCCGCACACGGCCTAACCTGGTGAGCAGGGAACACAGCTCTTGGCAGAACCCTGCGATTTGTACATCGCTGCGGCAGAGGCATCATGTTGATAGCGCAAAACACCCGCCCCACAGAACACCCGGCGCGCATGCGCCATGCCCGACCCTCCGGCACCGCTTCATCAAGCGAGGGCGCTCCTTGCAGCAACCGACGTGAGCGCGTCATGGGTACTCAAGAGAACGACGGTCCGTCTGGCGACACCACCCTCCCAGGGCCGGGCCTCGCGCAAGTAGCCTCACAATCGACGAAGTGCCGCTCAACCAGTCGACGCCGCCGCACCAAACATGCCTCCGCCTGCATGCCCCTCACATCAGCGGCTCGCCAACCCAGGTCAGAGCCCCAGCTTTTGCGCGACGATCTGATTGACCGCTTTGGGGTTCGCTTTGCCGCCCGTCGCTTTCATCACCTGACCCACGAACCACCCCGCGAGCTTGGGGTTGGCCTTCGCCTTCTCCACCTGAGCCGGGTTGTCGGCGATGACCTGATCGACCGCGGCCTCGATGGCGCCAGTATCAGTCACCTGCTTCAGCCCTTCAGTGGCCACGATTTCCTCTGGGTCGCGCCCCGATGTATAGGCGATTTCAAAGACTTGCTTGGCGATTTTGCCCGAAATCGTGTCGGCTGAGATCAAATCCACGATCTGGCCGAGCTGGGCCGCCGAGATCGGGCTGGCATCAATCGCAGCGTCGTCTTGTTTGAGCCGCCCGAACAGTTCGTTGATCACCCAATTGGCCGACAGCTTCGCATCGCGCCCCTCAGCCACCGCTTCGAAGTAATCGGCGTTCTGCTTTTCGGCGGTCAACACGCTGGCGTCGTAATCGGTCAGCCCCAACGCCATCAACCGCGCCTTCTTGGCATCGGGCAGTTCCGGCAACGCGGCGGCGATGTCATCGATCCACGCCCGCTCAATCTCCAGCGGGAGGAGGTCGGGGCAGGGGAAATAGCGGTAATCATGCGCCTCTTCCTTGGAGCGCATCGACCGCGTCTCGCCTTTGTCCGGATCGTAGAGGCGGGTCTCCTGGTCGACGCTGCCGCCCCCTTCGATGATCTGGATCTGGCGGCGCGCCTCGTATTCGATGGCGGCTTGGATGAAGCGCAACGAGTTCATGTTCTTGATCTCGCAGCGGGTGCCCAGATGGCTGAAATCCTGGGTTTCCTGATAGCGTTCATAGGCGCCGGGGCGGCACACCGAGACGTTCACGTCCGCGCGTAGGTTGCCGTTTTGCATATTGCCGTCGCAGGTGCCCAGGTACTGCATGATCTGGCGCAACTTGGCGACATAGGCGGCCGCCTCCTCCGGGCCGCGGATATCGGGGCGCGAGACAATCTCCATCAAGGCGACGCCGGTGCGGTTGAGATCGACAAACGACATCGCCGGATCCATGTCATGGATCGACTTGCCGGCATCCTGCTCGAGATGGATCCGCTCGATACGCACCCGCCGCGCGACGCCGGGGCCCATCTCCACCAGCACTTCGCCTTCGCCGACAATCGGATGGTATAGCTGGCTGATCTGGTAGCCCTGGGGCAGGTCGGGGTAGAAGTAGTTCTTGCGGTCAAAGGCCGAGCGCTCGTGGATCTGGGCTTTGAGCCCTAAGCCGGTGCGCACCGCCTGCGCCACGCAAAACTCGTTGATCACCGGCAGCATGCCCGGCATTGCGGCATCGACAAAGGCGACATTGGCGTTAGGCTCCGCGCCGAACGCGGTGGCCGCGCCGGAGAACAGCTTGGCCTTGGACGCCACCTGCGCATGCACCTCCAAGCCGATGACCAGCTCCCAATCGTGCTGCGCCCCGGCAATGACTTTCGGCGCAGGGGTGTCGTAGGTCAAATCCAACATGGCGCGTCTCCGTAAGTGCTGCGCGGGTTTTAGGGCGCAAGGCCGCCAGAGGGAACTGGTTTTCGCGCGCCCACGGCTTTCACACGGCTTTCACGCGGCTTGCACGAGGCTTTCAGCCAGGTTTTGCGCCAGGCATGGCTGGGCGGTAGCGGGGCGTTGGGTGTGCGTGCTGCTTGTGGCGCTTGCGGGCTCCGCGTTGCTCCCCGATCCCGCGAGGAAGGCGAGGCGCGTTTTTAAGGACATCCCGTTATACAAGGCCGCCCCACCAAGCGACACCCCGCACTCATGAGGGGCGTGTGCGATAATACGAGCGCTTAAGTCCTTTCACATGCTACGGGGCGGCGAAGGCCTGAAAGGAGCCCAAATTACCAGATGCTGCGGGCAGCCCGCATGTCTAAGTCTGCCGTTGTGGTGTGATTGAAGTGCGAACCGGGAAGGACCTATACTCGATGCTTTACGAGCAACCTCTCGTGCCCTGTTGCACGCTAGCTAAACTGATTTGTTGACCTATTTGGCCGCCATTTTCACGCTCGCACTAGCCCTGGTGGGACCGCTTGCTATTGCTCATTTTGGACGAGTTCGCGAAGAAGAGACTGAGAGCCTTTTTGCCAAGTTGTTTTGTCAGTTTTTTCTCGCAGTTCTTGGCGTCGGCAGCCTTTGGATGATGCTGCATCCACTCGGCTTCCATCCCCATACGATTGGGTTAATCGCACCAAGCTCAGCTACGTTTGCCTGGGGTTCCGGTATAGCCGCGTTTTTTGTGCTTGTGGCAGGTCCTTTTCTTCTACGGCTACCTCATTGGCTGGGTCTTCAGGGCTTTGAAAATACCTTATCATCGCTAGCTCTTCTTCCACCTTGGTACCTTGTAATCGCAGTGGTTATAGGTGGCACGATTGAGGAAATCCTATATCGCGGGGTTGCTCTCGCGATCCTCACATCGCTTGGTCTCGATCCTCTGCTCGCGGGGCTTCTTGTCGTGGCCGCGTTCGCAATCGCGCATGTTCCGACGTGGGGTGTCGGACCGGCTCTCACGACAGCTATTTCGGGCGCGATACTTACGGCCTTTTTTCTGTGGCATGGGGATCTTCTGGCCAACATCATTGCGCATGTAGCGACTGACTTCGTTGGCATAGCTTTGGCGCCATGTCTTGCCTGGTTGCGTGCTCAAAAATAGAGAGCAGTGTAGGTGGTCCACAAATACGATCAGAGAATTGCCAAGGAACAAGCCCTCCAAGAGCGGCGCATCATGACCAAAGCAGCCGTTCGTGTGTTTCACCAAAACGACCGCTTCGTCCCACCCGCCGGCAACGAACGCCTCGGCAAACCGTGCGCGTCAAAAACGGCTTGGTATGCGTCCAACAAGCGCCGTGTGGCGGCCTGTTGAGCGCTGTCAGCAGGGCGTAAGCGCTAACCGAAGTCTCGCTTCGCCGCACTGATCGCGGGAGAAGGCCAACAGCGCGTGGCTCAATCATCGGCTGATCAGTCCGGCAGGCGCTTGGCGTCTAGCGCTCGGCATCGCTGGGCGGTAGCGGGGCGATGGGTGTGGGTACTGCTTGTGGCGGTTGCCTGTTGCGCGTTGCTCATCGATCCGGCGCGGAAGGCGCAACGCGTTTCTATAGCACACGCCGTTTTACAAGCCCGCCCCACCAATCGACGCGCGGCATCCACCTATGGCTTGATCCATAACACGAGCGCTTGAGTGTTGTCGCATCCTGCGCTGCGGAGAAGATCGGCCAGTAGGCCGTCCTGAGAATTCGGTTTTTTCGCTCCACGCGCACGCAGCTTGAAACATCCTACACGTGCGCTCGGAGTAACGCTGCCGCTCGGCGGGGAAACCAGCCGTTGGCGAACATTGCAGCGACGTATTTGGTGGCAACCTACAGGTCGCAGAACGAAGCGCCATTTCGCGGCGGTTGCGCTAACGTCGGCTTTGGATTCTGGGCTGGGCGAAAACGGTCACATTTTTAAGCCCGCAAAAAACCCACGAATTTTGAATTCTTGCGGGCCGTCAAATCCGTTTTGGCTTTGTTCCTCACGCATTCTTACCCGAAGTCAATGAGCGGCGTTTTCTCACTCAATAACTCTGGTGCATCACATCCGGCCTGAAGGGTCGGCGAATTGAACCCGGAGATTGCTCATGCTTGCCCTGTCTTACCCGTCCGACCTGCCTGTGTTGCGCAGCGCCATCCTGCTTTGCCTCATCGCCATACCGATCACCTTGCTGCTGCTTGGTGTGGATCGGCGTGTGCTCGACGACGAAACCCTTTGGCTGAAGCCGCTCAAGTTTCATCTGTCCCTAGCGGTGCATGGGACCACCGTCCTGATCGCGGCGCGGTTTCTGCCAGAGGCTTGGCAAACGCACATGGTCACCAAGATCGCCCTTTTCGCCTTTGGAGCGGTCATTATCTACGAAGCCCTGTTTTTGTCGCTGCAAGCCGGGCGGGGGGTGCGCTCGCACTTTAACGATGCCACTGCGTTCGATGCCATTGGTGGCACGATCATGGCGGCAGGCGCAGGCGTGTTGGTGGCGGTGCCTCTGATCCTTGGTGTGGCGTTGGCCATTGCTGCGCTGCGCGGTGGTCTGGCGGGCATCGCGGCCAATCCGCTACCCTTTGCGCTTGCGCTCGGGTTCATTCTGGCTGGATGGCTTGGTGGCCAGACCGGGGGCGCCATCGGTGCCAATGGCGGGCCTTTCGTTGGTGTCGATCCAACATCCGGCGCGTTCATGCCGCTGACCGGGTGGTCGCTGAGCGGCGGGGACTATCGCATTTCGCACTTTCTTGGCGTTCACGCGATGCAGGCCGTGCCCATTGCCGCGCTGGTTCTGCTTGCAATCCTGCCGCCGTCGGTTGTCGCCGTTCTCACCCTGCCGCTCGCAGGCGGTTGGGCCGGGGTGACGCTCTTTACGATGGCGCGGGCATCCGAAGGTATGCCGCCCTTCTGATCTTACCCCAGATCAATGACCAGCCTCGTCTCCGGTCCTATCCAAAACCCATGAACACTGATCATCCTTGAAAGGAAAAACTCTCATGACCGATGCGCTTTATTCAAACACGCAGCCGACGCCACAGGGTGTCTCGGGCACATCGGGGCTTCTGCTATTGCAATTCGCAACGATGTGGGCGGCGTTTTTCATCCTCGCCCCGGCGATCAATTGGCCCGCCTCGCTGGATGAGCCGCCATCCGTGATCCTGCCCTTGATCCTTGATCAATCAGTGGCTGTTTTTGCGGGCTATCTCAGCTACCTGATTCACGCGCTGGCCTTGATCCCGCTCGCCATTCTTCTGCGCGATGCACTCCGTCTGGACGGCGCGATGGGGCGCATGGTTGTTGCACTTGGCGTGCTGGCGGGCTTTGCGAAAGCCTTCGGCATCGTGCGCTGGCTTTTCCTGATGCCGGGACTGGCCGCCGCCTACACAGACCCATCTGCAACCCCAGCGACGCAAGCCGCCATCGAAGTCGTCTACGGTGCCTTCAACGCTTACGCGGGCGGCGTGGGTGAGCTTCTAGGTGTCGGGTTCTTCGCAGGCGTTTGGACGATTGTGATCTCGGTCGCCGTGCTTCGAATGGGCTGGACATGGATCGGCTATGCCGGGTTCGGGGCCGCTGCCCTTTTGTTCTCGACGCTTCTGTCGGTGGTGGGGATTGAATCGCCCCTCATGCTGACACTCTCGGGCATTCTGTGGCAGTTCTGGACGCTGGCGCTGGCCATCACGATCTGGCGCAAGGCGTAAGGGAGGCGATCATGACCACGACACCACATTCCGTCATTCTCGGTGCAGGCCCTATGGGCCGCGCCATTGCCGAAACGCTTGTCACTCAAGGCGCCACTGTTCCAGTTGTCACGCGCGATGGGCGCAGCATTGGTCCGGGCATTTCATCTCGCAAAGCGGACCTGTCCAGCACGGAACAAACGATCGCCGCCTGCGCGGGTGCCGATGTCATCTACCATTGCGCCGCGCCGCCCTATCACCAGTGGACCGCTGCGTTCCCCGCCCTTCAGGAGGCCGCCATCGCAGCCGCAGAGGCAACCGGGGCCGTGCTCGTCGCCGTAGAAAACCTCTACGGCTACGGGCGGGCTGGTACGTTGACCGAAGACATGCCCCTGTCTGCCACGACCCGAAAAGGGGCGCTTCGCGCGCAACTGTCCGAGCAGCTTCTGGCAGCGCATGCGGCGGGCCGTGCAAGATGCGTGGCCGGACGAGCCACAGACTTCTTTGGCCCAGGCGTCCGCATGTCAGCTTTGGGTGACCGCTTTTGGCCCGCGGCGATATCCGGCAAACCCGTTGACTGGATCGGCGACCCCGATGCACCGCACAGCTTTGCGTACCTTCCTGACTTAGCGGCCGCCTATGTGGCGCTTGGCCAAACACCGTCAACCTGGGGTCAAGCCTGGCATTTGCCTGCGCTACCGCCAGTGAGCGCGCGTCAGATCTGTAACATGGTACGTCCGACAAATGCGGCAGCAGCAAAGCTGAGAAAGACGCCCTCATGGGTGTTGCGCGCGGTCGGGTTGTTCCAGCCTGCGGCTGGCGAAATGGTCGAGATGCGATACATGTTCGACAACGCCTTTATCATCGACCATGCGAGGTTTGACGCCGCACTTGGCACACCAGTGAGTGGTTGGGACAAGGCAGCGGCAGAGACGGTGAATTGGTGGCAAGAGCAGACCCCAAAGGCAGCCTGATGACGAAAGAGGCCGCATTGTCGGCCTTTACCGAACGTCTGCAAACTGCTGTCGCACCGCTTGTCGCAGGTAAAATGGCTCTGGCGCATCTCCATCAGGGGGTGCGTCACAGGGTTTTGGCGAAGGGCGATCACATCTTGCGGGCGGGGACCGTCGCGGATGAGGTGTTTTTTGTCCACCAAGGTCTGCTGCGCTACTACTTCAACGACCCCAATGACGACGGGCAAGAGCGGACCGGTCAGTTTTTTGACGAGGGCATTGTCGTCACCGATGCCGAAAGTTTTCTGGCGCGCATTCCAGCAGAGCAGAATTTTGAAGCCTTGGAACAAAGCTCCATCGTTGTGCTCCCCCGCGCGGTACTTCAGGCCGGTTACGACGAAGATCACGCGATTGAGCGGTTCGGCAGGCTTATGCTGCAAGAAGCCCTCATTGGCTCGCAGCGCCGCGCCGGACGTTTGCTGATCCTCCAGCCCGAAGACCGCTATCGCCGGTTCATCGAAACACGTCCCGAAGTTGCTCGCAGGGTCCCGCAATACCTCATTGCGAGCTATTTGGGTTTGACCCCGGAAAGTCTCTCACGCATTCGCAGGCGCATCGCAGGGAAGGAGACGTAGTAGTCCGGCTTTCGCGGCGACATCAGAAAAGGCGACTTTCCTTGCTAGGTGGACGATGTTTTGTCATTGCGGCGGCATCACGAATTGCGGTGCAAGGACTAAGGTCGATGCATCGGTGTTGGTCAGGGACTGCCGGACCGAGATCATCGCCTGGTATTCTGCGGAATTGTACCAGCCTTCCGCGGCATCCCGGCTGGGGAAACGGACGACCACGCTCCAATTCCACGAATACTCCCCTTCCAAAGACTGAACTTGCGGGGTCGCAACAAGGATTTCTCCGTCCGCAGCGAGGAGCATTGGAGTTACCGGAAACCCGTACTCGTTGAGATATCTCTCTAAATTATCGACTTGGAGATTTGCCAATAAATATACCGGGCCATCTGCGTCTTCTGCCTTCAGTGGAAGCGCTACGGCAAGCGACAGCGCAGCACTCATGATAAGGTGCGTGAGTTTCATATCCGTTCCTTTCTCTGCGAGGTGTTGCTGAGATCAATCGCGCGGTTTGCCGCTAACCGGGCACGTGGACCAACCGAGCATGTAATAGATGCTGCATGCGCCGGTCAGTGCGGTGACCAGCAACATCATCGCGCCGATCGCCAGCACGATGGCAAACGTGCCTCCGATCACGCCTTGCGCCCAAAGACTGGCAACAAGGATTGTCGGGATCGTACGCAGAACCCGGTCGAGGGTTCCCACATTGCGGGTGGTCATCATACGTTTCAGAAACATCTTTTTGCCTCCTCAGGCTGCGTGTTGGTGAAAGGTTTCCAAGGCTGCGATTCCTTGGCTGTAGAGGCCCTTGAGCGTTTCCGCGACCAAAGCCGCGTGGTCCTCGGTCACGCTATAGTCGGCGCCCCAAGTCACCTGCGTGTTCCCACCAGGCAGCTCCGTTACCTGGATCGTTGCAACCACGTCGGTGGCCGGCAACGGGTGCTTTTCGATGGCATAGCGGAACCGCATCCGATCATGATCGACCTCGATGATGCGCTCTTCGAGGGCAGCACCATCGGCCATCGTGCATCGGCGCTCGGCCCCCTCGCCGGAACCGGTCAATTCGCAAGTCGTGATGACGCCTGTGAACCAACGATGCACCTCACCGCCTTGGGAAATCGTCTCCCAGACGTCTTCCGGGGAGGCTTCGATTGTCTGTATTACTTCGGTCTTCATGTTGTCTCCTTTTCTGCACCTATCGGTGTAAAATCGGGCAAATTTTTTAGGTAAGTGCCGCTACGGTTTCAGCTGCGATTGCGTGCAGCATATCGGTGGGTTGTCCCGCCTTGCTAAGGACACTGATGCTCACCACGGCACTGACGCAGAGCTGCGCGAGGGCTCCCGAGGGATGATCGCGTATTTTGCCCTTTACCTGCCCCTGTTCGATCACAGCCCTGAACCGATCTTCCAACTGGCGGAAATACGCATCGATCTCGGCCTTCACCGCCGGGTCATTGCGGATCGCTTCGCGCGATGTGTTGCAAACCATGCACCCGGCGCGCCCTTGAGCTGTCTCTGCAAGGTCTGCAAGTCCATGAAGGACCGCGCCGATATCGTCGACGGAGGCGTCAGGTTTGAGCAAGGGCTTGGTATTTGTTTCTACGGCCGTCCTGCGAAACGCGCGCAAGGCATCGAGAAACATGTTCCGCTTGTCGCCAAACGCGTTGTAGAGGCTTTTGCGCGAAAGTCCCGTGGCCTCTTCGAGGTCGGGTAAGGCGGTGCCATCAAAGCCGGTGTCCCAGAAACTCCGGAGCAGCTTGGACCGGATTTCCGCCTCATCGAATGATCTTGGTCGAGCCATGAAAGAGAATATGCACCGATCGGTGCATATTGGCAAGAGGCCAGATCAAAAAACCCTCTTACAGAGAGTTCGTCGGAAAAGCAGACATTCGTTTCCAGCGCAGCATTAGGTGCGAAGGGCTCAGAGCGGTCAAATGCCCGTGCGGCAACGGCGTGGTCGGGCGCCGTCCGAAAACTGCCCTTGCCAAGGTTGATACAACCCCACTGTCAGCGCGGTGCTGATGCATGGTTTTGGAAGGTTCATCGCAGGGCATATCATGCCAAGAGTTCAACTTCCCGCTGTCACCGCAAAGCGCAGAGCCTGGAACAAGGGGCGCATCACCGCCCAAAAACGTCCTTTACTGCCAAAACAGGTCTGGGCGCTTCGAGCGCGGCTCGAACTTGGAGGTTGTTTAGGCGATCTGGCTTTGTTTAACGTCGCCATCGACAGTACGCTGCGTGGCTGTGACTGACCTGGTGATGGATGATCGCGTCCGAGAACGTGTATCGGTCATCCAGGGCAAGACCAAGCGACCGGTCCAGTTTGAACTCACGGGAAACACACGTAAAACCGTCTTGGCCTGGGTCAAATCGCCTGAGATGTTTGCGTGTCGGTTTATGTCCCCGAGCCGGTGCCATGACCGGCCGCACATCTCAACCCGTCATTATGAACGGCTTGTTCGTGATTGGGTCACGGCGATTGGGTTGGAGCCAAGCGGATATGGCACTCATTCGCTCCGCCGGGAAAAAGGCAGCGGAGATCTACCGAAAGACCAGTAATCTCCGAGCGGTCCAACTTCTGCTCGGTCACGCAAAGGTCGACAATACAGTGCGCTACCTTGGCGTTGAACTCGAAGATGCCCTGAGCATCGCTGAGCGGATCGATATCTGAGCGACTTTGGAGAGCGGTCCCGCCGTTCGCCTCTTTAAAGCGGCTGTTTGTGCGTCGGGGGTCGGTGCCGAGCCCAGCCCAGCCTGACGGATGCGGCGCGATACTCAAAGGTCAGCATTGTCTAAGGCCGAGCACCTGAAGTGTGTGCCGCGATTGCTCGCACAGTGATGTGTGAGATGGGTCAAGACAGTAGCTCAGAGCGATGACCGCACAATAAAGTGCCCACCCCTGCGCTCTTTGCCCCATAGCATCATCCACTGCACCGACGGATCGAAAGACGTCCCGCGCATCTGGCTCTGTCCAACTCCATGCTGCCGCGATATCCACCGCAGGGTCACCAACAGCAGATAGCCCTCAAGCGACCACGCCCGCTAGTCGGGCGTTTTGAGCAAGCATATTGTCTGCCGTAAGGTCTTCGTTGACCCAGACGGGTCGCAGTCCTGTGAATGGAACCGAGCACGTTTGATGCCACAGGTCGATGCTAAGCCCTGAATGGATTTCATCGGCTAAGACCTCAATCCTTGCGACGGTTTAGTCGGATAGTTTGGCAAACTCCGCTCCACGATAAGTGTTGTGAGGACTGGCAAACGGAGCGCCATCGACGGCCACGTCCCGCAGTTCCCGCAAGAAATGCGCCAATGCTTCCGCCACCTGACCGGACACTGATCCGCGGCATTGATCGCGGGAGAAGGCCAAGAACGCGTGGCTCGATCATCGGCTGCTCGGTTCGGCAGGCGCGTGGCGTCGAGCGCTAGGCAAAGGTGGGCGATGGGTGTGGGTGCTGCTTGTCGCAGTTGCGCGTTGCGGCCCGCTCCCCGATCCGGCGAGGAAGGCGCCACGCGTTTCTGCTGCACTTGCCGTTATTCAAACCCGCGCCACCAAGCGACGCGCCGCATCCAACTGCGGCGTGCGCGATGACACGAGGGGTTGAGTTGCGGCAGATCCTGCGGCGCGGAGAAGGTCTTGAACGAGCCCAGACTTACAAACTGCTGCATCGTGTCGATTGTCCGCCAAAGGCGAAACCGTATGGCGAAAACAAAGAATCGAATTCGTGGAACCTAGTTCGGCATGATCTCGTTGGCGGAGCGGATTGCCGAGAACGCAGCTCCTTGAACAGTCGATTGTGCATCTTCTCCGAGGGCCTCTCCTGCAAAGAAAACACGGCCGTCTACCGGCGCCAGAATTTCGCTGACGCTGAGGTCACTGTAATTCGTCATCGAATAGCTACCCATGATGTGCGGCTCCTGGCTCCAGTTTTGAACCACGGCACCATTGAATGCGGCCCTAGCGACGTTGCCGAAAACTTCGGTCAGCTCCGACAACACGTCGTCGATGAGCGAGCGGTCATCCATGCCGGCGCGAGGCAACCTATCATCCGAGACGGTGAACAGTCCTAGAATGTTCTGACGGGTCGGTTTTCCAAAGGCGGCATCGTAGTAGAGTTTTGACGACCATGTGTCGGCCAGAACGCTCATGCGTGAACCCTCAAGTAGTACGTCCGGGTAAAAGCGTTCATTGAACTTCATGAAGACTTTGAAACCGCCTCCGAAGTCAGTGTTTTGAATCTCCGATAGGTCGGGCGGCGTCAGATCACTTGAGAAAGACAACTGACCGCGCTGAAGAACAGAAAGTGGTACTGTTACAACGACTTTGTCCGTATCCAAGGTGCGTCCATCGACCAAACGAACGGAGACACCGGCCCCATTGGAGCTAATGCGGGAGGCGGCAGCGTTGTACTCAATCTTCTCGGCTACTCTAGGAAGTACAAAGCGCTCAAAGAAGCCGTACCAAGTTGTGTTGAGAAACTTGACCTCCTCATACGCATGGCGGAGGAGGTTGAAGTGATTTAGCTTTTCATTTTGCCAAAGCTGAAACGTTTGTGGATTATAGGCGATTGTCTGAACTCCAAGATCAGTTTCACCTTCACCGATCATACGTCCCAATACAGTCGGCTCGTCATGTATCCACTCAGCACCAAGATCGAGAGGAACGTCCGAAAATCCGGATAGTCGTTTGACACGACCGCCCCACCCGGAATCCGCCTCTAGAACAAGAAAGTCTATGCCTGATTTCTCGAGGTGATAAGCGGCTGACAACCCCGCGCTGCCTGCACCAATGATTGTTACATGTTTCGGCTGCTTCGCTTGGAGGATAGTCGGGGTGCAAAGGAGTGATGCTGCTGAAAGGCCTGTGAAAGTTCTACGGTCCATCTGCTAACTCTTGTCCAAGAAGATTGGTCGTTCGGGACCGTCGCAGGCTCCTTGTTTTAGATCAAGTTCGAAGCGGCATCATGAAAACGGACGTTGGCGACACAAAGCTCAACAGCAGCTTCGCCCCGCATATCGGACGTGAACGCCTCGGCAAACCGTGCGCGTCAAAAACGGCTTGGTTTGCGCCCAATAGGAGCCGTGTCGCGGCCTGCTGCGTGCTGTTCGCGTGGCGCAAGCGGCGACCAAAGTCTCGATCCGCGCCACCGGCCTTGCATGACGGTCAACAGCGCGCGGATCATTCATCGGCTGCTCGGTCACTCATGCGCGCGTCATACAACGCCTGGTTCGGACGGGCGGTAGCGGGGCGGTGAATGTGGGTGCTGCTTGTGGCGGTTTCCGCATGCAACAGGTATTCAACCTGGCGGCAAGGGCTCACCCTGCTTTAAATCGCACCCCCTTCAACACAGGCCAACCCCCGCGACGCGTCGCATCCACCTAGGGCGTGTGCGACGACACGGGCGCTTAAGCCCTGGCCTATCCTAGGGGCGTGGAAGGCCTGAAAGGAGGCCACCCTACGGCGTACTGCAATAGGGCCAACGGCAGCGTCGCGTTCTGCGATCTCGCAGCCGAACCGAATTCGCATCTGGTTTGTCGTATTGAAAATGCGCCGAAAGGGCCCGCCCGCGTGACGACCGCACCAATCACCGGGGTCACGCACCTCTAGCTCCGTGCGATAACCAAATCAGCGGCTTTCTCTCCAATCATGATTGTCGGTGCATTCGGGTGTCCCGTATTCATGCGCGGCATGACCGAGGCGTCCGCGATGCTGAGGCCATCGAGGCCGTGCACCGTCAAGTCGGGCGCAACGACGGAACCGTCGTCTTGTCCCATGCGGCAACTGCCAACCGGATGCCACGAGGTGGAAGAAACCTCGCGGATGTCAGCGATAAGCTCAGCGTCCTCGACACGCTCTGGCCCCGGAGAAATCTCTTTCACGCCAAGCTCGGTAAAAGCCGGTTGTGACACAACCCGCCGCGCTTCTCGGATGCAAGAAAGCAGGAGGTCTATATCCGCGGGGTCGCTGAGGTATCCCGGATCGATCATCGGTCTGTCTATAGGATTGTCCGACACGATTGCGACACGGCCAGTGCTTTTGGGTCGGGTAGGGAAGCCTGAAATGGTGAAGCCATGTCTGTCTGGTGGACGCATCT
>JBCDGW010000029.1:0-29226 GCA_038750765.1 Pseudomonadota bacterium | reverse complement strand
GCCCGCGCCGAACACCGCTGCGACCTCGTATTCCTGCCCGGCGACGATGCCGTCAAATTCCAAGAGCGCCGAGGCCGATCCGTCCTGGAAGCGCGCCGCCAGCGTGTCGCCGTTGAGCGTCAACAGCACGTGGTTGCCGCCACCGCTGAAGAACTTGGCGTCCTTCGAGAACAGCCCCTGGGCGCCTTGCGTGTTGGCGGCATTGAAGGCGAAGGCGATGGTCCCCTCGGCCACCTCATAGACTGCATCGTGGGGCAGCTCGATCACATCGCCCCGCCGCCCGTTGAACTGCGTCGCACCCGGTGCGTCAAAAATCGGCGTTGGCAAACTCATTACAATGTCCCCCTACAGGCATCACAAAACGGTACCGCGCACCGCGTGTTGGCGGCCGTGCGGCAAGGCGGATGACCCGCCAAGTTGAATTTTGGTCGGCACGACGCCCGACGAGGCTATGGAGAGCCCCGCGCAAGACGCATCGCCGGTCGTATCGGGATAGGTTGAGCTAGCATTTCCGCTGCTACGCGAGATGCGAGCACATCAATCAATATTGATGATCCATATCGGTAGGCCCGCCCTCCAACTAGCAGTTGAATATTGGCGATAGCCTTGCCCAGATTGCCCCCTCTTATTCCACCCAGACACAACGTAACACTTACCTTGTTGCGATTTCCCCAAATAAAGTCGCAACAAGTCTAGACTATCGACACCATTTCAGAAAAAAATGACAACATGCCCTCGATTTCTGCCAAACCGCGTCCGATAATCGTTGTCGTCCTCTTTCCAGACGTGATGATGCTGGATGCTATCGGCCCGATCCAAGTGTTCACCAACGCCTGTCGTCTGGGTGGTGAGGCGTATGAAATTGTCCTAGTTTCGAAGCACGGCGGCGCTCTGGCTACCGATACCGGCATTGAACTCACAACAGAACCTATGGACGCCTGGCACGGTCGCCAGATCCACACCCTGTTGGTTGCGGGGGGGTACGGCGCACGTCGGGCTCTTCAGGATAAGGATTTTGTGGAAAGCACATGCGCGCTTGCGCAGAGTGCGGGCCGTGTCGCCGCCGTCTGTACGGGATCTTTAATCTTGGCGGAGGGCGGTCTTCTCAATCATCGCCGCGCCGTAACGCATTGGTATGCTTGCGATGACATGCAGAAAATGTACCGCAGTGTTGAAGTACAACGAGATCGGATCTTTGTGCAGGACGACCACATCTGGACATCTGCAGGCGTAACCACCGGGATCGATATGGCCTTAGCCATGGTGGCCGAAGATTCCGGGCGCAAGATGGCGATACGGCTCGCACGGTCCATGGTGGTGTACATGGTGCGTCCGGGCGGCCAATCGCAGTTTAGCCCAGCACTCCTGCGACAAGTGGGCGACGTTGACGGGCGGTTCGACGCGCTCCACGCTCGGGTGATGGACAATCTTGACGGAGATCTCAGCGTCGATCATTTGGCAGAAAAAGTGGGGATGAGCGCGCGAAATTTTTCACGTGTTTATCGAGAGGCCACCGGATCTACCCCCGCCAAAGCAATAGAACAGTTCCGCGTGGCGGCAGCGCGGACACTTTTAGAAGAAACAAGTCTGCCCATTACTGTGATCGCGCGAAAAACCGGCTTCGACGACGATGAACGCATGCGGCGCGCGATGAAACGCGCTGTAGGTGTTTCACCGAATGCGTATCGTGAGCGGTTTGGCGTCGGAAGCAACGGCTGACGCCTTTACCGTCCGGTGTTCTGCTGTCCTCGCGGCATCGGTCTCAAGAGAACGGAACCGCCTCACTTTCTGTAATCTCTCGACATGACTGAAATGAGCCCCGCACCTGATTTTACGGAACCGAAGGGTCGTACGGGCGTTGATGGTTCTCCACCCAATCGAACTTAGGAGACCGCTATGAACTGGGACCAAATCCAAGGAAAATGGAAAGAAATGAAGGGCGACGCGAAAGCCAAATGGGGCGAGCTGACCGACGATGATCTGGACGAGATCGATGGCAACCGTGAAGCGCTTGAGGGGAAGATCCAATCGAAATACGGGAAAACGAAAGAAGAGGCCAAGCAAGAAGTCGATGCCTGGATGAGCTAAGCCACGCGTTGCGACACGGCGGGGCGCACGGTTCATTCAAGTCGCCGCGTCGCTCCGCCACTGCCCGTGTCGCCGAACAAGACGGCAGGCTAGCGGCCGAGAAAATTTCCGATGGGGGCCAAGCTTTTGAACTCGTCCGCGATTGCCTTGAACACCAGCAAAAACGGCACAGCCAGCAGAGCGCCCGCAACGCCCCACAACCAAGTCCATATCACGACCGCGAGGAAGACGGAGACTGTGTTCATCTCAAGCTGGCGTCCAACTAGGTAGGGCGTCAGAAACTGGCCCTCTAGAATTGTCAGGCTTTGATAGGCGATTGGCGCGAGCAGCGCGTATGCGAGGCTGTCAAACGAGATGATCGCGTAGGCGGCAACAAACAAAGTCCCAATTAGCCCCCCGATGAAGGGTAGGTAGTTGAGTAGAAACGCCGCCGTTCCCCATGTGATCGCGTTATCCAGGCCGATGAGCCAAAGCGCGATCCCGATACAAAACCCGAGTGCTGCGTTGATCAGCGTGATCGTGAGGAGATAGCGCGAGACGCGCCTCTGCACCTCGTAGACAACTGTCAGCGCGCGTTTCTTCTCCTTCATAGAGGTGAACGACTGCACAAGCTTGGCGTAAAACAATTCTCCCGAAGCAAGGAGAAAGAAGGCAAGGATCAGCGCGACGGCGACCGTCGTTGCGGTGCTCGCAAAGCCAGTGACCGCAGATGTAAGCAGGCCCGGTTGTTCCACCACTACGCGTTGGGTGTCGCCAGTGGCATCATCTGGGTTTTCGCCAATCCTCTCCACTTCTTCGGAAGCTTCCTGAAACGCTTGAAAGGCGTCGGACAGCCCACGCAGCTTAATCTCAAGCTCTCTGCCAATTTGCGGGGCTTCCTCGATCCAGGCAGCGATCGTGCCGCCAGCCAAGTAAATTACTGCCAGAATCAAGCATCCAGTCGCGATACTTAACAGGGCGGCGGCCAAGGTGTTTGGGAGCCCGAGCCGAACCATGGCTCTGGCCGCCGGGCTCACCGTGATCGCGATCAGCGTGCCAAGCATCATCGGTAGTATGACGTCGCGGGCGTAATAGATGACCACGAAGATTGCGATGACCGCCAGAATGCCCGCGCTGCGACGAAGCGCTTTCACGTCGACGCTCGGTTCCACGGTATGTGCCTGTGTTTGCCTTTGAGAGAATGTTCCTCCCATCTGGCGATTAAAAAAGAATAGGCAGGCCCGCGATCAGGCCTGCCCTAATTTGAAACTTGCCTTAACCTTCGTATGCAGGCTGCTTTTCTAGCATCTCCTGGTTGGCGTCGATGTATACGCGAAACTCATCTCCGTCCGCATTGCGAAGGATTGTCAGCTCGTCAAAGGTCACAGCGACGGGGTGTTCGCCGATGCCGAGAAATCCGCCCACGTCAATCACGACCTCTTCGATTTGACCGCTATCGGAAATGAGTATTTCCGAGACTTCACCGATGTCTTCGTCATTCCCGCCGTAGACCCGGGCCCCTGTAAGCGCCTCTGTGGTCAGCTGTTCACGCTCGGCGATAGCGTATCCCTCGCGCTCAACCTGTGGCGGAGTCAGCATGGTACGGCCCACTTCATTTGCGTCGGTACCGCTTTCGGTCATGCGCGCGCTTTGAAAGGCAGGCGCATTTTCCAGAGCTTCGCGAGACGATTGGACCACCAGGAAAAAGTCATCGCTTTCGCCTTCTTCGCGCATGAAGCTTAGCTCGCCCATGTTGATTGCGACGTCACGTTCACCGACACCGAGAAAACCACCTACGCCAACAATCACGGCGGCCACATCTCCTTCGCGGGTCACCACGATCTCATTGATCTCGCCAATGTCGTCCCACTCGGCCTGCACAGCGTCGGTAGCCGGCATCGTTTGGTCCATCTCATTTTCCGCCACATAGACGCGCATTCCGATCAATTCAGAAGCAAAGAGATCGCTCTCTGTCGTGACTGTATAGTCGAGGAACGCACTACTGTGGTTATCGGCAAAACTGGTTGTGCCGAGCATTGCCACAAGGGCAGTTGTCGTTAGCAAGCGTGTCATGAAGAACTCCTTTCTGAAAGTTCGACTGACAACGTTTGGACGTATGCGCGGTTCCTCGAAAACGATGCGGATCATTGATCTTTGCTAGGCGCAGACCCGGGCTTCTCAATCAGCGGCATCAAGGCATTCGTTCAGCCCAAGCGCGCCTTGCCCGGACGCCACGCGTTACGATCATTGCGCGTCGAAAACTGGATGTAGCCGTTATCGAAACCGGCCTCTTGCTCTAGTTTTTTCCGGTCTTTCACAAGCAGCAGTGCATTGCGGAAGGAAATCACATTCTCTCGCTCGAATGCCCGCAGCGTTTTATTCATATGCACAACCGAAATGCCCAAGACATCAGCGAATTCTTCTTGCGACATCGGGATAATAAAATGCTCGGGATCCGTTATCCCGATGATCTCAAGCCGCGCAATAAACTCGCAAAGCACGTGGGCGGTACGCTGTCTGGCAGTGCGACGGCCGAGCGATACGATACGTTCGGCCAGAAGGCTCTCCTCATGCGCGTTGACCCAAAAGAGCGCCGCCGCCAGCATGGCGTTGCGTGTAAGCGCATTGCCAAGACGGTCGGCAGGCAACCGAAATGCCGCCACATCCGTCTTGCAACGAAGCTCAAAATCAGACCGCGAGAAAAGCAGCGCGTTCATGGCCACAAAGTCACCGGGCAGAGCGACATTCACAATTTGCCGAGCGCCATTCTCTAAGTATCGGCACCGAATGATCCAGCCCCGTTCCAGCAAAAAGACGTCACCGTAGGTGCCGCCCTGAGGCACGATGACCCTGCCGGCGTCAAGCTCCTCTAAATCGGTACAGATCTCGGCGAACGTTGCGCGAATGTCGTCAGTGATGTCAAAAAACCCAGCGACTTTTTTGAGGAGGATATCCGTCAATTTGAAAAGCCTATGATCTTCCGACAAAGACACGTTGCTACTCCAGCAGTGGCCTCTTTGCGCAGATAAATGGCCATGGGGAATATGAGCATCTCTGGCGTCATAGGTCTAGCCTGACCGAGTTGCCCTCTACCCGGATTTTGTCGAGGATCAGGGCAGCCTTGTCGTTCTCGGCGTCCGAGTGATCTTCGTGCCGGTGTTTATGGGCGGCAATCGCAGCCTCGAAAGCCTCATCAACCTCATCTGTGGAAAGCAAGCCTTTCGCTTGCAGCGTTAGAATAATGGCCTCCAATAGTGACATCGCAGCGATCCCATGAACCTTTTTGAGATCGGCTTCGTTGCTGTTGGCTTCCGTCTCGGACACCGCCATGACCTCCCTTTGCGTTGCGTTACCAAAATCTTCGAGTGGCCCTCGAAACCATTTTCGCGCGACGTGTCGAACGCGGACTGGCGCTTCGTCGCTTTCTGAGGCACTCGACCCATGTGAACGCATGCACCGGACTTTAGTTCCCGCGTTTGATTGCTCAAATATTCACGATTTATCTAACGAGCCATGTCATAGTTTACAGACGCGCGTGGTCTGATCGCGTGATTATGCCCCAAGAAATCGGTCAAAGAAATTTGGGTTTCTGCCCAGGTATTCGACCTTAAGGGGGCAAGATGCTGGATGGCACCTTATCAAAGATACCATCATCTACGATAAACGACGGTAAAATCGAAATTCTCTCGAAGAGTGAGAGATTTGAGCTAGGCCTTCTCACATATAGGAAAAGCTTGATGGCCTTTGCATGCAGTCTCGCGCGCGATATAGACGTCGCGGATGAATTGGTGCAGGAAACAATACTACGCGCTCTGTCGCGGAAAGGCGATTTTGACTTCGATACAAACCTGCGCGCTTGGCTTTTTACGATTCTTCGCAACCTGTTCATTTCACATGTTCGCAAGGAGAGGCATAGCGTCGCGTTAACGCACACCATCACAAACAGCGCGAGGCATGCGCTAAGTGATCAGCAAGAAAGTGTTTACTTGCTTAAGCAGGTGATCGGCGCCGTCGGCAAGTTGCCGAAATCACAACGCAGCGCGCTCGTTTTAGTGGGGGCGCTAGGCTATTCGGTAGAAGAGGTGGCGCGTCTCGATAATTGCCGCCCCGGTACGGTAAAGAGCCGCGCCAGCCGGGGAAGGAAGGCGTTATCGGACCAGTTTGATTAGCGCGGCCTTTGCCAGGCCTTGGCCCCGGTGATTGCGCCTTTGAGGTCACCCGAGACGCACAACAAAGGGTCTACGAAACGTCGCATGGATTGGTACCATTTCCTGAACCGGCGTGCTCGAGCGCGGACATTTCACCCCTCTTCTCGAATGATCCGGTAATCGGTAACGCCTTTTGCATGCAGATGTCCGACCAGCGTCTCTTCCATTGCTGGTGGGCCGCAGACATAAAAACGGCTGTCATAATCTGGGATCAACGCGCTGAGCAGATCGCCATCGAGCCGCCCGGCACGATCCGCGTTGTCGCCATTTTTCGTGACAAAAACGGTTTCGAGCCCCTCAAGCGCTTCAAAATGGTCTCTCAAAATGATGTCGCGGTAGGTCGAGTTGGCGAAGATGAGCGTCGAGCCGGTCAAAGCGCGGTCCTTTGCCAGAGCCTCGAAAATTGGGATGAACGGCGTAATGCCAGCGCCGCCAGCAAGAAACACGCCCGGCCCAGACGGCGCGATCGCGCCCCAGGGATCCCCGATCAACAAACCATCACCGGCGCCGAGCGACCACAGCTTTTTGGTTACGCCGTCATGGTCAAAATAGCTTTTGATTGTGAAGCTCAAGATATCCGACCCGGGATCGCAGGTGAACGTAAATGGCCGGGCTTCTTCTTGCCATCCATCGGAATCGATCGTCACATCCGTCGCCTGACCGGAGGTGAATTTGTAGTTTTTCGGGCGCGAACACACATACACCTTGGTGTCAGGCGTTACTTGCGTGATGTGCAAAATCTCAATCTTGTGCGTCATCGTTCATCTTTCCGGCAGTCAATTGATAAGAGGGTTGTCGGCGGTGTCTGCTTAGCCCGTCGAGGCGGGTGGAGCGCTGCCGTGGGCGGGCGACAGCGTCCCTCGCGACGGGGCAGGGGCCTCCGCCACGGCTAGCCCAGATCATCCGACAAATTCGTTGGCTTTCACCGCATTGCGTGCGCCGCGAGCAGCGGGCTTTCCGATCGTCGTGTCCACACGCACTTGCGCCTCAGCTTCACCGTTGATTTCGGCGCCCAACAGGATGACGTAGGCTGAGATCCACATCCACATCAACAGCACGATTACCCCGGCAAGCGCCCCGAAAGACTCGGTGTAACCGCTGAAGTTTTCGACGTAGATCGCGAAGCCAAGCGAGGCGGCCAGCCACAGCACGCAGGCAATCGACGCGCCGGGTAGGAGCCAACTCCACTGCGCCGGGTCGCGGTTAGGAGCCACACGGTAAAGCATCATGATGCCTGCAATGGTCAGCACCAGCAGCAACGCCCACCGCCCGATGCCGATGAGCTCTTCGGTGGTTGCGCCCAAATCTACGATTGACAGGATACCAGGCAAGATGAGCACTGCGCCAAGCCCCGCGACCACCCCAACAAGAAGGAAAATGGTTAGGCCGAGCTTGGTTGCGGTCAGCCTCACGAACCCCCGCGTCTCTTCTTCATCATAGGCGATGTTGATCCCCTCCATGAGGCTCGCGACACCCTTGGAGGCGGAGTAGAGCGCAATGCTCACGCTCACCGCGAGCGCCACGCTGAGACCCGCATCTTGCGAACCCGCAACCTTAGTCGCCTGATCCAAGATGATCTCTGCAGCGCCCTGCGGCACCAACGCGGTTATTGCTTCGATCTGAGCCGTCACCTGCTCTGGGGACAGCACGAGCCCGGATAACGCCATAAGCGCCGTGATCGCCGGAAAAAGAGCAAGCAGGCCATAGAACGCGATGCCCGCGGAGATGAGACCGACGTGATCGCGCCCTACATCCTTCCAGGCGCGCATGATCACGTCCTTCCATTCCATCGCGGGAATTTCGGCCGGTTTCATTGCAAACTCACCCGTTGCACTGTCAGTACTAGCCATTTGAATGGCCAAGCTTGACGTTCTTTTTGCTTGGTGTCGCCGTTGCGACCGTCGGCTGAGATGGCGCGTGGCTTGTAGGCGCCTCTTGCTTGGCTGCTGGGGTCAATGCTGTCTCGGCTTTTGCCTGGGTTTCGCGCGCCACGTCTTTGGCTTCGGCCATTGTAGCTCGCGCGGCCCGCTCCATCCGAGCGCGCTCCTGTTCGAAAACACGCTCCGCTTCTGCAAAGAGATCGTCGCGCTTTTCTCCGAGAAGATCATCCTCGGTTTTGGTGCGTGGCAGCGCGCCGGCGATTGCCGCGCCGAGCGCCATCGCTAAAGCCCCGGCAACCATGGGCTGCTCTTGAACGAAATTTTGAACGCCGTCCTTCCCTTTCGAGACCCCTTGGCGGACGGCACCTTGCGCCCGGTCGGCCACCGATATGGCCTTGCGCCGGGCCATGATCACACGCTCACGCGCGGCGTCGGTCATATCCTCGGTGCCCCGTGCGAGACGCGCTTGCATCCGCTCAGCCCGCCGTTTTGCCTTTTCGGCAGCGCTCCGGGCGGTGATACCAGCGTCCTCTGCTGCTTCCTCAGCACCGGCGGACAGATCATCTGCTGATGCCCGCAGGCTGCGCGCCGCTGATGCCGCATGGTCAGTGGCGCTGTCCCACGCGTCGCCGGCCCAATCCAGCAGATCGTCTCCATCATCATCGTCTAGGTCGTGGCGGGCCCAAGACGGCGCGGTGAACGCCTCGACGGGCCGCGTCCGAGATGTGGTGAATGGCTGATAACCCTGGTCGCGCGCTGCAAAACGTGACGCCACATCCTCGTTCACGCGTGGCGGGGCTGACTTCACCCTGGTGGCCGGCGCCGCATCGGGCTCATGGCGCGCTTTGGGCGCATCAGGCTCATGGGAGCGCCCGAAAACCAACCAAGCGAGACCAACGCCAGTAAGCGCCACTGCTACCGGGTTTTGCTTAACAGACCGGGTGACCGCCTCGGTCAGTTCTCCGCCATGCTCTCGCATGCCATGCGAAAGTCCGCTGAGCAGCGCTTCTGGAGAAAACACGCTCTGGAGCGCATCGACATTTGCGGCCAACTGAGCGCGCTCTCGCTCGATGTCGCGCTCGATTTCGTCGGGGGTGCGACTGTCGTTATGCATTGATCCGCTCCTTAACCGTTTGGGTGTCGCGCTTGACATTTTCGGCCGCACGGGTCGGTGCCAGGCTTGATAGTTTGAGGTCGTTCATGCCCTTTTGCATCAGAGCGAAGGCCAAGACCGCAAAGATCCCGCCAACGATGAAAGCCGCCCAGCCCGGTTCGAGCCCGGCTTCTGCAAGCCCTGCAACGATGGCTGCTGACAGCACGTTGAGCGCTGAGAGAGCAAAGACGACCGCGGCTACCAAAAAGCCGATCGCGAGCGCCGCGCGTTTGACGTTCTCGTTTACTTCGGCCCGCGCCATGTCGACCTCAGAGCGTGCCAACGCCGTGACGTTGTTCAACATATCAATCACAAGATGCCCGGCCGATTGAGCTTTTCCGTTAGCCATTTTTCGTTACTCCAGAAGCTTCTTGATGGGCCGCGTCGCTGCTGCCTCGCGTTGCTTTCGCCATCCGCACAGCGGCAAAACCAAGGAGCGCCGCGCCGCCTAGAAACGCGGTTGGATTACGCCGAGCAAAACCGCCGATATGCTGCGCAACCTCGGTAATGTCCCGATCTCGGATCTGGTCGGAGAAATCGGCTATGGCTCCAGCCATGGCGCCTAACGTCCGCTCATGGGCGGGCCCGTCACGCATTTCATCTGACGCCCGGCGCAGCGTGCTTGTAAGGGACGAAACCCCATCCGCAGCGCCGTCTTTCAATGCTTCGATCCGGTCAGTCGCTTTGTCGACTAGGGTCGTGCCGAGATCGCTCACGTCGTCGGCGACATCCTGTGCCAATGCCTCTCCGGCGTTTTTGGCGCGCCCTAGATCAGGCTTGTTGGCTGTAGTGGGTGAGTTGGATTTGGCGGGCATAGCTGTGTCCCTCACTCACGCCACAAGATTAACAACGGCGAGCGCGACAACGACGAGGCCGACGAGATAAATCAAAGAATGCATGGGGTCCCTCCTGCAGGTGAGATTGCGGAATTGGCCTGACAACGGGAAAGCGCTGGATCAGTTCCACGCATTGCGAAATTTTCGAAACCGGCATGTGGGAAGCGGGAAGCGGGCCGGGCGGCGCGCAGCGATGCTCATGCCAGCGGTTGGCGTGGGTAGGAGAGCATAGTTGCCAGGGGCCGGACGCAGGCTATCGAACGGCGCGACAATGCTCGTTGCGCTTTCGCTCTCCTCTCGCCGCGATAGATCCTACGCGCGCAAATACTGCAGAACCGTCTGCAGCAGCGTTGTTCGGTGCAGGTCGACATGGGTTACGATCCACACATCGCTTGTGCGCCGTTCGCTTTGCACCAGCACCTCGATCAGGGGCGCGCCCAAGGATCCGTCCGACCCATAGAGAATGCCGAGGCCCATCCCCGCTTCCACTGCGCGCAGTGCTATTGACGGATCGTTGGTCACGAGGGTCAGCGCCTCTTTAGGCACGTCGAAGCGGGCGCATACGTCAATCGTGCCGCCCGCGGAGCGTGTCCCGATCAGGCGATGCATTGTGAGATCTTCGACCGAGCGCGGCAACTCTGCCCCATCGAAATATCGGCGATGCCCAAACAGCCCTACTGGCTCTCGCTGAAAGGGCACGACGACATAGTCGGGGTTGTCGGGCTTCGGCCCGGTGCGCAAAGCGATGTCTGCCTGACCGAGCTCCAACCGTGACAGCCCGCTTTCGGCCAGCAGATTGATCTGAACATTCGGGTGGTCGCGACAGAACGCGTCAATCGCGGGCATAACCAGCGGGGCATTGCTGGCGAGCAAAGAGATTGTGAGGCTGCCCGACAGATCGTCGGGGCTGATCGTCGCTTCCGCCATAAAGCTTTCCACCAAACGATCAGTCGAATCGGCGAGGCGCTTGAGGGCTTCGCCATCGGCGGTGACCGCATATCCCTCCGCGTGTCGCAGAAAGAGCCTGATGCCGAGATCTGCTTCCAGCGCGTCAATATGGCGCGTCACCGTCGCGCGATGGATCCCTAGCGCGGTCGAGGCCGCTCGCACCGAGCCTAACTGCGCGACGGTCATCGCGGTGCGCATCTCTGTCCAAAGCTTCACGTCTGGCCCCGTGATATTAAGTGACATAGTCCAATAATTGCGCTTATCGGCGCATCGGCCAAGAGGCGCAATCCAATGACCGCGACGTTTCTGGCCCAAGACGATGCCAAGTGCTGGGATTTGAGGCTTTTCTCGCTGCGACGCCTTGCGTCACGGCCGCCTCGAGCCGCGCACAGGGGGCTGCGCATGCGTGAGCATCCCACCTTCGTGCCGTCTTCGGTTCTCATCTTGGTTAATAGGTGAGGAGAGACGTCTGAGATGGTGACGGGGGGAGTGCTAGCTCTTTGTGCTTTTGGTCGTGTCGTTGGGTACGGAGGCCAAACGCTCCAAAAGGGTGACGAGCATCTTGCGATCCTGTTCGGTCAGCTGCGCCGCAAAACCGTCAGCCGCTTCACTCATCGCGACGCGAAGGCGGACGGCGTGTCTCTCGCCCTCCTCGGTCAGCGAGACGATGGTCACCCGTCCATCGGATTCGTCAGGTCCGACGCGGACAAGATCCATGCTTTGCATTTTTCGGATCACCCGGGTCATTTGCGAGTGATCGCGCCCCAGCTGTGCGCTCAGCGTTCCGATCGGGCAGGGCTGATGGTCAGACACGGCCAGCAGCACCATTCCGCCAAACGGTCCGAGCTTATAGACATCCCGCTCCGGCATGATCTTCACCAGCGTGCCGGAAAGGCGACGAACCACCCGATCAAGCGCCTGGGCAAGCCGATAGCTGTCAGAACTCAAGGGCGCCATACGCTCACTCCAAAGGCGCGGGCAACCATGAAGGCCCCGCGGTGTCGCATGAGCGTATCAAGCGCCGCGCGAGACGGCCAGCAGCGCGGACAGGGTGTGCAACCGGCGGCGCGTTCGGGGGGCGCCGTAGCGCGCTTGCCAAATCCGTTCCCCGAAAGGGCCGGCACCCGAAAAGTAACGACATGACGCTTTCACACCAGACCTAGCCCGTTAGATCGAAGGGAGATTTAGAATGCGCTGCCCCACCATCCTTGCCCTTACCGCGTGCTTGGCCCTGCCTGCTGTCGCACAGGAGATGCCGGAGCCACCAACGACCTCTCGCGACCAAGAGCAGGTCCATCGCCACACCATCCCTACTGGATGGGAGACAGAGATTTATGTCAGCGACGAAGAGGGCGCCGCGCGGGCGCAAATGATCCTCGATCTGTATGAGGTTCTGCGCACCGAGCCCACCATTGAAAACGTGGCTCAGTTCGTGCGGCCCGACTAAATCCAGCACTCAAGCATGATCCCAAACGGCCCCGCGCCGCTGGCGATGCTGTTTTCAACCTCGGTGTCGCAATACCCGGTCAAGATCGATGTCTACCGGATCGCAATCGTGGGTGATTTCGGGATGGCGCATGTCAATTTCCGCAACCTCGACAATGACGACCCAAATGATCTCGGCATCGCCGCTGTGGATATGTATCTCTGGGACGAAAACGGGATGATCGCCGAGCACTGGGACACGCTACAGGAGGTCCCGGTTTACTCTGCCAACACCAACACAGAATTCCTTCGTCTCTTCAACGGGGGTCAGTAGGATGCGCGGGCTACTGCTATCAGCCGCGCTCATCGGGCTTGCCGGAACGGTGTCGGCCCAGGAGGTGCCAACGCCGCCCGCCGCAGATCTGGCGATGCCCTATTACGACCGGCACCTGATCGATATCTCGAACCTGCGCGACTACTACAACGGGCTCTTGATCGCCGATGCGATGATCCATGCTGATGCGATGTTCTCGGCAGAGGACAAGTGGCACCTGACGCTGCGGCAGATGATTGGGATGGAAAGCAACCATCAGCAAGCCCGCGCAGCGCGTCAGCTTGCGCTGATGGATGTCCCGATAGAGGAGATCCAGGCCACATGGGCGCCTGACTTTACCGACGCTGTCGAGGATGATCGCTTGCGCGCCGCGTTCACCTATATCGACGCCGTCAGCAGCCTACCTGCGCGGGTCACGGCGGACACGCACGCGCTGTTGCGCACCCATTACACCGATCGCCAGATTGCTGAGCTGTTCGATATGGCCGCGGTCAACACCTCGCTCGCTGTCCATGACCAGGTGCTCCCGGTGGCCACGGATCAAGAGACGCTCAACTGGGCGATGGAAAATCTAGAACCTGTCGGTTGGGAACCCGGCCCGAACGCAAGTAGCAGCCCGGAGGAACAACGCGCGAGCGCCTTCATCGGTGACACGCTGGCGCGGGCGCAGGCGGAGATCTACGGCGCTTGGCAGACCGATGATGAAAAGGCCATTAACCCGGATCTGCAATCAGATTTCATAAATCTTCTGACGGGCTACGACGTCTCGGACATAACCTTCGACGGGGATTTCGACGGCATCGAGGAACCGTTCGACGCGTTCCCGATAGCGTACAACGATTGGAAGACGGAAGAGATGTCGGCCGCGAACCTTCCGGCTGCCGATGCTCCGCCATTCGACGTGGGCGCCTATGACCACGTCTATTTCCGCCCTGCACAGGTGCCGCCGACCCAATACCCGTTTAGCGACCGGCTGATGTTTGACACAGAATGGACGCGGCAAAGCTCACTCGGCACGTTGGAGATGGACGCTTATCTTCTCGTCCGTGACCGCGCGCTTGACCTGAAAATGAAGTGGTCGCTGTTTTTTGTGTACCAACTGGCTTCCGGTTGCGTGCATTGCCAGGTGCACGGCTCGTTCGGAATTTTTAAGGAGTTTGAAGCCGATTACGTCGACGGTGAGGTGCCGCCTGAAGATCTGCCCGAGGTGTTGGCGCATATTCGCAGTCTAATGGATATCGAACGCTCCACCCACATTTCCGAGGCAGAACGCGCCGCGCTGCGTCTGGCGCGCGACGCTGGCGGCATGCCGGGGATCAACACAGCCGCGCATATCGAAGAGCTTCGCCGCCATTATGCCGACCGTGAGATTCAGGAGATCCTCGCCACCCTCGTCCTCACGGGTTGGCTGGCTACCAGCATGCAGTCTCAAGCGACAGTGACCGACCGGCTGAGCATGTCATGGGCGCTTACGCATCTGACGCCAGCCGGGTGGAACCCTGGCGTGCACACCGGTCTGCCCAACGAGCAGCGGCCTTACCACATGAGCGAGCTTTTTGGCGTCGTGCTTGGCTCGATCAACGCAGGCGACTTTGTTGATGCCGCCGAAGAGTGGTTGGGGCGCGACATTCCCCTAGCCATCGACAGCGATGGCGACGGGGTCGAAGACTTCTATGATGGTTATCCCGACGATCCGAGCCGGTGGGAAGACACCGACCGCGACGGTATCGAGGACGCGATGGACCCTGACATCGACGGCGACGGCATTTCGAACGAAGACGAAATTGCCGCGGGCACCTTTCCCTACAAAGCCGATAGCGACGGTGACGGCCTAGACGACGCGGCCGAGCTTGAACGGGGCACTGACCCGGTCGACCCAAGAAGCCTTTGAAAACACGTGAAGACCCAGTTTGACGGTCTCACGACGCGAGTTAGCTCTAACCCAGTTTATTGGATAATGTCCAATTTAGGAGGCACGCCATGCTCGACTTCATCCGCAAGTTTGTCAGTTCCGGTGACAACCGCCGCTACCAGTCGATCCCTTTCACGCCAGTTCAGCGCGAGATCACGGTCGAGGGGCTAGAGGTCGACGGTAAGATCCCGCCAGAGCTATCCGGTCTTTATGTGCGCAATGGCCCAAACCCGGCGGGAGAGATCGGACCGCATCAGCACTATTTCAGCGGCGACGGGATGCTGCATGGGGTGTATCTCGGTGACGGTCAGGCCAAGTGGTATCGCAACCGCTTTGTTCGGGCCGGCGACGTGCCCAAAAAGCTCGACAGCGCTGATCCCGGCGGGCCGGTGACCTTCGGTCTCGACGTCTCGCCCAACACCAACATCGTGCAATTCGCGGACCGCCTATTCGCCACCATCGAGGCGGGCGCCAGTATGGTGGAGGTCACGCGCGAACTCGACACGATCCAGCGCAGCAACCTCGACGGCACGCTGACGCAGGGCTTCACCGGGCATCACAAAATTGACCCCGTCGATAACGACATCCACGCTGTCACCTACGCTTCCAAAATTGGGGCCAATGCGCTCTATCAGCGGCTTTCCAGCGACGGGCGTCTGCTGAACCAAATCACCGTTCCGCTGTCGGGCATGACCCAGATCCACGACATGTCGATCACCGAAAACTACGCGATCATTTTTGATCTTAGCGTCGTGTTTAGCACCTGGGCGCTGTTGAAGACCACGCTGCCCATCGCCTGGGACGGCGACAAGGATGCGCGGATTGGCGTGATCCCGAAAGGCGGGCGTGCCGAAGATGTGCGCTGGTTCTCGGTCGCGCCCTGCTACGCCTACCACTCGATGAACGCTTTCGAGACCGAGGGTGGCGACGTGGTCGTTGATGTCAGCCGCTATGAGCGCGCCAGCGAGAAGGATATGTACGGGCCGCTGGGCGATACCGAGCCCACAATCGAACGCTGGGTTCTGCCGATGTCCGGTAAGCGGACGCAAGCCCGGGAAGAACGCATCTTCGATCTACCGCTCGACTTCCCAAAGATTAGCCCGCGGGTGGAAGGGCGACGCTATCGCTACGGGTATTCGGTTGAGGCAACCCTGGCGCCGTCATTTGACCGGGCGGTTAAGCTCGACTTCCAGACCGGCACGCAGCAATACCAAGCATTCAACGGCGGCATGTCGTCTGAAATGACATTCGTCCCTAACGGTGAGGGGGAAGATGACGGCTGGCTCTTGGGTTTCGTGTTTCAACCGCAATACCAACGCTCCCGCCTCGTGATCCTCGATGCGCGCGATTTTGAGGCCGATCCCGTCGCCAGCATCTGGATCCCTGATCAGTACGTGCCAATTGGGACGCATGGCGGCTGGTTCAGCGACTAGGCCCATCTTTTGAAAGGCGGCTTCTTGAGAATCGTGCCGTCGGAGAAGCCCGTGCTGGTCTAGTCCCTTCACTGCGCGGCGCGATCAGCGGCGGCGCTTCATCGTGATTGCGCTACGCTTCCGGCGAGCGCGACAGCAGAACGCTGCACTTCGGAACTTTCAAACTGCGCGCACGGCCTGACTGCAAACAAAATCAGTGCCGATGCACGCTGGCGCAAATGGGCGCGCCATGTCATGCTGAGAATCTTCGTCATTGGTTGCTCAAACAGTGAGGTGGTGTGACGGGCCCGTTTCATCAAAAGCAAGCTAGTCCACCGTTGCATCAGTTGATGGCGTGCCCGCAATGCGACCTCCTGCACAAGGCCGTGGTGCTTCAAGAAAACCACAAAATGAGGTGTCGCCGTTGCAACGCGCCTCTAGGCACCCAAAGGTCAGACGCGTTCGTTCGCGTGTTCGTCTTGGCGCTCACCTCGCTTTTGCTCATGCTGGCCGCTGTGGCATTCCCGTTCCTGGAGTTGCGTGCGGCGGGATTGACTGTGCGCACCTCGATCTTCGACGCTGTGACCACTTTCTCTGAAGGGTTGCTGTTGCCGCTGTCGATCGCTGTTGCAGCACTGATCGTCCTAATTCCGGCGACGCGGTTTCTAGCCGTCGTCTACACGCTTTGGCCGCTGATCCGGGCGCAGCCGCCGTTGCGCCACGCACGAGGAGCATTTCGGCTAGCGGAAACGCTGCGGCCCTGGGCCATGACCGAGATTTTCCTGGTGGGGATTTCCGTGGCATTGGTCAAGGTGGCGGGCCTTGCCTCCATCAGTTTCGGACCGGCCTTTTGGGCATTTGTAGCATTGGTCATCGTCACGGTGTTTCACGACAATTCCATGAGCAGGCAGACGATTTGGCGCTCCCTCGATCCCAGTCGGCGATGACGACGGCGCGTGAAGCAGGCTTGGTGGCGTGCCGCCGCTGTAGCCAGGTTTATCAGCCTCCGGTTGATCGCTGCAGCCGCTGTGGTGCGCGGTTGCAGAGCCGGGATCCGCTGGCGCTGCAGCGGGTGTGGGCCTGGCTCGCTGCGGGCATCATCGCCTATATTCCGGCCAATACCTATCCGATGCTGCGCACCGCAACCTTGGGCGATGTTGAGGACAGCACCATCGTTGGCGGTGTGGTCGACCTTATCCAATACGGGTCCATCGGGATCGCGCTCATCGTCTTTGTGGCGAGCGTCATGATCCCAGTCGGGAAGTTCCTAGCGATTGGTTATCTGGCGTATGCCCTGAAGCGGCGCAGCCGGTTGAGTTCGCATGCGCGCCACCGCTTGTACGAGGTGGTCGAGTTCATTGGACGCTGGTCGATGATCGACGTGTTTGTGGTGGCGATCCTGTCGGCACTGGTTCAATTGAACACAGTTGCCACAATAAATCCGGGTCCTGCGGCAGTCAGCTTTGCCCTCTCGGTCGCGTTCACAATGGCCGCGGCGATCAGCTTTGACCCGAGGCTCATCTGGGATGAAGGCGCATGAGTGATACACCGCAACCCGCTGACCCGGTCATTGAGCCGACGCGCGAAGGGATAACCTCCCGGCTTTCTCTGGTGTGGCTTGTGCCTGTGGCGGCGCTCCTCATTTCGCTGGGTGTTGCGTGGCAAAACTACGCGAGCCGGGGCGTGTTGGTGCAAGTCACCTTCGAGAACGCATCTGGCATTGAAGCGGGCAAGACTGAGCTGAAATACCGGGATGTCAGTGTCGGGCTGGTCCAAGACGTGACGTTTTCGGAGGACCTGTCGCAAGTGATTGTGAGCCTGCGGGTCGACAACACAATAGCCCCCTATCTGGATGAAGGCGCTCGCTTCTGGGTTGTGCGCCCGCAGGTTTCCGTCCGCGGCGTCTCGGGCTTGGGCACCGTGCTCTCCGGTGTTTTCATCGAAGGCTCGTGGGATTCCGTGATCGGCGCATCAGCGACGGAGTTTGTGGGCGCTGATGGTCCGCCAACAGTGCGCCCTGGTCGCGAAGGCCTGCTTATCGTGCTGCGCGCCCGGGAAGGGCATCAATTGGGCAATGGCGCGCCAATCCTCTTCAAAGGCGTGCGCGTTGGCGCCATCGAAACGCCGCGCCTCACCGCGTCGGGCAATGCGGTGGTGGTCAACGGATTTATCGAGGCGCCGTATGACCAGTTGATTACTTCTGAGACGCGGTTTTGGGATAGTTCGGGCTTTGAGGTGTCGTTTGGCCCAGGCGGGCTCAGTCTCGACGTCAACAGCTTGGCCTCGCTCGTCGAAGGCGGTGTCACCTTTGAAACGCTGGTGTCGGGCGGCACGCCGGTTGAGCCTGGCACCATGTTCCCGATCTTTGCCGATGAATCCGCCGCCCAGGACAGTCTTTTTGATGAGCGCGCCACCAACGCACTGCGCCTCGCGGCAGAGTTCGACGGCTCGGTGCGGGGCCTGCAAGTTGGCGCGGATGTGCGGTTTCGAGGCTTGAGAATTGGCGAGGTGACGGCGCTCAACATGGTGATCGACGAGACGGCAGGCAAAGAAGTCCGCATGCGCGTGAGCATGTCAGTGCGGCCAGGGCGTCTTGGCTTGGACCATGAGGCAAGCACCGAGGATGCCCTGGCGCTGTTGCAAAGCTATGCATCGCAAGGGATGCGGGCGCGGTTGGATAGCGCCGGGCTGCTCGGCGGCTCGCTGATGATCGATTTTGCCGAGCTTCCAGAATTGGGCGCGGCTGAGATCGATGTGGCCGCGGAACCCTACCCGTTGATCCCGTCAACGGAGCCTGCGGTGTCAGATTTCGCCGCCACCGCGGAGGGGGTGTTCGAGCGCTTGAATGCGCTGCCGGTCGAAGATCTGCTCAACAACGCGATTGATGTGTTGGCTTCTGCGAACACGGTGCTGGCTTCGGAAGGGGTTCAATCCTTGCCCGCAGAACTGGCGGCAACATTAGAAGACGCGCGCGGCATCCTGTCTGAGATTGCCGAGGCGGGCGCGCCAGCCAAGCTGAACGCGGCGCTTGGATCGGCGGAAGCGGCGGCGAACGCGGTGGCGGAAGCGGCGGGTCGGCTGCCCGCTCTGGCCGCGAAGTTGGAAACGGCCGCCAACCGCTTGGAAACGGTGCTGGCGGCCTACGGAGATAAGTCGCGGCTGGTGAATACAGCGGTCGATGCGTTGCGCAGCATCAATGAGACGTCGGAGTCGATCAAGGCGCTCGCCAGAACGCTGCAGCGCAACCCGAACTCACTGATCTTGGGGCGGTAGAATGACGGTGTTCACAAAGTTTCTTGGCGTTGTTGTGCTGGCTCTTGGCGCCTGCGCCGACACCACAGATCGCTACATCCTGGAAAATGAGCCCTCTGCGGTTCACGTGCATAGCCGCGTGCGGTTTGTGCTGGTGCGCACGGTCTCTCTCCCGACATACGCGGCAGCGGAGGAAATAGCCGTCAAAGGCAATGAAGGGATCATTCGGATCAGTAACGAAGGTCTTTGGGCCGATGACCCTGAGCGCGCAACGACCCTGGTGATTACCCGCCATCTGACTGAGATGACCAACGCCACTGTTGCTGCCGAGCCATGGCCCCTCAGTGAATCGCCGGAGGCCGCCATAGACGTTCGGGTTCAAAACTTCTTTCCAACGCCTGAAAACACGCTGCGGCTATCGGGGTTGTACTTCCTCGGCGGTGAGGAGATCGAGGAGGTGGAGAACTTCGACGATGCCGAGTTCCCGACCACGCCGAAGGTGCCGCGCCGGACGATCCGGTCGCGCACGGTGCCGTTTGAGTTCGTTGTGCCGCTGCCGGACTACAGCATTTCGGCGTTGGTGCGGGGCCAGTCGGTGCTGCTCCGCGCACTGTCCGAGAAGATCGCCTATGATCTGTCGCGCTAATGCCGCTGCGCTTGCGTGGCGCTCACCCGCCAGCCGATTGCCCTGCGAGACGACCAAAAACAGCGCCTGAGGTTAAGCCAGAGCCGCCTGGATAGCCTTCAAAAAAGACCCCGCCGACCATTTCGCCGCACGCGAAGAGCCCGTCAATCTCGTGCCCGTCTTGGTGCATGACTGCGCCTCTATCGGAGACTGCTAGCCCGCCATAGGTGAAGGTGATCCCGCCGGTGACCGGGTAGGCGCGAAAGGGCGGGGTGTCGATTGTCTGCGCCCAGTTTGATCGCGGCACGGCCAGGCCGCGCGCCGCTTTGCCGTCAAGGCGTGTCGGATCAAAGGAAACACTCTCATCCACCGCTGCGTTAAAGGCGGTGAGAGTGGCCTGGGCCGCTGCAGCGTCCACGCCTTCGAGCTTGGCACACAGCCCATCCAGCGTGTCCGCCTCGACGAAATGTGCGTCATGGAAGGCATATTCGGCGTAAAGCAGATCGGTCACTTTGCTGTCGAATACCTGCCAGGCATGGTGGCCCGGTTGTTCCAGGACACGCTTGCCAAACTGTGCGTAGGTATAGTTGCGAAAGTTCTCGCCCTCATCGACAAAACGCTCGCCCCGCGCGTTCAGCATCACCCCTAGGAAATAGCAGATCTTGCGGTAGTTCTTGCGCTCTGATGGGGGCAGGTCCAGGCCGCCGAAATCGGCCATGTGCAAATCCATCGGCGTGGCGTGGCAGCCGTCATAAAGCCCGTGTCGCTTGGCGCCGAGAGCGAGCGCCATGGTAAGGCCGTCGCCGGTATTGTGCGGCGTGCCGCGTACTTTGGCATGGGCCCAATGCCCGCCCATAAGGGTCTCGCGCATCTCGGTATTGGCTTCAAACCCACCGCAAGCCAGGATCACCGCATCAGCGGAGATCTCTTCGTCGCCTGCCTGCACGCCGCAAACGCGCGCGCCCTCGGTGATGAGGCCGGTGACGCCTGCATTGTAGCGGATAGTACCGCCAAGCCGCTCAAATGCCGCCAGTTCCATATCGAAAAGCCCGACGCCTTCGTTTTCCGCAGCGAGCGTCAGGCCACCCCAAAACACATGGCGGCCGTCCTTTTCAAAGCTCTGACGGCTATAGATCGGCTCGAAAGTAACCCCGTGGCGCGCGAGCCAGTGCATCGTCGGTAGCGAAGCCTCGATCAAGCGTGCCTGCTCCCGCGACAAAGGACGGCCCCCGTTGAAGCCGAGCAGATCCTGCTCAAACTTGGCCGCGCTGTAGCCGCCAAAATCGGTGTTGGGCAGACGCGGGTCAGCGGTGTCGCGCAGCAGCGGCCAAAGATCGTCGCGGTCGCTATAGGCAAAACGCATTGCGCCGGCGGTGTATTTGGTGTTACCGCCCGCCAGATCTTTGCCGGCCTTTTCGAGCATCAAAACCTCGGCGCCCGCTTCGCAGGCGGCGATACCGGCACAAAGCGCGGCATTTCCAGACCCAACGACGATAACTCTCTTTGACATCAGCGATTCCTCTCGTCATCGTTCTTGTATCCATTTGGATACAATTTGCAAGGTCCGTGATTTTGCCACCTCGCTCCAGCGCTGAACTCTCCCAAGGCGGCACCGCTTATGCTGCGATCCTCGCTGCCATTAAGCGCGGCGATTACGTGCCCGGCGATCGCTTGCGCGAGGTGGAGATGGCCGAGCGATTGGGCCTTTCCCGGACGCCAATCCGGGAGGCGCTGCGCCGGTTGGAGGGCGACGGCATCGTTGAGCATCAGGCCCGCGTCGGCGCGGTGGTGCGGCGGTTGGACTATGCTGAGGTGGTTGAGCTCTATGAGATGCGCCTGGTCATCGAGCGGACGGCGGCAGAGCTTGCTGCCAAACACGCCATCGACGCTGAGACCGATGAGCTTGACGAACTCAATGTCCAGATCGGCCAAGCCATCGATCATCCGGCAGCCGCGGCCGCGATTAATCAGCAATTCCACCACACGCTGTACCAAGCGGCGCGAAACCGGTTTCTCATCGAAGCCGCGCGCTCAATGACCAATGCTCTGATGCTGTTGGGGCCAACGACACTGGCCGATGACGCCCGCATCCGCGTGGTCTGCGCGCAGCACGACCAGATCGTCACCGCAATCCGCAATGGCGATCAGGAGGCGGCAGGCGCGGCGGCGGAGGCGCATCTGCAAACCTCGCTGCGGCACCGTTTGGCGGTACTGCGCGCATGACGGCGCTGCTGCGTACCTACCTGGTTTCGGGTCTCGGCGTGGGGCTCTTCCACCTAGCGGGCGTGCCGCTGCCCTGGCTTTTGGGCCCGATCTTTGCCTGTCTCGCAGCGGCGATCGCCGGGGTCCCCTTGGCGGGGTGGAAGCCGATCAACGATGCGATGCGTACGATCCTCGGCGTCGCCGTGGGCTCCACTTTGTCGATGGCGGTGCTGATCAGCATGCTCGATATGTGGCCGACGCTGCTGATGATCCCCGTCATTGTTGCCTTCGCCGGGGTTATCGGCGTGCCCTATTTTCAGCGCTTGTGGGGCTTTGATTTCGCCACCAGCTATTACTCGGCCATGCCTGGCGGCCTGCAAGACATGCTGGCTTTCGGCGAGGAGGCGGGCGGCGATGTGCGCGCGCTCTCGTTGATCCATGCCACAAGGGTCATGCTCATCGTGGTCTCGCTGCCGTTTATCCTGGAAGGCGTCTGGGGCGTCGATCTGTCGAACCCGCCCGGCGCGCCGGCCCGCTCGGTGCCACCGGGTCAGCTATTTTGGATCGCTCTCGCAGCCTTAGGCGGCTGGCAGATCGCCAAAGCGGCGGGTCTCTTCGGGGCATCAATCCTGGGGCCAATGATTGCCGCAGGCGCGCTCGCGATCCCAGGTATTTTGCAACAACGCCCCCCGGCCGAGGCGATCTGGGCGGCGCAGTTTTTCATCGGCATGACCGTGGGGGCAAAATATTCTGGCATCACCGGCGCCGAGGTGCGCCGCGATGTGGCCGCCGCGCTGGGCTACTGCGCGATGCTGATCGGGTTGGCTGCGTTGTTCACGGAGTTTGTCATCGAAATGGGTCTGGCGCCGCCGCTCGAGGCGCTCCTGGCTTTCGCGCCGGGCGGGCAGGCGGAGATGACTGTTCTGGCTCTGATTGCGGGGGCAGATATGGCCTTCGTCATCGCCCACCATCTCACCCGCATCGTCGTTGTCATTCTCGGTGCGCCATTAGCCGCGCGCTGGTTCAGCGAAAAACCTCCGGATTGATCATGTGGATCGGCGTGCCTGCGGCATACGCGTTCACCTGATCGAAGACATCGCTGAACTGCAGATCGAACTCATCCTCTGTGACAAAGCCGATATGGGGCGTGGCCAACACATTGGGATGGTTCAGCAACGGGTGGTTCGCATCGCTCAGCGGCTCAGTGTCGAAAACGTCGAGCGCGGCAAAGATCCGACCGCGCGCGATCTCCGCCTCTAACGCGCCCGGCGCGATTAGCCCGGCGCGCGCGGTGTTCACCAAAAGCGCCCGCGGGGCCATCGCTGCCAGGTCATCCGCTGTGATAACGCCCCGCGTCTGCTGATTGAGCCGCAGGTGCAAGCTGACGATGTCGGCGTTGGCAAAGAAGGCCTCGCGGCTTTCCGCTACCGTTGCGCCATCAGCCTGCGCCCGTGCGCGCCCTGCCTCCGATGCCCAATAAACCACCTCCATCCCCAGCGCCTCGGCATATCCTGCCACTGCCTTGGCGATACGGCCGTAGCCATAGAGCCCGAGCACCCGCCCGCGCAGGCTGCGCCCGACGCCCATCTGCCAATTGCCTGCCCTCATCGAGGCGGTCTGCTGCGGAATCTGTCGGAAACTCGCCAGTATCAACGCCAAGGTATGCTCAGCGGCAGCGTAGGAGGGCGCGTCGCTTTGCGTGTTCGAGCACAGCAATACGCCGGCTTCGGTGCAAGCAGGGACATCGATATGCGGGTAGGCGCTGCGTTGCGAGATCAGTTTGAGCCCCGGTAAGAGACTGATCAGTTCTGCCGTGATCTTGGTGCGTTCGCGAAACAGCACCAGCGCCTCGGCTTCGCTGATGCGCTCGGCCAAAACACGCGGGTCAGGCGCGTGATCGGTCCAAACGGTGACGTCATGCCCTGCGAGCTTATCGAAACACGGCAGCCCGCGCAGCGTATCGAACCAATCGTCCAGGATATGGACGCGCATTAACCCGCCCAGACGTTGTGCGGCACCAGCAACTCGCCGCGCGCCAAGAGGCGTGCCGTGCGCACGAGCCCAGCCGAGCGCAGCGCGATGTCCCCGCCGTCGCGCTCGAAATCCACCACCACATCAATCACACCGGTTGGATGCTCTAGCGTTATCGTGGCCGGTGGCGCTTGGATTGGTCCGGTAAGCCCGTCAGCCACAGTGCCTGGCGTAAGCACGCAGGCCGCCAAGCACTGCGCGCCGGTGACCGCCATGGTCGGGTGCGTTTTCCAAGGCATGAAATAGCGCGTTGCCACCGTGCCGCCGTGCTGTGCCGGGGCGAGCAGGCCAAATTTGGGTGTTACCGACTGAGCGACATCGGCGATCCCCATCGCCTCTCCGGCGGCGACGCGCACCGCCTCCATCCGCGTGAAAAACGCCGCGTTTTCATTGAGCTCTGTGACGCTTTCATAGCCTGTGAGGCCAAAGCTTTCGGCCCGGGCGATCACCATCGGCATCGCCACGTCCATGCAGGTGACGTCGACCCCTTCAAAGGTGTTGGTGACCGCGCCCGCCGGTAAGAAAGCCCCGGTCGCACCGCCGATCGTGTCCATGAATTGCAGGCCTACCGGGGCGGCTGTGCCTGGCACCCCGTCAATTGCGGCGCTGCCTTGGTAATGCACATACCCGCCAGCCGTTTGCACTGTTGCCGCGACGCGCGCGCCGGTATTGACCGCGCGGATCTTGACCACGGTCTCATCGCCGCTGATCGGCAACAGCCCCATCTCCAGCGCTGCCGAGCCAACGCCTGATAGGATGTTGCCGCAGGTGGGTTTGAAATCGACGGCGCCGTCCTCCACCCCGACTTGGGCAAAGAAATAGTCGACATCGGCCCACTCATCCTCCGACGCAGACAGCATCGCCACCTTCGTGGTAACCGCGTTACCGCCGCCGATACCGTCGATGTTTAAGCCATGGCCAGATCCCACTGCGGCCACCAGAACGCGCGCTAAGGTTTCGCGGTCCTCGGGCAGATCGCTGCGCAGCATGTAAGGCCCGCGCGAGGTGCCCCCGCGCATGAACAGAAACGGGATCGCGGTTTGCCGGCTCACGTCAGTGGCCACGGCAGGTTGACCAGGCTCTGCAGCAGACCCGGTGGGAAATCACGGTTCAAAAGCCACGCCATGCCGCAGATGAACGCGATACCGGCCACTGCGTAGAGCGCGGCAAAGCCCCAGCTTTTCTGCGCCCGGAAGCGAATAAAGAGCACCAGGAACGCGGCCAGCGCTAAGATGAAGCCGACCAGCGCCGTCGCGGCCAACAGCCCGCCAAACCAGGCCAAGGTGGGCCATAATCCATAGGTGTTGGCCTCGGCATCCTCTACCTCCCGGTCTGCGAAAAGCGCGTCGGTCTCTGGCTTCAGCCGCATCTGGATCAGCAGGATCGCGCAGCCGATCAGTGAGACGGTGGCGACAAAGACCGGGAACACGCGATCCATCATCGCGAAATCCGGGATCGCTGCTGCGTTCCAATAGGCGAGGCCGATATAAGTGGTCACGGCCAGCAGGAAGATCAGCGGCGCGCGCTTGCCGCCCGAGACGACATCGCCTTCCGCCTGGATGTTCTTGGCCGAGCGCAGGCCGAAAAAGACCGAGAGCACCGTGATGATAATCAAGACGATAACGATGGGGCTAAAGATGTAGTCGAGCCCTTCTTCCATGCTCTGGCGGAAACGCGAGCGGGCGATTTGGAACGCCTGGTTGGTGTAGCGCTCGGCCGGGGTCGCCAGCACGAAACCGATCAAGAACGCAGGCCGCGACCAGTCAAAGCGGCGCATCATGATGCCCAATAAACCGATGCCGAACAGCGCGACTAGGTCCATGATCGATTGCTGCGATTGGAACGCGGCGAATGAGATGATCATGAAGAGGAACGGCGCCAGCAGGGCAAAGCGGATGTTGGTCAGCCGCGCGATACCGCCCGAGGCGCCGATGCAGATGATCGTGCCGACGACATTGGCCAGCGCGAGCAGCCAAACGATGGCGTAGGTGAAATTGAGGTTGTTGTTGATCATCGAGGGGCCGACCTCGATATTACCGCTGCCCAGAAGCGCCACGGCTGAGATGAAGATCGCCATCGAGCCTGAGCCGGGGATCCCAAACAAAAGCGTGGGCACAAGGCCGCCGCCTTCTTTGGCGTTGTTCGAGCTTTCCGGCCCGATCACGCCGCGGATGTCACCGGAGCCGAATTTCGATTTGTCCTTGGAGGTCTGCACTGCGTGGCCATAGGCGATCCAATCGACGACGGAGCCGCCAAGCCCCGGGATCACGCCGACAATCACCCCGATCAGTGAGCAGCGCACCGAGAGCCACTTGTTTTTCCACCATTCGCCCACGCCCGCGAGCCAGCCGCCGCCAATCGCTTGACGGTCGGAGATGGCGCGGTCCTGACGCAGGAGGGCAACGATCTCGGGAACCGCGAAGATAGCCAGGCCCACGATGACAAGCTTAAACCCGTCGATCAGATAGGGCATGTCGTAGGTCGACATGCGCAAGGCGCCCGAGCTCGCCCCCTCGCCGATGGTGCCCACCAGCAGGCCTAGGCCCGCGGCAACGATGCCTTTAATCGCGACGCGACCCGCTAAGATGCCGACCATGGACAGGCCAAAGATCGTCACCATCAAAAGCTCAGGTGTCTGGAACAAGAGCACGATGGGCCGCGCAGCCAGGATGAACACCGTCAGAAAAGCGGCCCCCAACAGACCGCCGAAAAGCGACGAGGTGAAGGCCGCCGATAATGCCCTAGCAGCTTGCCCGCGTTTGGCCAGCGGAAAGCCATCGAGCACAGTGGCTTGGCTTGCCGACGAACCCGGTATGCCCATCAAGACGCTGGCGAATGTGTCGGAGGTTGGCACCACCGCGACCATGCCGATCATCAGCGCGAGCCCGTAGAGGGGCTCCATGCCGAACATAAAGGGCAAGAGCAGCGACAGGCCCGCGATGCCACCGAGGCCGGGGAAGATCCCGACGCAAAGGCCCATCACAACACCGAGTACTAGATATCCCAAGACATCGAAACGAAGGATCATGCCAAACGCTTCTGAGAGCGCTGGCAGGGCGGCCATTAAGGACTCCATATCAATATCTTCCGGTCGTGTTGGGATAAGGGCCCCGGGCCGACACAGATGCCGGGCCGGGGCAGGTTAATCGCGGTTTATTCGAGCACCACACCGTAACGGTCGCTCAGCCAGCCGAGGACGAAATCACGCGCCTCTTCAGGCACTTGCGTGGCGCGCACGAGCGAGCTTTCCGCCGCGGGCCCGGTCATCTGCGGATAAACGCCAAGGCTACCGGCCGAAATCTCGGCGAAATCCGGGCGCTGGGTGATCGCTTCAAAAGCCGCCGAATAGGTGTCGATTGCTTCCTGCGGCGCACCGGCGGGCAGGAACACCATCTTCTGCGCTGGGAAGCCCGCGGAGAAAAACGCCACCCAGGCGTCCCAGGCTGGCCCCGAGGTTTCACAGCTTGCCGCCGCCTCGCAGACCTCGGCAAAGGAGGGCATATCGGGGAAGGTCGGGTCGCGCACGATGTTGCCGTCCGCATCCAACGCCCCGAAGGTGAACCACGGCACAGCCGTGCCTGCCTCTACTAGCGGGGTAACGCCCGATAGGTACGACGAGGATGTCTGGTAATCGATATTGGCTTCGCCGCGCTCAAACATCAGACGGCCATCACCACGGCCCTCGATGCCAAAGACCGGCTCGACATTCAGGCCCAGCAGTTCCCAAGCCAGCAGCGGCACCAGATCGAGGCGCGTGGCCCCTTGGCTGCCGTAGATGAAGTTCTCTTCGGCAATGGCCTCTAGGCCGCCCTCTTCCAGCGCGCTTGCCAGATCAGGCGGCAGGTACACCACGCCGCCGGTGCCGGAAGCCAAGACCACGTTCCAATCGCTGTATTCATAGCGCACGCGCGGGTCGTTGAGCAGATAGGGGAACTGGGTCGAGCCCGAAGAGCCGAAGATCGTCGTGCCGCCATCATACTCCAAACCCTGGAAGTGGTTTGCACCGCGGGTCGAACCGGCACCCGGCATAAAGGTGACCACCACGGTCGGGTTGCCGGGTAGCGCCTCGCTCAGCAGGGGCGCATAGAAATTGGCCCAGCGGGCAGAGCCCCCCGTTTCCGAGAACGGGATGATCCACTCCACCGTCTCGCCGGCCAGATCCAAAGCATGTCCGTCTGCCGTGGCCATCGTACCAAAGCTTGCGGTCGCCAAAGCAGCGGCAACCGCGAAGGGTTGCGCGAATGTCTTGTTCATATTTCCTCCCTTTCGTCCGGGTCGTTGGCCCGGCCATCGCTGCGAGAGGCCATTTCGGCCTGCTTGCTAGGCTGCACTGTCTTGTGCCAATCTTGCAATAACCTTTCATGGGGCAGCTTTAGGGAGGAGCGGCCCGTGCGAATTGTTCTCGTTGAAGACAACGTGCCTATGGCCAAGGGCATTGCGTATCGTCTGCGCGATGAGGGGCATGCCGTGGACTTGCTGCATAACGGCGATGATGCGGAGACGTTCCTGCAAAACGATGACGCCGATCTGTTGATCCTCGACAACAAGCTGCCTGGGATCAGCGGCTTAGAATTGCTGGTGAAGCTGCGCGCGCGGGAGGATAACCGACCGGTGCTGATGCTAACGGCGCAGGCGGATACCGGGTCGAAGATAACCGGGCTCGATGCGGGCGCCGATGACTACCTCACCAAGCCGTTTGACATGGATGAGTTGAGCGCGCGGGTGCGGGCCCTGGCGCGTCGCCCTGCGCGCAGCAACATGGCCGAGAAACGCATCGGTGTTCTATCCTTCGATGCCACATCGCGCATGATCATCGGGCCCGACGGCCCCATCTCAGTGCCGAGACGGGAAGTGTCGCTCTTTGAGATCTTGTTGGCCGCACGCGGTCGCACGGTCTCCAAGCAGACGCTGCTCGACCGGCTTTACGGCACCGGCAGCGAT
>JBCDGW010000028.1:0-29329 GCA_038750765.1 Pseudomonadota bacterium | reverse complement strand
CGCTAAAGCCAACTCGCAACAGCGCCCGCCTTACGCTGCGGTTTTCTGGCGTCTGGGCTTGCGGCGGCGCGGCTTGTTTGAGTTGACCGCAATGCCGGATTTCTGCGCGTCGGGCTTGCTGCCACGCCTGCGGTGCTTTGGTTTGAAAGCCTTGGGTTTCTGCGTGTCTTGACGCAGCGTCGCCACGGGTTCCGGCGCATCGCCGTCCACGTGAATACCCGTCTTGATCAGCTTTTCAACATCGCGAAGCTGCTTGCTTTCATCGGATGCGCACAGCGTCACAGCCACCCCCGACCGTCCGGCACGAGCCGTACGCCCGATACGGTGCACGTAGTTCTCGGGCACATTGGGCAATTCGTAATTGACCACCAAGCCAACCGTCGGAATATCGATGCCGCGCGCAGCGACATCGGTGGCAACGAGAATTTGCATGTCACCGGCGCGAAACTGCTTGATCGCGCGATCACGCTGTCCTTGGGATTTGTTCCCATGCACCGATGTCGCGGCAAAGCCGTCGGCGACGAGACCGTTTTTCAGTTTCTCAGCCCCGTGCTTGGTCCGCGCAAAGACCAAGGTGGCGATATTTGGGTGTTGACCGATAACCTCGCGCAGTGCCGCGGGTTTCCCGGGTTTTTCCACGAAGCGCACGCTTTGATCAATTTTGTCAGCCGTCAGGTTGGGTGGGGTCACCTGAACGCGCTGCGGATTGGTGAGATAGGCGCGGCTCAGGTGCTCCATCTGTTTCGACATCGTGGCAGAGAACAGAAGCGTTTGGCGGTCATCGTTCAGATACGGAACGATCTTACGCAGCGCATGAATGAACCCGATATCGAGCATTTGGTCGGCTTCATCCAACACCAAATGCTGCGTTTTGCTCAGATCGATGCCGCCTCTTTCTAGCAGATCGATCAACCGACCCGGCGTTGCGACGACGACATCGGTGCCCCGTGCCAGCAAGTTTAGTTGTTTGCCAATCGAGGCGCCGCCAACGACGGTGTTCACGCGAAGCTTGGTCTGCTCAGTGAGCGATTTCAGCGTTTGGGCGATCTGGTTCACCAATTCGCGCGTCGGTGCCAGGATGAGCGCCTTGGCGGTTTTGGGTGCTGGTTTGCCCGGCTGTTGCATGATCGCGTCAAGCATGGGTATGCCAAAAGCGAGGGTTTTACCGGTGCCGGTCTGGGCCAACCCCATGATATCATGGCCCTTTAGCGCCAACGGAATGGCCTGCGCTTGAATGGGCGTCGGGACGGCAAATCCGCCTTTGGCTAACGCAGAGGCGAGCGCCGGTGCTAGAGCCAGCTCTTCGAAGTGTTTCATATAGATAAATCCGATCCGGTCGCCAAAGACCTTGGCAACCAATGTTGGGCGCGAGACGCGCCTGTTAGGGTTTCGCCGTCAAACGCGACTGGGCAAGCGCCCGCTCGGTGTGACTGGCCATTGAACCCTGCGTGATGGGGAACAGTGTTGGTGGGCTGTCGTTTGGTTCGATCAACGAACCCCTCACGCGACAGCATTTGACCGTCACATGTGCTCCTGCGCCCGCATTGTCAACCATGACGCCTGACGCAATACAAATACGTGCCCAATGCGCACTCACTTACGCAGCTCGATACCGCGCTCGGTCAGGCCGACAAGACTGGCGGCGCAGCCGCTTTCGATCACCGGCGCTGTTAGACAGGCGGATTTCAGGTACCCTCGCGCTGCCAACAACACCGGGGCGAGCCGATGAAAATCTATGTAACTAGCGTCTTTGTCGATGACCAAGACAAGGCCGAGACATTCTATATCCAAATCCTCGGCTTCGCGGTGAAACACGACATTCCGCTTGGCGCTCACCGATGGCTGACACTCGTCTCCAAGGACGACCCGGACGGCACGGAGCTGCTCCTCGAACCAAGCCACCACCCCGCGAGCAAGGTTTTCAAGCAGGCACTTTATGAGGACAACATCGCGGCGCATTCGTTTCAGGTGCAAGACTTGGACGTGGAATGGCGGCGGTTGACGGGCGTGGGGGTGACATTTGCGACTGAACCAATCGATGCGGGCAATGTCCGCATGGCGGTGTTCGACGATACATGCGGCAACCTCATTCAACTGATTGAGATGAAAGCGCCTGCGAAAGGTTAACACTCAAACGCGGGCGCAACTGCAAGCGACCCGAGTGCCGGCGCCCTACGCGCAACCACCATTCTACCCCATCAAAAACGGGTCTGAGGCCACGCGGATCGGTGCTGTGAGATCTGACAAGCGCTGGCGCTGGCGCCCATCCGCATCGAAGTTGTCCGGCGCGAGCCAGGTCTCCATCGCTGCTTTGAGCGCAGGCCACTCGCTGTCGATCGCGGCGAACCACGCCGTGTCACGGTTGCGTCCCTTGACCACGGCCGATTGGCGGAACACGCCCTCATAGCTGAAGCCCAACCGCTCTGCCGCGCGGCGCGAGGCCCGGTTGCGCGCATTGCACTTCCACTCATAGCGCCGATAGCCCGCCTCAAACGCCCATTGCATCATCAGGTACATCGCCTCGGTCGCGGCAACGGTTTGCTGCAAGTCAGGGCCGAAAGTGATCGAGCCCACCTCAATCGATCCAGCCTCGGGGGCAATGCGCATAAAGCTGGCCACGCCGCCTGCATGACGCTCTGGCGCGGCCTTGTCGAAAATCGCGTAATAGATCTGATCCTCCAGCGCGGCGATCTCGGCAACAAAGGCAGCCACCGCGTGTTCATGCTCGAACGGGCCGGTGATCATGTACTGCCAAAGCGCGGCATCGGCCAGGAAAGCTGGCGCCAGCGCCGCGGCGTGATCGGGGCGCAGCCGCTCGAGCCAAACTGTACGGCCTTCCAGGCGCGATTGATCCGGCGCAGGCGGCGGCGTCCAATTTAACGCGATATCAAGCGTCTCGTCCGATAAATGCGCCATCCTAACCCCAATCTCGCCGCAATTTCTGATCAATCAGGAAGGGTCTTAACCGGTTTCAAGGGTGCCCAAAACAATGTTTGCTGCTGCCTCCCGATCTCCCCGCATCCAGAAGGCCATCGACTGGGCTGTTTTCGCTGTCGGTGCGGCGGCTTTGTCTACGGCAATCGTGGCGACTGTGCTGGGCCTCGGCGGCCAGGAATACGCCCAGGCTCAGGCCGTGATCGTGGCACCCACCTCGTAAAGCGACCGCCCTTGGCGAATATTAGAGCGCGCGGTGTTGGCCGCGCTGGATGATCGCCCGGTTCAGATCACCGCCTGAAATCCTTTGACCTTTCCCCCACGCTGACAGCCAACGGTCGCACGCGCGTAAATCGCCAGCCGCGCGCGGCATCGGGCCAATACCGTTGGGTCAGGTCCTTAGCCGCAGGCTCTATTCCGGCGGCAGTACGCGTAGGCGCAGTTCCATCAATTGCTCGGGCGTGGGCGTGCTGGGGGCGCCCATCATCAGATCTTCGGCGCGCTGGTTCATCGGGAACAGCATCACCTCGCGGATCGTCTCCTCGCCCGCCAGCAGCATCACGATGCGGTCGATCCCCGCGGCACAGCCCCCGTGCGGCGGCGCGCCGTACTGAAACGCGGTGTAGAGCCCGCCGAACCGGCTTTTGACCTCGTCCTCGCCATACCCCGCAATTTCGAACGCCTTGAGCATGATCTCAGGCTTGTGGTTGCGGATCGCGCCCGACACGAGTTCGTAGCCGTTGCAGGCCAGATCGTACTGAAAGCCCTTCACCGCCAGCGGATCACCCTCTAGCGCCGCCATCCCGCCCTGAGGCATCGAAAACGGGTTATGCTCGAAATCAATCGCGCCGGTCTCGTCGTCGCGCTCGTAAATCGGGAAGTCGACGATCCAGGCGAAGGCGAACCGGTTCTCATCGGTATGGCCCAGCTCCGCCCCCAACACATCGCGCGCTTTCGCTGCCACCCGCAAGAAGCTCTCGGGCTTGCCGCCTAAGAAGAACGCCGCGTCGCCGACACCGAGGCCCAGTTGCTGGCGGATCGCCTCGGTGCGTTCAGGGCCGATGTTTTTGGCCAGCGGCCCGGCCGGTTCCATCCCGCCATCGGCCTCCCGCCAGAAGATATAGCCCATCCCCGGCAACCCCTCTTTCTGGGCGAAGGCGTTCATCCGGTCGCAGAACTTACGGCTGCCGCCACCGGGCGCGGGCAGCGCGCGGATCTCGGTGCCCTCCTGCTCCAACAGCTTGGCAAAGATTGCAAAGCCAGAGCCGCGGAAATGCTCGCTCACCCCCTGCATCACCAGCGGGTTGCGCAAATCAGGCTTGTCAGTGCCGTATTTCTGCAGCGCCTCGGCATAGGGGATCTGCGGCCAATCGGCTGCCGGATCCACTGATTTGCCGCCGCCGAACTCTTCGAACACCCCGGCGATCACCGGCGCCACTGTGTCAAACACGTCCTGTTGCTCGACAAACGACATTTCCACATCGAGTTGGTAGAAATCAGTAGGCGAGCGGTCAGCGCGCGGGTCTTCATCGCGGAAACAAGGCGCGATCTGAAAATAGCGGTCAAAGCCCGACATCATCAGCAATTGCTTGAACTGTTGCGGCGCCTGGGGCAGCGCGTAGAACGTGCCGGGATGCAGCCGCGACGGTACCAGAAAGTCGCGCGCGCCTTCCGGGCTCGATGCGGTGATGATCGGGGTTTGATGTTCGCGAAAGTTCAGATCCCACATCCGGCGCCGGATCGAGGCGACCACGTCAGAGCGCAGGACCATATTGGCCTGCATCTTATCGCGGCGCAGGTCCAGGTAGCGGTACCGCAGGCGGGTCTCTTCAGGATATTCCTGATCGCCAAACACCATCAGCGGCAATTCAGCGGCTTCGCCCAGCACCTCGATCTCGCGGATAAACACCTCCACCTCACCGGTTGGGATCTTGGGGTTGATAAGGCTTTCATCGCGCGCTTTCACCTCGCCGTCGATGCGGATGCACCACTCGCTGCGCACCGCCTCCGTCGCGGTAAAGGCAGCGCTGTCGGGGTCGCAGAGAACCTGGGTGATGCCGTAATGGTCACGCAGGTCGATAAACAGCACGCCGCCATGGTCGCGCACCCGATGCACCCAGCCCGCGAGGCGCACGGTTTGGCCCACATCGGCCTTGGTCAACTCAGCGCAGGTGTGGCTGCGATAGGCGTGCATCGGTGGCTCCTTCAAGCGGCGGCATAGCGCATGGCGGTTGACCCCGGCTGGGGCGCAAAGTCAACCCGCCGCAGCGCGCAACGCTTCGAACGAGGTTAGCAAAAGCCAGCCGGTTTCGCTGAGGCCCTTGGAGCAGACTAGACAGGCCCGCCAAACTGTCGCACGCTCACCGGCATTTCTTTCGTTTTCAGGGAGCAAGCCGGCACTTTCTACCAAATGTTGGGTTATCGGTGGGGGCCGTGCAACCGAAAGGGTGGGACATATGTGGGAGCGTTTTTTCGATTTTGCGTTGCGCCGGATGATAAAAATCGGTGCGCTAACAGTGGTGTTTCCGTCGGGTCGCGTGCGGACCTACGGCGACGGATCGTCGGATCAGGTGAAGGCGCGCCTTCATGACCGGCGCAGCGTGCGGCGGCTGGTGCTAAACCCCGAACTGGCGTTTGGCGAGAGTTATACCGACGCCACGCTGACCATCGAGAACGACGATTTGCGCGGGCTTTTCCGGGTCATTTTGCAAAACAAATCAGCAGGCACCAACCTGCCCGGCCAAGCGGTGATCCAAAAGATCCGCTCGGCGCTGCGCTGGATCTCACAGCACAACCCTATCGGCCGCGCGCAAGCCAATGTCGCCCATCACTATGATCTCAGCGACGCGCTTTACGAGATGTTTCTTGACGAAGACCGGCAATATTCCTGCGCCTATTTTCGCACGCCCGACGACACGCTTGAGCAAGCGCAGGCGCAGAAGAAAGCCCATATCGCCGGGAAGCTCTTGATCGAGCCGGGCATGCGCGTTCTCGATATCGGCTGTGGCTGGGGCGGTATGGCGCTGACGCTGGCGCGCGATTACGGCGCACAGGTGGTTGGCGTCACCCTGTCCGAAGAGCAGTACAAAATCGCCCGCGCCCGGGTAAGCGCGGCGGGCCTCGACGACCAGATCGACATCCGCTTGATGGATTACCGCGCGCTTGACGACCGGTTTGACCGCATCGTGTCGGTGGGCATGTTCGAGCATGTGGGCGTGCCCCATTACAACGAGTACTTCGCCAAGGTGCGCGGGCTGCTCACCGAAGAGGGCGTCGCGCTGATCCACACCATCGGGCGCACCATCCCGCCCAGCCACACCAATGCGTGGATTGCTAAGTACATCTTTCCCGGCGGCTATTGCCCGTCGATGTCCGAGGTGTTGCGCGTGGTCGAACAGGAGGATCTATACCCCTGCGATATCGAGGTCTGGCGCCTGCATTACGCCGAGACGCTGCGCCATTGGCACCAACGTTTCAGCGCCAATCGCGCGCGGATCAAGGCGCTCTATGATGAGCGGTTTTGCCGGATGTGGTCGTATTACCTGCTGGCCTGCGAGATGACCTTTCGTCACCACCACCAATGCGTGTTTCAATTCCAGCTTACGCGCTTGCAGGACGCCGTGCCGCTCACCCGCGACTATCTCTACCGCGCGGCAGAAGGCCAACCTGTAGAGCATGCGCACGCAGCGGAGTAGCGTCTAGGCCGCGACCCGGCTGGTCCGTGGCTTGGGCGCGGCCTGACCGCGGTACTGCCAAAGGCGTGGATCAAGGCGCATAAGCGGCGCGGCGAAAGCGACCACAGCGTCGATTGCAGTTGTGTCAGCGTCAAACACGAGCAGCCGCTCCGGCGCGGGCAGAAAATGCGCCACCACATGGGCGTTATGGGTCTCGAAATCAGCGGCCCATAGATCGAGGACCGCTTTGGCGCTCAGCCCCGTCTGCGCCATGGTCCGCCGAAGAATAGTGCCGTCGCCGTGTCGGGCGCGGGCCTCCAGCCACAAATCTAGATCCCGCCGGTTCAGTAAAAACTTGGCTTCGGGATAGGCAGCCGCGATCACATCGAAGCGCCGAAAATTCTCAATGATGCCGCCGCGGGCAGAGCCACCGCTGGCATGCATGGCAAAAAACGCGTCAAACCCGCTGAGATCGGTGAGCGGCGCCTGCCCGCTGGCGATATTGTCGCGGATCTTGCGCTGCACGTGAATGCCGCGCACCACCGGATCGCCCCGCAGGCGCCAGTGCTGGCCCGAGGAATGCAGCGCCCGCACGCCGCTTTCGAGAAATAGCCGATAGAGCGCCGAGGTGGCGCAGCCGTCAAAACCGATTTGAAAGAGCATTGCCCTGCTCCTCACGCCGCGTGCCGGGCCGACGGGAGTGGCGCGGCGGCGCGGTAGAACCGGGGCCAGACCCGCGCTGCCGGGCGCAGGAATCGCGCCAGATCTTTGGCGTTGTGGCGGGCGATGTCGAACTCAAACAGCGCCTTCGGCCGGGCATAAAAGTATTCGCGCACCATCGCGTGATGGCGATGGAAATCGTCACGCCACAGATTGAGCACCCCGCGACGGCTCATCCCGGTGCGCTGCATCGCGTCGTCGAGGTATAGCCCGTCATCGCGCGCGATCCGGCGCGCCAGCCAATCATCGCTGTCGCAGGTGTTGAGGATAAACAGCGCGTCGCGGTGCTCTTCAGCGAGCGTGGCGAAGTGGCGAAAGTTTTCGATAACCCAGCCGTTTTGGGCGAATTCCATGCCGCAGAACGCCTGAAAATCCTCGAAGCTCGCAATCGCGGGCCGACCCTCATCGATGTTGCGCGCGATGATCCGTTGCACGTTGCGCCGCGCCACCGCGGGATGGCCCTGCAGATGCCAATAGCGCCCGGGCCCGTAGAGCGTGCGCACACCGCTTTTATGGAGCAGATGGGCGATCGACGCCTCACCGCAATCGTTAAAACCGATTTGAAAAATCCGCATGACTGCCTCGTGCCGTGTTATTTTTGGCGGTCTTTTTGCTGACCGCTCAGCGTCAAGGCTACGGCGGGATTAAGGCGAAAATGCGGCGGGTGAGGCAGCGGCGCGCCGTGCCCTAAACGGGGCGCTGACCGCCTGTTGAACGGCTTGAACAACGCGGCGGTCTTTTTGGGGTTGATTTGCAAATGCAAAGCGGTACCCTACATTTGCTAATGCAGGGAGAGGGTATCGCATGATGGCAGCCGACGGAGCCGCATCAGCCGCGCCGAGCGCAAACAACTGGACCGCGCTGATCGATGACATCGTAGCCGACCGCTGGTTCAACCCCGAACTCAATAAGGTGATGACCGTCGACTACGAGTCGATCGTGTTTGAGGAAAGCCTCGACGGCGCCGAGGCCGATCTGGTGGCGCCGCTCAAGCTTGGCGACACGCTGGCCGTGGTCGCTGATGCCGCGACCTATGATGCGCTTGGCGGGCGCGTGGCCAAACGCCTCAAGCCACTGGGCAGCGTTGATACCGTGGTGCTGGACCACCCGCATGCCGATTTGGAAACCGTTGATGCGCTGCGCGCGCAGCTCAAACCCTTCGATACGGTGATCGCGGTTGGCTCTGGCACGATCAACGATCTCTGCAAATACGCCACCCATCTCGATGGCCGCGGCTATTGCGTTTTCGGCACCGCCGCCTCGATGAATGGCTATACGTCGTCGACCGCGTCGATGAACCTGCCCTCAGGGCTTAAAGTGTCGCTGCCAGCGCAAGCGCCGCGCGGCTTCTTCGTTGATCTGAGCGTTTCGGCGCAGGCGCCGTCCTATCTTGCCGCAGCGGGTTTCGCCGATTGTCTTGCCCGCTCAGTGGCGCAAGTGGATTGGTGGATGTCGCACCGCCTGCTGGGGACAGATTACTGGTCGTCTCCCTATCTCATCCAAGAAGAAGATGAGCGGATCCTCAACGCCAAGGCAGGGTTGCTGCCCGAAGGCGATATTGCCGCCATGGGCAGCCTTTATCGGGTGCTGACGCTGTGCGGCCTGGGCATTGCCTTCACCGGGGTATCCAACCACGGCTCCATGGGGGAGCACCAGATCTCGCACTATATCGACTGTTTCGCCCGCGAGCGGCATCCCGGCACGCTGCACGGCCAACAGGTGGGGGTGGCCTCGCTGACGATGGCGCGGTTGCAGCAGCAGATCCTAGCCAGCGACACGCCGCCGGAGATACGCCCGACCGAAATCGATCTAGAAGACATGGCGCGCCGGATGGGGCCGACGATTGCCGCCGAGTGCAAGGCCGAATGGGAAAAGAAAGCCTTCGACGCGAAAGGTGCGGACGCCTTCAATGAGCGGCTGGCGTCGCTCTGGCCGGTGCTGAAAGAAGAGTTGGCGCCGTTTATCATCCCGGTTGATGAGATGGATGCAATGCTCCAAGCTGCGGGAGGGCCGCGGAGCGCGAAGGACCTTGGATTGCCAATTGAATTCTACCGCGAGGCAGTGCGCCACAACCACGAGATGCGCAATCGGTTTTCCTTTGTCGACGTGGCTTCGGATGCAGGGCTTCTTGAAGATTTCGCCGCACGTGAAGGATAACGGCCCCACGACGCAGCGATGAGAGGCGGTAACGCCCGAAGGGAGGGAAGATGACAGACAAAGCATTGGTCGCGGTGACCGGGGCCAGTTCGGGCATTGGTGAGGCAGTGGCGCGGGTCTTCTCCGCTGCGGGCCACCCGGTGCTGCTGATGGCGCGTCGCTTGGACAAGATGGAGGCGATGGGCCTTCCCAACGCGCTGTGCCGCCAGGTCGATGTGCGTGATCGGGCACAGATCGCCAGCGCTGTCGCGGATGCCGAGGCAGAGTACGGCCCCACAGATATGATGTTCGTCAATGCCGGTGTCGCGCGGCTCGCCGATATTGGGCGCCAGCCGCCTGAAGAATGGGACGAGATGATCGACATCAACACCAAGGGCGTGATGAACACGGTCCATTCGGTGATGTCGGGCATGATGGAGCGGCGCAAGGGCACGCTGTTCATGATGAGTTCGATTGCCGGGCGAAAGGTCTACCCCGAACACACAGTTTATTGCGGCACCAAGTTCTTCGTCCACGCGGTGGCAGAAAGCTTGCGCGAATACCTTTCCGACTATGATGTGCGCGTGATCGTGCTGTCGCCGGGCGTGATCGAAACCGAGATCCTCAGCGGCGTTCTCGATGAGCAAACCTTGGCGGGATACAAGGAAAACAAGGTCAAGATGGGCGGCGGCATCGGGCCTGAGCATGTAGCCAACATCATGCTGCATTCCTATCAGATGCCGCAAAATGCGCTGATCCAAGAGATCTGCATCACGCCAACCCGGCAGAAGTTCTAGATGGCGGACGGCGCGCCGATTTCGCAAATGTTGGTGCCGCAGGTGCGCGGTGCATTGGCTGACCCTGGTGCGGTCGAGGGACGTCCTTCGCGGGTTTTGCTGCGGGTGGATGCCGATCAGTCTGGCGATGCCCCGGTGGTGCGGGCCGATGTGGCTGCAGTGGCCGAGGCGCTGCGCGGCGGCGCTGAAGCGGTGTCGGTGCCGGGCATTGGCACACTGACCTGTACGCGCCCCACACCCGAGCGCGCGCTCGACGGACAGGTGGCGGTGGTCACCGGCGGCGCGGGCGGGCTCGGCTTTTCGGTCGCCCGAGCCCTAGCGGCAGAGGGCGCCGCGCTGGCCCTGTTCGATATCGCTGACGGCCCGGTTGGCGAGGCGGCGGACGCGGTCGGCGGGATCGGCGTGGCCTGCGATGTCACCGACGCAGGCGCGGTCGATGCAGCGATGGCCCAGGTGGTGGCCCGTTATGGCGGGGTCGATATCCTGATCTCCAATGCGGGTTCGGCGCATCAAGGCGCGCTTCTTGAATTGGACGACGCGGCATTTGAAAAGGCCTTCGCGCTCAACTTCTGGGGCCACCACTACATGGCGCGGGCCGCGGTGCGGATCATGCAGGCGCAATGCACCGGCGGCGCGCTGGTGTTCAATGTCTCCAAACAAGCGGTAAACCCCGGCCCTAACTTTGCCGCCTACGGCACCCCGAAAGCGGCGCTGATGGCGTTGATGCGCCAATACGCGGTGGAACACGGCGCCGACGGCATCACCTCGAACGCCGTCAACGCCGACCGGATCCGAACCGGGCTGATGACCGATGCGATGGTCGAGGCGCGGTGCAAGGCGCGCGGGCTCACCCCTGACGAGTACATGCGCGGCAACCTGGTCAAACGCGAGGTGACCGGGGCCGATGTCGCCGAAGCGTTCCTTTACCTCGCTAAGGCGCGCACCAGTACCGGCGCGGTCATCACAGTCGACGGGGGCAATGTAGCGGCGATGATGCGATGACAGACACCGCCCTGCCCCGCCCTGAGGCCAAGAAGCTATGGACGATGCCGCGCTGGCTGACCTCTGAGCATCCGCTGCCCTGGGTTCTGCCCGCGACGGCCACGCTGATCGTCTTTGGGCTCTACCCGATCATCTATGCCGTGTGGCTCACCATGTTTCGCCGCCACCCGGTGACCCGCGAAAACGTGTTCAATCCTGAATGGAATTGGAGCCGGGTCGTCGCGGATGAACGGGTGTGGGATGCGATCTCGGTCACCTATCTCTACACCGGCATCGCCATCGTGATCCAACTGGGGCTCGGGCTTGGCATCGCGCTGCTCCTCGATAGCGACCGGCGCGGCTTTGGCCTGATGCGCGCGCTCATGACCCTGCCGCTGGTGGTGCCGCCCGCGGTGACGGGGATGATGTTTTTGCTGATGTACAACACCAGCTTCGGCGTGATCAGCCGCTCGCTGATCGAGCTGGGGTTGCTGGCCCCCGACAAGCCGATCCTGGCCACGGGCTCCACCGCGCTATGGGGCGTGATTATCGCCGACGTTTGGCAATGGACGCCGTTCATGGTGCTGATCATGCTGGCGGGGCTTAGGGCGCTGCCGAAAGACCCGTTCGAGGCCGCCGCTATAGACGGCGCCAATGCGTGGCAGGCCTTCACCCGGCTTACGCTACCGATGATGTCGAAGATCATCGCCATCGCAGTGCTGATCCGCGGGATCGACCTGTTCCGGGTCTACGATTACGTTAAGGTAATGACCGATAGCGGGCCCGGCACCGCGACCGAGACGCTGACCGCCTATGCTGGCACGATCTACTTTAGCTCGGCCAATTTCCCCTACGCCTCGACCGTGGCCATCGTCACGCTGGTCTTGGTGATCGTCACCGCCAACATCTTCATCAAGATCTTCAAGGTGAGGTTCTGATGCGCACGCCCCTTCCTCTGGTGATCCTGCGCTATGCTGCGGCGATGCTGATCACCGTGATCTTTATGTTCCCGATCTTTTGGTGGGCGCTAACCTCGATCAAACCCACCTCGGCGATCTTCAACAAAGACGAAGTGGTGGTGTTCGATTTCACCCCCACTCTGGACAATTACCGCGTTACCGTGCTGGGCGAGAGCCCGTCCGATCTTACCGACGGCGCTGCCGGGTCGGGCAATACAATGGGCACAGGAGGCGAGAACTCGTTCGACGGGCGGCGCACGATCTTCGATTCCATCGTTATCGCTGTGGGCTCGACCATCTTTACGGTGATCATCGGCGTCGGGGCGGCCTATGCCCTGTCGCGCATGGCGTTTCGCGGCAATCAGCTTTACCTCAACTGGATCCTGTCGCATCGCTTTCTACCGCCGATCGCGATCATCATGCCGCTGGTGTTCATCTTTCGCGATCTGGGCCTGCGCGACACCCATATGGGCCTGATCATCGCGCATTCGCTGATCAACCTGCCCATCGCGGTGCTGCTGTTGAAATCGTTCCTCGATGACGTGCCGCAAAGCGTCGACGAGGCGGCCATGATCGATGGTGCGACCCGGTGGCAGAGCTTTTGGCGGGTGGTCTTGCCGATGATCAAAGGCGGGATCGCTGCCACCGCCGTGCTGTGTTTCGTGTTTTCATGGACGGAGTTCCTACTGTCGCTGTTCCTGACCAGCGAGATCCGAACCCTGCCGGTCAAAATCACCACCTTCGTCACCTCGACGGGTTCCGAGTGGGGGTTCATCTCCGCGCTAGGCACCTCGGCGATGCTGCCCAGCTTCATCTTTATCTTGCTGGTACAGCGCCATCTGGTGCGCGGCCTGACGATGGGGGCAATCAAAGACTAGCGCCCGCGGGCGTCACAAAAGTAGCTCAACAAGGAGGAGAGATATGAGCTTTAAGAACCACCAAAGGCAGTCGTATATCGTCGACACGGCGAACGCCTATACACGCCGCAAAATCTCGAAACGGGAATTCCTCAAGCGGATGGGCATGGCCGGGGTCGGCTTCTCGGCGTTTGGCGCTGGGATGCTGGGCGGCCATAACCGTGGCCGTGGTCTGCTGGGCAGCGCCGCCCACGCCACAACGCCCGATGACATGGCCAACTTCCTGCGGGAGGCTGGCAAGCCCTTCGCGGGCACGACTATCCGCTACACCTCAGAGGCGACACCCCCCACGGTGGTGGCCAACGAGCTTAAGGGCGAGTTCACCGAGCTAACCGGGATCAATGTCGAAATCGAGATCGTGCCGCTAGAGCAGGTTTTGGCCAAGGCGACCCAGGACGTGCAGGGCGAGTTGGGCACCTATGACCTCTACTACCTCGACCAGGCTTGGCACGCGACGTTTGCGCGCGACACCATCGATCCGGTGGCCTACTACAACGAGAAGCCGGACCTGGCGATGCCCGACTTCGACTTCAGCGATTTCTCTGAGCCGCTGGTCGAAGGCATCTCCAAGATCGGCGATAAGTGGGTCGGTATCCCCTTCGATATCCCGATCTTCACCTTCATGTACCGCAAGGACATCTTGGAAAAGCACGGCATCGCGGTACCCACGAACTACGAAGACTTCACCGCCGCCGTTCAGATGATCACCGAAGCCGAGCGCGAGAACGGCATCTACGGCACCGGTCTTCAGGCGAAATCGGGCCATTACTCGCTCGAATGCGACTGGAGCCAGGCGGTTTGGGGCCATGGCGGCTCGATCTTCCGCGCTGACGGCACCTTCTCGGGCAATGACGCCGAAGGGGTCGAGGGCCTGCGCTGGTACCAGGAGCTGATCCGCAACGCACCGGCTTCGTCGCTGGAAAGCACCTGGGACGGTCAGTTCCAGATGATGGCTGCGGGTCAGGTGGCAATGGTGCAGTCTTGGGATGAATTCTTCCCCGGTCTCGACGCTGATGACAGCGGCGTTCAGGGCCTGTGGGAGATGACCGTTCCGCTGAAAGGGCCGCACACGTTGCGTGCGCGCGAAGAAGCCGGCTTTGGCGAGATCCCCGATTGGGGCCACCAGGGCGGATCTTCTATTGCGCTGTCGCGGTACTCCAAGAACATCGACGCGGCATGGCTGTTCCTGCAGTGGGTCTGCTCGAAGGAGACGATGGTGCGCCTGACGCTGGGCGGTGGTTTTGCGCCGATGCGCAACTCCTCGTTCGCCGATCAGCGGGTCAAGGACAAGGCACGCGTCGGGCCGGGCACCACGCGCCACCTGCCGGTGGTGTTGGAGACCATCGACAACTACATCGCCTCCGAGCCGGACATGCCGCTCTGGGCCGGTCTGTCGTCGAACGAAATTCCGACCGAACTGGGCAAATTGCTCACCGGCCAGGATTACGACGGCGACGCCCAGGCCTGTATGGACCGGGTGGCCGAGTTGGTCGATACGCAAGTCGCCGATGCAGGCCTGCGCTAAGCCCTAACGCAACAACGCAAGCGCCGTCCGGTCACCCCGGGCGGCGCCTTTTCGAGCGGAGCCCCCCTTGGACAAAGATCTGGTCATCGGCATCGACAGTTCCACATCGGCCACCAAGGCCACGTTGTGGGACCGCGATGGCACCTTTATCGGTGAAGGCCGGGTCGCCATCGAGATGACCAACCCGATGCCCGGGCGCTTCGAACAAGACGCGACCGAGTGGTGGGCATCCACCGCAGGCGCCCTGCGCCAAGTCACCGAACAGGTCGATCCCGCGCGGATCGCGGCGGTGTCGATCTCGAACCAGCGCGAGACCTTCGCCCTCTTTGATGAGGCGGGTGAGCCAACCGGCAAAGGCACCGTGTGGCTCGACGAACGCGCGGTGGCGGAATGCGCGGCGCTCACCGATGCGGTCGGCGCTGATGAGATCCGCGAGATTTGCGGCAAACCAGTGGATGTGATCCTGCCGATCAACCGGATGATGTGGCTGCGGCAGAATACCCCCGAGGCCTGGAATGCCGCCCGCCATTATGCCGATGTGCATTGCTATCTGGCCTATCAATTAACCGGGCGCTGGGTCACTTCCACAGCGTCAGCCGATCCGTCCGGCATGTTGGATCTGGCCGCCGGGCGCTGGTCGCAAAGGCTTCTCGAGCAGGCAGGCGTGCCGCTGGCGCTGATGCCGGAATTGGTCATACCCGGCGAGGTGATGGGCGCTGTCCACGATGACGCCGCAAGCGCGACCGGCCTGCTGGCGGGGACGCCCCTGATCGCAGGCGGCGGTGACGGGCAATGCGCCGCCACCGGGGCGGGCGCGGTGATGCCGTCGCACGCCTATATGAATCTGGGCACGGCGGTGGTGGCCGGGGTCTACGCCCCGCTCTACGCCACCGACCAGGCCTTTCGCACCGAAACCGCCGTGTCCGATACCGGCTATATCTTTGAAACCGTGCTCAAATCGGGCACTTTCCTAATCGATTGGTTTGCCCGCGAACTGGGTGGGGCCCGCGAGGCGCCTATCGGCGACGTGCTCAAAACCTTGGAAGCCGAGGCCGCCACGTCCCCCATCGGCGCAGGCGGCGTGGTGATGTTGCCGTTTTTGCAAGGCTCGATGACCCCCCATTGGGATTTCAAAGCGCGCGGTATTCTGGCTGGGCTGTCGGGCTTTACCAAGCGGGGCGATATCTACCGCGCGCTGCTGGAAGGGATCGCGCTCGATCAGGCCTATGCCCTCGACAAAGCGATGGCGAGCATCGGCGGCCATATCGAAACCGTTACCGCGATCGGCGGCGGCTCGGCCTCGACGCTGTTTTTGCAGATCATCGCCGACGCGATGAATGTGCCGGTGACGCGCGCGGCTGTGGCGGAGGCCTCGGCCCTCGGCGCGGCGATGTGTGCGGCCAAAGGCGCGGGATGGTACCCCACGATCGAAGCCGCCACCAAAGCGATGGGCCAAGAGGTGCTGACCGAGATCACACCGCAGCCAGAGGCGGTGGCGCGTTATAGCGCGTTGCGGGCAATCTACGACGATCTGTGGCCCACGCTCAGCCAATGGAATACGCGGCTTTGGGACTTTGCGAACGCGCCATGACCGACACTGCACGCCATCAAATGAAACCCGTGGCCGCGCTGCCCGACGGGGTGTGTCAAAACCTGATCGGGGTGCTCACCGATATCGACGACACCATCACAACCGACGGCACCCTGCCCGCTTCTGCCTACGCGATGCTCGAAGCGCTGAGCGATGCAGGAATGTTGGTGATCCCGATCACCGGGCGCCCGGCGGGCTGGTGCGATATGATCGCGCGATTTTGGCCGGTGGCGGGGATTGTCGGCGAAAACGGCGCGCTGGCGATGCGCTATGACCGCGAGGCACGCAAAATGCGCCGGGTGCTCAACCTCGACGGCGCGGCGCGCGAGACCAACCGCGCCCGCCTCGCTGATCTGGCGCAGGTTATTCTCGACGACGTGCCGGGGACGGCCTTGGCCTCGGATCAGCAATACCGCGAGGCCGATCTGGCGATTGATTTCTGCGAGGACGTGCCGCCGCTCCCCGAGGCCGAGGTGACCCGCATCGTCGATCACTTCACTGCCGTTGGGGCCACCGCGAAAGTGTCGTCGATCCACGTCAATGGCTGGTTCGGCGATTGGGACAAGCTGACCATGTCGCGCCGGTTTCTGCGCGAAGAGTTCAGCATCGATCTGGACGCGGCGCGCGAGCGTTTCGTCTATTGCGGCGATAGCCCCAACGATGCGCCGATGTTTGGCTTTTTCCCCCATGCCTGTGGTGTGGCCAATGTGGCCGATTTCCTGGGCCGGATGGAGGCGCTACCGCGCTACATCGCGCCTAGCCACGGCGGCGCGGGTTTTGTCGAGATCGGCGAACGTATCCTGGCCGCGCGCGGCGTGCGCCCCACCCTTTCCAGCGTTAAAGAGGCATAAGATGGCATCTGTCACAATCGATAACGTGACCAAGAAATACGGCGCTGCGCAGGTGCTGCACGGGATCGACCTGGACATCACCGACGGTCAATTCGTAGTGCTTTTGGGGCCTTCGGGCTGCGGTAAGTCAACGCTGTTGCGGATGCTAGCGGGGCTTGAGGAGATCTCAAGCGGCTCGGTCTCGATCGGGGAGCGGGTGATGAACAACGTGCGGCCCAAAGACCGCAACATCGCCATGGTGTTTCAGAACTACGCGCTCTACGCCCACATGTCGGTGCGCGACAATATGGGCTTCTCGATGAGCCTCAAGAAGATGGACAAGGCCACCATCGATGAGCGCGTGGCCTGGGCGGCGAAGATCCTGTCGCTCGAGCCATATCTTGACCGTCAGCCGAAAGAATTGTCCGGCGGGCAGCGTCAGCGCGTCGCCATGGGCCGGGCGATTGTGCGCAACCCGGACGTGTTCTTGTTCGACGAGCCGCTGTCAAACCTAGACGCTAAGTTGCGGGTGCAGATGCGCACCGAGATTAAGGAGCTGCACCAGAAGCTGAAAACCACCACCGTTTACGTCACCCACGATCAGATCGAGGCGATGACGATGGCGGATGTGGTGGTGATTATGCGCGACGGGGTGATCGAGCAGGTGGGCAGCCCGCTTGACGTCTACGACCGGCCCAACAACCTGTTTGTGGCCGAGTTCATCGGCTCGCCGGGGATGAACATCATCGAAGGCGTGGTGGCTGAGGATAACGGCGCCCGCGCGGTGCATTGCCGGGGCCAATCGCTGCCGATCCCGCAGGATATGCCGGTGCGCGCGGGGCAGCAGGTGATCTATGGCATCCGGCCCGAGCATTTTGTGACGACCGATCAGCCGGGCGGCGTCGATGCGACGATCAATGTGGTTGAGCCGACGGGGCCGGAGATCCATCTCTACGCTGATCTGGCGGGGCAAGAAGTGTGCTCGATCTCGCGCGAGCGGCTGGGTTGGACGCCCGAGAGCCGGATCGCGCTGAAGCCGATGCTGGACCACGTGCATCTGTTCGACGCGGCTTCCAAGGCGGCGATTACCCGGGCGGGTCACTAGCCGGGTCTTGCGCGCCGGTGCATTGCTTAGAGACCCGCGCGCGCTGGTATCAAGCAGTGGTGGGCTGGGGGATGCCGCGCTGAGGGTTCTTCTGCAGCGCTTTACCCGGACGATCTGAAGACGCGCCACGCGATCCGCTAGCTGAGACGAAGCTGAATGCCCCCGGTAAAAGTCCGCTAGGTCTCCAACGAAAAGGCGGGCCGGGGGATGCCGCTGTAACCGTTGTTCTGCAGTGCTTTATCCGGACGATCCGAAGACGCTCTACGCGGTGCGCTAACTGCAAAGAAGCGGCAGCCTGTGGGACGGCCCGCCGCTGCCCGGCGCCTTCGGCGGTTATCCCGGGCGGGTGTGTCGTTCGAAAGTTGCGCCCAAGCCATGCATCAATGTTTGCGCTAGGCCCGCCTCTGCCCGATGCCCCGGGCGATTATCCCGGACGGGCGCTTCGTTGGACAGTGGAGCCTCGGACACGCGGGTGACTCCCACCGGGCCCCCAACGATGAGGTGGGCCGGGGGCTGCCGCTGTCACCGTTGTCCTGAAGTGCTTTATCCGGACGATCCGAAGAAGCTCCACGCGAGGCACTGGCGGATAAGAAGCGGCAGCCCGTGGGACGGCCCGCCGCTGCCCGGCGCCTTCGGCGGTTATCCCGGGCGGGCGCGTCGTTCGACGGTCGCGCTCAAGCCATGCATCAATGTTTGCCCTAGGCCCGCCTCTGCCCGGCGCCTTCGGCGGTTACACCGGGCGGTTGTGTCGTTCGACAGTTGCGCCAAAGCCATGCATCAATTTTAGCGCCAAACCCGCGTCGGCCCGACGCCCCGGGCGATTTTCCCGGGCGGGTGCGTCGCTCAACCATCGAGCGTGGACGAAGCGACAGCCCAAAGCTGCCCAGCAATGCCCGCCGTCAGCAACCACCAGGGCACTCTAACCGCCGACCGCCTTGATCCGCGGGGTTCCAGTCTCGCGAAGCGCGGCTGCCAACGCGGTCACATCAGGGCTCTCTTGCGCGGTGATCGCGTGCCAAATCGGCGCGAAGATCGGGTCACCCAAAAGCGCCCGTGCTTTGCCCCGCAGCTTCGTGGCCCGGTCCGGGAGCGCCATCGGTGCGCGCAGATCGTGCACGGCCTCCAGGCGGCGGCCATCACCGGTATCAAGCCGCACATGGGCCGCCATAATGTCTATGCTTGCATCCCCGACAACGCGCACCCGCTGCCGCAACGCCACCAGCTCAGGCACGTGGCAGGCAGCATCACTGAAACTGTCGAGACGGGCGGTATCGACCCCGTCCAGAACCATGGCCGCGATCAGCTGCAGGCTGAACTTTGCCTCCATCCCGGTTTGCGGTGCCTCAATCGCGCAGACCTTGAGCCAACTGGGATGCACCGCGATCTGCAGCCCGGCAACGCTATCATCTTCCAGCCGTTGCTTGAGCGTTGCTACTGCTTCGATCGCGGCGTGCGCGCCATGGCAGCAAGCGTGGAATTTATGGCTCACCGCATCAAACATCCATTGCTCGCCAAGCGTCTCGAACGCGCTTGCATCAGCCGCACCGTGATGCGTCTCGCCAAAGCCTTGGGCGCCCTCAAGGCCTTGCTTATGGGAGATAAAACCGCCCTGGGCCAGCATTATGGCCTCAAGACCGAGGGCCGCGGCGCTCCCGGCATGATAGGGCTTGCCCATCGTGCCGAACTGCGATTTGAGGCCCGCCGCCTTGGTCGAGACGATCCCGAAAGCGTGGATCATTTGCGCCTCATTGAGCCCCAGCAGGCGCCCGGCAGCAGCTGCCGCACCAAAGCTGCCCGCAGTCGCGGTCTGGTGAAAACCAGCATCATAATGGCCGCGCCCGAGCCAGACACCCACGCGCACCGCCAGTTCCGCCCCGATGGTGCAGGCATCTAGGAACTGGGCCCCGTCCGCGCCAGCCTGTTCCGCCGCCGCCAAAGCTGCCGAGACCACAACCACGCTGGGATGGCCGATATAGGCGAAATGAGTGTCGTCGTAATCGAGCGCATGGCTCGCGGTACCGTTGAGCAGCGCTGCCGCCCGCATCGGCGCCCTTGCTGCCGCACCGATCATTGTGGCAGGGCCGTTGCCCCCTTCTGCCAACAGCATCGCGCGCACGATCCGAACGACCGGTTCATCGCGGCCGGCATAGCCGCACACCGCCCAATCAAACAGCGACAGGCGCATCATTGCGTGCGCGCCTTGGCTGGGTCGCCCCGACAAAGCGAACTGCGCCAAGTCAGCGGAGATCATGGGCTTGCTCCTTTGCTGTCCGGCCCCTTAGCTGTCCGGTCTGCGGGGCGCTTTACACCCGCCAGAGTAAACACACCGTTGTAATGCGCAGGTCTAACGCTAGCCATGCAGTGCTTTTGCGCGCGCCTCAAAGGCCCGCACGATCCGCTGCATCGCCTGGTTGAAAACCAGACCAATGGCGCGCTGCAAGATCATGTTTTTAAACTCGAAATCCACTTGAAAGGCCACTTCGCAGCCCTCATCGGCCGGGCGAAATTCCCATACCGAGCGGAGGTAGCGAAACGGTCCGTCAATATATTCGGTGACAATTTTATCTTCTTCTCCGCGCAACTCGACCCGGCTGCCAAAGCGCTCGCGGAAGACCCGAAACGACACCACAAGATCCGCCTCCATCACCTGGCCATAGGGTGTCTCGTCGAGCCGGCGCACCCGCGCGGCGGCACACCAGGGCAAAAATTCGGGGTAGCGGCCTACATCGGCGACCAGATCGAACATCTGTTGCGGCGAATAAGGCAGGATCCGGCTTTCGGAATGTCTGGTCATTAGGCCTTTGCGTTGCGTTGTGGTGCGCTTGTTGCGTTGTTGCGCGCTTTTCGTATGGTCCCCCGCAAGAGAAGCCAAGAGGACCGCATGTCTCAAGCGCCTTATGTGATCGATAGCATGATCTCTGCCAAGACCATCGCGGCGCGGATCGAGGACTTAGCGCGCGACATCCGCGCGGCCTTCGAGGGCACTGACAAATTGGTGGTAGTGGGCTTGCTACGCGGCTCGTTCGTGTTCATCGCTGATCTGGTGCGCGAGTTGGATCTGCCGGTGGAGGTGGACTTTATCGAGGCCTCCTCTTACGGCGACAGCACAACGTCTAGCCGCGAAGTGCGCATTCTGAAAGATCTGCGCGGTGAGATCGGCGGTCGCGATGTGCTGTTGGTGGAAGACATCGTCGATACCGGGTTCACCCTGTCCCATGTGTTGCGGCTATTGGCGACGCGGAACCCCAAGCGGCTTGAGACCATCGCGCTGCTCGACAAACCCTCGCGGCGCGAGGTGGATATCCGTGCCACCTGGACTGGTTTCGAGATCCCCGATGAGTTTGTCGTCGGCTATGGGATCGACTACGCGCAGCGCGACCGCAACCTGCCCTATATCGGCAAAGTGCGGTTCCAACCCACGAATGCGCGCTAAGCCGCAAGGCGCGACGCCGCGCCCGTCATTAAGCCAAACGGGTCAGCCGTGCAGCTTCAGTAAAGCCCACCGGTGCTCAGCGTGCCGAAATCGGCCTTGTCGGGGATTATCGTGACCCGCCCGGTGGCTGTCTCCACGGTCACGGTCTCATCGACGATCACCACATCCTCGCCGGGTGCGAACAGCGGCAGGTTCGAGCCCATCGCCCAGCCGCCGTCAAACATCACCCCGAAAACCGGCTCTTCGCCGCTGCGGAAATACTCGGCCACCACGTTCTCGCCTTGCGCATCGTTGGGCAGACGCGCGCCAGAATAGCGGTCGATCTTGATGAAATGACCGCCGGGCGGCACGTCAAATGCGCCGCCGCCGTATTTCTGCGTCGCCACTTGCATGAACGAATTGAACACCGGCGCACACATCTCGCCGCCCGAAGCGCCAGGCATCCGCTGCGGCCGGTCATAGCCGATGTAACAGCCTGCCACGATATTTGAGCTAAAGCCCACGAACCACACGTCTTTGGCGTCATTGGTAGTACCAGTCTTACCCGCGACCGGCACACCCACATTGATCCGACCCGCCGCAGTGCCGCGAGTGACCACCCCCTGCATCATCGAGGTCAACTGATACGCAGTGATTGCGTTCATCACCCGTTCGCGGTTGGACACGATCTGCGGCGCGAAGCCTGCGTCAAGGCTCGCCAACTCGCAATCCTCGCAGGTCCGCGTGTCGTGGCGATACACCGTCTCACCCCAGCGGTTTTGCACCCGGTCAACCAGCGTCGGCTCCACCCGCTCACCGCCATTGGCAAACATCGCGTAGGCGGCCACCATCTTGAAAAGCGTTGTCTCCTGCGCGCCCAGGGCATTGGCCAGGTATGGCGCGAGCCGGTCATAGACGCCGAACCGTTCAGCATAGCCCGCCACGATCTCCATGCCGATTTCTTGCGCCAACCGCACCGTCATCAGGTTCCGCGACCGCTCAATCCCGGTGCGCAGGGGCGTTGGGCCGTAGAACTGATTGCTGGCGTTGGTAGGCCGCCACACGCCTTCGCCGGTATCCACCTCGATCGGCGCGTCAATAACGATCGTGGCGGGAGAAAAGCCTGAATCGAGCGCGGAGGCGTAGACGAAAGGCTTAAAGGCCGAGCCCGGTTGCCGCGTCGCTTGGGTGGCGCGGTTGAACACGGAATGCTGGTAGGAGAAACCGCCCTGCATCGACAAAACCCGGCCGGTATGCACGTCCATCGCCATGAACCCGCCCTGCACTTCCGGGATCTGCCGCAATGTCCAGCGGATGAAGCTGCCATCGGTGTCGGATGTCATCGCGCGGATGAATACCACGTCGCCAACGGCCAGCAGATCGCCCGCGACCCGCGCCTGGCTACCGAGCGAGCCGTCCTCAAGCCGTGGCCGTGCCCAGGTTACATCCTGTGCGGGGATCCAGTGGCCATCGTCGTCATTCTCAACGCCTTCGATGCCAATCCGGGCGTCGTTATTGCCCACTTCCAGCACCACCGCGAGCGCCCATCCAGAGATATCGCGCGGTGCATCGAACGTGGCCAGCGCGGCGCGCCAGGTCGGCTCATCGACCAACGCCTCGGCAGGCAGAGCCCCGAGCGTGCCGTGCCACACACCCAGGTTGCGGTCATAGCGCTCAAGGCCTGAACGCAACGCCCAAGCCGCCACCGCCTGCAATTCCCGGTCGATGGTGGCGCGAATCGTCAGCCCGCCGCCAAAGAACTCCTCCTCGCCGAAATCTCGGCTGAGCTGGCGGCGGATTTCATCGGTGAAATAGTCACGGTCGGGCATGGTGGTGCGGAAGCTGGGGAAATCGCCGCTTTGCACAGTGCGCAGCGGCGCGGCCACGGCCACGTCGTACCCGTCCTTTGTCAGATACCCGTTCTCAAACATCTCTTGCAGCACGAAATTGCGCCGCTCAATCGCCGCGTCATGGTTGTCGACCGGGTGGTAGCTGTAGGGCCGCTTGGGATGGATCGCGAGGAACGCCGCCTCCTCTGCGTTGAGGTCTTCGAGCGGTTTGTTGAAGTAGGTCTGCGCCGCTGCCGCCACACCAAAACTGCGCGCGCCCAGATCGATCTGGTTGAGGTAAAGCGCGAGGATCTCATCCTTCGTGAGCGTTGTCTCGATCCGCGTCGCGAGGATTAACTCCTTGATTTTACGTTCTGCCGTCCGATCAGCGGAGAGCAGGAAGTTCTTCATCACCTGCTGCGTGATCGTCGAGGCGCCGCGCAACCGGCCACCGCGCACCGCATCGAGTGCCGCGCCCACCATCGCCCGCACATCATAGCCCTTGTGCAGGTAGAAATTCTTGTCTTCGGCCGAGATGAACGCCTGCTTGACCAGATCGGGGATTTCTTCGGGCGGCGTGTAAAGCCGCCGCTCGCGGGCGAACTCATCCATCAACCGGCCTTCGCCGGAATAGATACGACTGATCGTCGGGGGCGCGTAGCGGGCAAGCTGCTCATGATTAGGCAGATCGCGCCCGTACATATAGAACACGCCGCCCACCACCAGCGCCGCCATGAAGAGCGCGTTGGTGGCGAAGCTGAACACAGCGCCCAGAACCGAAGCTATAAACCGCAGCATTGCTGCCCCCTGAAATGTGGGTTTTGTCTCTCTATACTATGCTCAAGGCTGTGCCAAAACCGTAAACCGACATCGGCCCCCTGCGACCCATGGCACAGGCGCGTCTGGGCAAAGAAGCGCCGTGCAGCAGGCGGGAGAGCCCCAACCAAGCGGTTTTCGGAAGCGTTCTTTCGCCGCAGGTGACGGGGTTGCGCGCCGGTGGGCTTAGGAACGCGCACGCGTACAAGTTGCATCTGTGACGGTCAGAGCAAAGTTATGGCTTCACCCCCGGCGCAATCCGCACTAACGGAGAGCCATGAGGCCTGAGGATATCTTATCCACATATGACCGGGTCGCCGAAGGCTACGCCGCGGCGCGCGACCGCACGTTGTTTGAGCGGCGCTGGCTAGACAAGATGCTGTCTTATGCGCCCGGTCGGCGTGTGCTTGATCTGGGCTGCGGGCCGGGTCGGCCGATTGCGCAGTACCTCACGGACCGCCGCTGTGAGGTGGTCGGCGTCGACGGCGCCCCGGCGATGATCCAATTGTTCGAACATTACGCGCCGCGCGCGGAGGCGGTGCTGGCGGATATGCGGGTGCTCAATCTCGGCCAACGCTTTGACGTGGTGCTCGCGTGGAATTCGTTCTTTCACCTCTCTCCCGATGATCAGCGCGCGATGTTTGAGGTGTTCAACCGCCACATCGTGCGCGGTGGGATTTTGATGTTCACCTCGGGCCCGCGCGAGGGCGAGCCGATTGGCCGCGTCGAGGGCGAGCCGGTCTACCATGCTAGCCTCAGCCCGGCCGAGTACCGCTCGCTCCTGGAAGAGCACAACTTTGATGAACTGGCCTTCGTGCCGGAGGATCCCGATTGTGGCGGGCATACGATCTGGATGGCCCGGGCGCGGATGCTGTAGCTGCGATGCCGCTTACCCGCGATGATCTCGATCACATCTGCGGCGCCTTGCCGGGCGCGGAATTGCCCGCACCTGACAGTGGCGAGCACGATGCCTGGAAGGTCGGCGGCAAGATGTTCACCCATGTGTTTGGCCAGGTACCCGGCTTCGCGGTTAAGACCGATAGTGTTGAAACAGCTGATATGCTGATATCGGTCGACGTGGCGCAGAAAGCCCCTTACTTCCACCGCTCCTGGGTGATGCTACCCTGGAGTGCTGATATCGAGGAAGCCCGCCACCGGATTGAGGCCAGCTATCACCTTGTGCGCGCGGGATTGCCCAAGAAAGTCCAGGCGAGCCTCGGCGGCTAGGCCCTTACGCGGCGGTCAGGACCGGCGCCCAGCCTACCGACCAAGCCCTAAGTAGAATAAAATCAAATATTTATGGCACTTTCTTAATCTTTATGTGCTGCTGTCGTGGGCGCCGCATACCCGTACCCCTTGCGCATCGGAGCATACCCGCGATCTAGAACAACAACATGCGCGCAAGGCCCAATTAAGCGCGCAAACCGGGGCGCTCGCGCGGCTCTTTCGGCTGTGGTTGCCTTTTATAATAGCTCTGATACCACCGGGCGAGCGGGTCGCCTAAGCGGCCGCTCTTTCTCGAACAGTTTCTCGAACAGGATGAGTGCGATGCAGGTTTCTCGGCGCCTTCGTGAATTGACCCCCGGATCGGATGGTTGGGAGGTGTTCAACCGCGCCCGCGCGATGGCCGAGGCCGGTCTGCCGGTGATCGAGCTGACCATCGGCGAGCACGATATCGGCACCGATCCCAGCATTCTGGAGGCGATGCACCGCGCTGCCTGTGCAGGCCATACCGGTTACGCCGCCATCCCCGGCACCGACAGCTTGCGCGATGCGGTGGCCGCGCGGGTCGCGGCGCGCACGGGCATCGACACCGGGCGCGACAATGTGGTGATTACCTCGGGCGCGCAGTCGGGGCTGATCGCGGCCCATATGGCCACCTGCGACCCGGGCGACACCGCCCTCTATATCGATCCCTTTTACGCTACGTATCCAGGCACGATCCGGGCCGTTGGCGCGGTGGATCAAGCGGTCGAAGCCCACCCCGAAGACGGTTTTCAGCCCGATGCCGCACGCATCGACGCCGCCGCGCGTGCCACTGGCGCCACCTCGCTGATGATCAACTCACCGCATAATCCCACCGGCGTGGTTTACAGCCGCGAGACGCTCACCGCGATTGCGGAGGTTTGCCAAGCGCGCGGGCTGTGGCTGATCTCGGATGAGGTATATGACACCCAGGTTTGGGATGGTGTGCATATCAGCCCGCGCACTCTGCCCGGGATGGCGGATCGGGCCCTGGTGGTGGGCTCGATGTCAAAAAGCCATGCCATGACCGGCAGCCGGATCGGCTGGATCGTGGGGCCAAAAGCAGCCATCGCCCATCTGATGAACCTCTCGACCCACACCACCTATGGGGTACCGGGCTATATCCAGGACGCCGCCGAATTCGCTCTCGCCCAGGGTGATGCGCTTGAAGAGGCGGTGGGCGCGCCATTTCGCCGACGCCGCGCGGCGGTTTTGGAAATACTGAGCGGCAGCACAGTGGTGCGCGCCGCACCGCCGGACGGGGCAATGTATGTGATGCTCGACATCCGAGCCACCGGGCTGTCGGGGCGCGAATTTGCCGAGGCTTTGCTGGACGCCGAGCAGATCGGGGTGATGCCGGGCGAAAGCTTTGGTAGGGCTGCCGCGGGCCATATCCGCGTCGCGCTGACGGTCGAGGATAGCCGCCTGCTTGACGCCTTTAGCCGGATCGTGGCTTTCGCCGAAAGGAACGCCGCCGATGCGGCATGATCCCGGCGCCGCGTTTCGGGCGCTCCATGTGCCCGGCGCGCCGTTCATCCTGGCCAATGCCTGGGATATCGGCTCGGCTAAAATGCTGGCGCGTCTGGGTGCCCCGGCGATTGCAACTTCCTCCGCCGCCCATGCCTTTACGCTCGGGCGCGCCGATGGCGGCACGGTCAGCCGCGACGAGGCGCTCGGCCATGCATCCGATCTGGTGGCCGCGGTGAACGTGCCAGTCTCGGGGGATTTCGAGAACGGGTACGGCGATGGGCCGGACTATTGCGCTGAGACAGTGCGCTTGGCGGCGGAAGCCGGGCTTGCCGGGATCTCGATCGAGGATGAGGATTTCGGGCGTGATGCCGCCTACCCCGCCGATCTGGCGGTTGAACGGATCCGCGCTGCAGCCGAGGCAGCCCGGGCGCTGCCGCGCGATTTCTTCCTGCTGGCGCGCGCTGATGGGGTGATGAATGGCCGCTACGGGATGGCCGAAGCGCTTGAGCGGGTGCGGGCCTTCGATGCTGCGGGGGCGGATGGCCTCTATGTGCCGCTGCCGCCGGATATGGACGGGCTGCGGGCGGTGGTGGCGGCAACCCAAAAACCCGTCAACGCGCTGGCTGCTGGGCGGTTTGCGCGCGTGAGCAAAGCCGCGTTCGCCGAAGCCGGTATCGCTAGGATCTCACTGGGCTCTGCCCTGGCCCGCGTCACCCATAAGGTGGTCCATGAGATCGGTCAGGCGATGTTTGAGCGGGGGGATTTCACTGCGCTGGCCTCGGGCGCGCGGGGCGATGTGATCGATGCGTTGTTGGGCAGCGACCAATCTGCTGAGTGAGGCAGCGAGCCTGCACATGAGCCGCCATGCGCAACCGGATTATCGGCTGCGCATGGCTGTTTTGTCTAAAAGATGAAGTCGCTTTCATAGAGGACCGACACATCCTTGATGTAGAGGTGACCGTTGTTGGACTCGTATTGCAGCCCGTTTGAACCGAACGAATCCCATTCCTTATCGGATCGGGTGATGCGTCCGTCGCCGTTGGTGTCAAGCTGCGAGAAGCTGCGGATGTAGTCTCCCTTACTCAGGAAGTTGCCATCCTCCCACACATGGAATTGCAGCTTGTCGCCCTCAGAGCGGTCAAAGTCACCGATCAGGGCGATGTTCCCGTTCTTGCCACCGTAGCCAAGGCTGCCATCTGGCGTGTTCTTCCAGATGAACGTGTCGGCACCGGCTTCACCGAAGGCTTGGTCGAACCCTTCCCCGATGCGCAACCGGTCGTTCCCCGACCCACCATAGACCGTATCGATGCCTGTTCCGGCATGGACATAGTCATCTCCGGCGCCAGCGCGAACACTGTCATTGCCGTCGCCGGCGAGGATGTAGTCGCGCCCGGTGCTGCCAAAGACCACGTCGTGGCCGGTGCCAGCATCGGCATAACCACCCCCGATGGAGAGGTAGATCCGGTCATTGCCATGGCCGCCATAGGCGCGGTCATAGCCCGATCCGGCGGAGATAAGGTCGTTGCCCGATCCACCATAGAGCCAGTCGTTGCCAGAGCCGCCGTACAGCGTGTCATTGCCGGAACCGCCATCGAGCGTGTCGATATCGTCGCCGCCAAACATACGGTCATTACCCGCTTCGCCGTAAAGCCGGTCTCGGCCACGGTCGCCGGTGAGGTAATCGTTACCGGTCCCGCCATAGAGGGAATCGGCATCGTCGCCGCCAGCGAGCGTGTCGTTACCCGACCCGCCATAGAGGCTATCGTTGCCAGCCTCGCCATAGAGCTTGTCGAGCCCTTCGCTGCCGTAAACGCGGTCATTACCGCTGCCGCCATAGACGGTGTCGTTCCCGGCATAAGCGGTGATCCGATCGTTGCCACCATAGCCGTACAGGGTGTTGGACAGGTGGTTGCCGTTTAGGACGTCACTTTGCCAGGTGCCTCGAAACGTCAGCAACGAGGTCCAGTTGAACGTATGCGTCGATTGCCATGGGCTGAACGATGGTTGCCACGACAAGCCGGAAAATTGTAGCGTATTGAAGTACATATCGCGTTCCTTCCTTGGGCGATGTTCGTAGTAAGTGTTGTATATACACCTTATGTAAGTGTCGTCAATACACCTTTTGCGGTAGGTCGTGATTTTTTAGGTAACGCCGTGGATGAAAGGCTGGGCGCGAGGCTGCTGCTAGGAGCCTGCGGCGATTGCTTCGGGCGGGTGCTTCCTTCTACGGTCGAGCGCGACTGTTCGAGCAGCGGTGGGACGGGGGATGCCGCTGCGACCGTTGTTCTGAAGCGCTTTATCCGGACGATCCGAAGACGCTCCGAGCGAGGCACAAGCTCAGACGAAGCGGCGTGCCGCGGGACGGCCCACCGCTGCCCGGCGCCTTCG
>JBCDGW010000027.1:0-29471 GCA_038750765.1 Pseudomonadota bacterium | reverse complement strand
GATGGCGCTGATGCGGATTGCGGAATCAGCGGAAACAGCGCGCCGGGCGATTGAACACAATCCCGCCAACCCGTTCGCGTGGTTTGCCGCCTCGCTGGTGCGGGTGCATCTGGGCGATTTCAAGTCGAGCTTCCACTGCATCCTACGGGCCCGCGCGATCGAACAGATCACCCCGCGCCGCCATTGGTGGGACGCCATCGCTGCGATGGCCGCGACCGCCGCGGGTGATTTGGAGATGGCCAAGAAGCTGGCCGACACCGCGCATCAATTGGCTCCCGACTTTAAGGTGCCGATGCGCTATTTGCTAGCGCTTCATGCCCGCGAAGAGCGGCTGGACCAAGCCGATGCGATCCGCAGCAAATTGCAATCGGTTGAAGCCGATTTCAGCATCGAACGCCTGCTGCTGGACGACGCCTATCCCGCGGCGACGCTGCGTCGTACCGGCGTGCTCAGCGGCTCGGCGATCTCCGATCTGCGCTGAGGCAGACCCGCGCGCGCCACCGCGCCCCTTCTCTTTTTCCTAAATACCTCCGCCGGAGGCATTAAATCTCTTCTGCCCCCGTTATGGGCTGACGCGGCGCCACCACGCTAGGCGCGCACCCGCTCCGATGCAGGGTCATAAAACGGCTTCAGCGAGGCTTCGGCCGCAACCCGCGCCCCGGCAACCTCGATCTCGAAGGATGAGGCCAAGAGCTGCTCAGCGCTCTCGCCTTCGCAGGGCACGTAACCAAGGCCGATCGCCGCGCCGAGATGGTGGCCGTAGGCGCCCGAGCAAAGATAGCCCACCACCTCGCTGTCGCGCAGCACCGGTTCAGCGTGATACAAAAGCGGCTCGGGGTCGGACAGCTTGAATTGAATCAAGCGCGAAGACAGCCCGGTTTCGCGCTTGCGCAGCACTGCGTCACGACCGACGAAATCGGCGTTTTTCTTGGTCTTCACCGCAAAGCCAAGCCCGGCCTCAAGCACATGGTCTTCGCAGGTGATGTCATGACCGAAATGGCGAAAGCCTTTCTCGATCCGGCAGCAATCCATCATGTGCAGACCGCATAAACGCCCGCCAACCGCAAGGCGCGCCTCGTTAAGGGCGTCAAACACGTGGACCGCCATATCGGTGCTGACATAGATCTCCCAGCCCAGCTCGCCCACATAGGTCACCCGATGCGCCCGCGCCAGGCCCATGCCGATCTCGATCTCGCGCGCCCAGCCGAACGGATGCGCCTCATTGGAGAAATCAGCCGGTGACGCCGTCTGCAAGAGGGCGCGCGCTTTTGGCCCCATCACCGCAATCACCGTCTCCGCAGCAGTCACATCGGTCAACACCACGATATCCTCGCCGATATGGCGCCGCATCCAGGTCTGATCCTGGAGGCGCGTCGCCGCCGGTGTGACCACGAGATAGGCCGTCTCCGACAAGCGGGTGACGGTGACATCGGCCTCGATGCCGCCGCGTTTGTTAAGGAATTGGGTATAGACGATCTTGCCTACCGGCACCGCCATGTCGCCGCCCGCGATCCGGTTTAGGAACCGCTGCGCGTCGGGGCCCTCCACCCGGATCTTGCCGAAACTGGACATGTCGTAGATGCCTACGCTTTCGCGGATCGCGCGGTGCTCGCGGGCGGTGTTGTCAAACCAGTTTTGCCGGGTCCAGGAATAGGTGTATTCGCGCGCCTGGTCGGGCTCAGCGAACCAATTGGCCCGCTCCCACCCCGCTAATTCACCAAACACCGCTCCTTCCGCGGCCAGCCGGTCGTGCAGCGCGGAACGGCGCACGCCGCGCGCGGTGGCCTTTTGTCGAAACGGGTAATGATCGGCGTAGAGCAAGCCCAACGTTTCGGAGACGCGCTCCACCAGATAGCTTTTGTTGCCCTGAAATGGAGCCATGCGCGCGATATCGACATCGCCCAAATCGAACGGTTTTTCCCCCGTATCCATCCAGGCCGCCAGCGCCATGCCTGCGCCGCCTGCCGATTGGATACCCACCGAGTTGAAGCCCGCGGCCACCCATACGTTATCCATCTCCGGCGCTTGGCCCAGATGATAGGCATCGTCGGGGGTGAAACTCTCGGGGCCATTAAAGAAGGTATGGATCCCCGCTTCGGCCAGCATCGGCATGCGGTTGCACGCGGCCTCAAGGATCGGCTCGAAATGGTCGAAATCCTCGGGGAGCTGGTCGAACTCGAAGTCGGCTGGAATGCCGTCCATGCCCCAGGGCTTTGCCTTGGGCTCGAACGCGCCTAGCAGCATCTTGCCCGCATCTTCTTTATAATAGGCGCATTCGTCGGGCACCCGCAGCACCGGTAGCTGGGTCAGGCCGGCGATGCTGTCGGTGACGATGTAGAAATGTTCGCACGCTTGCAGCGGCACATTGGTGCCGGTCATCAGCCCCACATCGCGGCCCCACATCCCGGCGCAGTTGACCACAGCATCACACTGGATGGTACCGCTCTCCGCGCCGTTCTGCCAGGCCACCCCGGTGACGCGCCGCCCATCGCGGACAACGCCGGTGACGGCAGTGCGCTCGCAAATGGTGACGCCGCCCATGCGCGCACCCTTTGCCAGCGCCATGGCGATGTTGCCCGGGTCGCCCTGGCCATCGCGGGAGAGATAGACCCCGCCCTTCACGCCCTCGATGTTAAGATGCTCATAGCGGGCTTTGATCTCGTTGGGCCCGATCGGGTCTACCTCAACGCCGAACGCCCGCGCCATCGACGCCTGACGCAGGAGTTCCTCGTGGCGCGCCTCGGTCAGGGCCACGGTGATCGAGCCGCAGCGGCGAAACCCGGTGGCAACCCCGGTCTCCTGCTCCAGCGTTCCATAAAGCTCTTGGCTGTATTTAGCGAGCTTGGTCATGTTCTTGGTCGAGCGCAGCTGCGCGATCAGCCCAGCCGCATGCCATGTGGTGCCGCTGGTGAGCGATTTGCGTTCCAAGAGCACCACGTCGCGCCAGCCGGTCTTGGCCAGATGATACGCCACCGACGCGCCGATCACGCCGCCGCCGATAATCACCGCCCGGGCATGGGATGGAACCGCTGCCATAGTCAGACCTCCAAGTGTACAAATGCGTCGCCGCGCGCAACGAAAGGTCAATCCCGGCGTTTAAGCAAGCGAAAACCGCGCGTTGTGCGGCGGGATACGACGCTCTAGGCGAAAATCGGGGTTACGGATTGGCTTGGGTCTTCTTTACGCCAGGCGGTGGCGGTGATGCGCGCGCCGGTGATCGCATTCGCCGCCTCGGAACAAAGCCAGACAAGCGGCTCATTCAGCACCGTGGCATCCAGCATGCCGCTGGTGTCAGTGCCCTCCGGCTGAAAGGCGGTGGCGACCGGCCCGCCTGGCGCCAGCACATTCGCGGTTACCCCGGTTTGAGCCAGATCGCGCGCCATATGCCCGGTGAGCGCGTCCACCGCGGCTTTAGCGGCGGCATGGGCGCCAAATCCGGGTCTTTGGGCCGCAGCCGGGTCAGTCGAGACCGTCACGATCCGGCCCCAGCCCTGCTCGCGCAGCACCGGCGCTGCCGCCCGCGCCAACAGAAAGGCGCCGTTGGCATTGCCCCGCAGAACCTCCACCCAAGCCGCGGGGGCAATATCCCAAAACGCGCTGTTGGAGCCATCCTGCTCTAGGCCGTGTTCCCGCGGGCCGCGCCCGGCATTGTTGACAAGCACATCCAAGCGGCCAAAGCGCACACACACGGCGCGGATCGCCCCCTCGGCCCCGTCTGTCGCCCCGGCATCAGCAAAAAAGCCCATCACCCGCTCTGCGCCAAACGCAGTCGCCAGCTCGGCCGATGCATGCATCAGCGCGGGCTCGTCGCGGGCCGCCGTGATCGCCACGTCGTAATCCGCCGCCAAAAGCGCGCGCGCCATGGCCTTGCCCATCCCGCGGCTTGCGCCAGTGACGAGCGCGGCCTTGCGCATTTAGTTCACGATCAGATCCGGCACGATGGTCACGACACCGGGGAACAACCACAGCAGGGCAAGACCCAGCACCTGGATGATCACGAAGGGCACAATCCCGCGATAGATATGGCTGGTGGTGACTTCCTTCGGCGCCACCCCGCGAAGATAGAACAGCGCAAAGCCGAAGGGCGGTGTCAAGAACGATGTCTGCAAGTTCACAGCGATCATGATCGTCACCCATTTCGGGTCGAGCGAACCACCATAGATAACCGGGCCGACAATCGGGATCACGATGTAGATGATCTCTAGGAAGTCGAGCACGAAGCCCAGCACGAACAGCACCAGCATCACGATCAGGAACACCGTCCATTCGCTTTCAAACGAGCGTAGGAAATCCTGGATGTAATGCTCACCGCCGAACGAGATCACCACGAGGTTCAGGAGCTGCGACCCGATCAGGATGGTAAAGACCATCGAGGTGACCTTCGCTGTCTCCCGCACCACCGGGCTGAGCACGCCGCCCATATAGAGGATGTAGCAGGCGAAAAGCAGGCCGAACATCGCGTAGATATAAGCGATTTGGGCGATCAAATACGCCACGCGGTCTTGAAACAGGATGTCGGGTTGGCCCAACCGCAGATCAAAGTTGATCCCCGCCAGCAGCAAGATGATCAGCGCGAAGGTCGATCCAAGGATTATCCGCGGCGACCGCTGTTGATCCTGCAGTTTGCGATAGGCCGCCAGCATGATCGCCCCTGCCGCGCCAAGGCCCGCTGCCGGGGTCGGGTTGGTAACCCCGCCCAAGATCGAACCCAGCACAGCCACGATCAAAACGAGCGGCGGGAACACGACGCGGATCAGCTCGTTTTTCGAGAGCCTGATCGCCGCCTCGCGACAGCCGTAAAGCGTAATCACCAGCGGGATCGCCAGCACCAAAAGCCGCGCGCCGGATGACATGTTTGCCGGCATGAACAGCGCATCCGCCAGCAATGCCAGCGCGACCCCGCCGATGCCGATGGCGAGCGGCCGAAAGTCTTGGCTGGGCGCGACGCCGCGGGCCGTGGTGAGCATCAGCGCAAGCATCACGAAAGCCACGGCCAATCCGCCGCCAATGGGCGCCGCATTGTTGATCTTTTCTTCAACCGCTAGCGCGATCTCTTCTTCGGTAAGCTCACGGGTCTCTTGCACGCCGCCTGCTTCCTCGATGGCCTGGGTCTCGGCCACAGCCGTATCCCATGCTTCCTGGCCGTGAAGCTCAATCATCGCCGCCTGGCATTGCTCGCTCACATTGGTGCGCAGACTTGCGCCTTGCTCGAAGGCCGTGCGTGAAGAGACGGTGATGTCTTGCGAGCCGACGACGCCGACCTGGCCCAGCAAGATCGCACCGCCAATGATCGCCACGGGCGCGGCCAAAAACCACGACAGCGCTTCGTTGCGGGTGATGACCTCGCCGGGCTCTCCCTCGATTAAGACCGAGGGCGCCTTGGAAGGATTGAGCAAGGCAAAGCAGAACGCGTAACCGGCATAAAGCCCGGCCAGCATGATCCCAGGGACAAGCGCGGCTTGGAATAGCGTGCCGACAGACACAACCGCCGGTTCGCCCAAATAGGTCAGCGCGTCTGTGCACCCCACCGCCTGCGCGCGCGATTCCTGCGCGGTGGCGTAGAGGTCGCCGGCAAGCGTGCCCAACAGCACGATGACGATGGAGGGTGGAATGATCTGCCCCAGCGTGCCCGAAGCGGCGATAACGCCTGTGGATAGCTCTTTGGAGTACCCAGCGCGCAGCATGGTTGGTAGGCTCAGAAGGCCCATAGTCACCACAGTGGCGCCAACGATGCCGGTGGACGCAGCCAAAAACGCCCCCACCACGACAACCGAGACAGCCATGCCGCCGGGCAGCGAGCCAAACACGCGGGCCATGGTGGTCAGCAAGTCATCAGCGATGCGTGAGCGCTCCAGCGCGATGCCCATCAGCACGAACATCAGCACCGCCAGAAGCGTCTCGATAGATTCGCCCGCCATCACCCGCTGATCGATGCGGTTGACGAATTGGCCCAGATCGCTGTTGATCGCCGCTTCCCAGCCGCGCGGATAAAGCGGCGTCTCGTATCGCGGCAAATCCGGGTAGGTAAAGACCGATATCGTCTCTCGGGGCACCCCGCTTGCAACAAGCTCGCCATATTCGGCCGAGCGGTCGTCAATCGCCTCGTGGATCAGGAAACCGGCGCTATCGAGCCCGGCGATGATCGCGAAGGAGACGACGGCGGAACCGGCGATGGCAAAGGCAACCGGAAAACCGGTGAGAATGCCTGCGAACAGTACGAAGAAGACGATGATCAGGCCGACGAGGACCCCGTCCATCCCAAAGATCATTGCGCCCCCTCCGGCACGTCAGGGCCCGCGGGCTGTTCAAGTCGATCGAGATCGAGGTCCTTGCTATCGGCCTCTTCTCCTTCGCGGTATTCGAGATAGGAGCGATAGAAAAACCCTACCGCCTGCAACAGCATCATCGCCGCGAAGAGCACGATGAGCACTTTGAACAGAAAATACGCGTTAAAGCCCGAGGGGCTCGACGAAAAGGTCTCCACATCCCAGCGGAACGCGCGCGCCCTGCCAAGCATGGTGTCGAGATCTTGGGTGGCGTTGATGTTCGGACGGATCAGGTGCCGCCAGAGGTAGAACCAGCCGTAAAACCAGACCAGCAGCAAAACCGGGATCATGAATAGCACCGTCATGATCATGTCGAGCATGCGCTTGGCCCGGAAACCGATCGCGGCATAAACCAAATCGACCCGCACATGACCGCGCTGCACGAATGTGTAGGCGCAGCAGAGCGCGATGATCGCCGCGTTATAGATTTTGAGCCCGTCGGCATACCAGCCAATTGGTTGCGTGAAGGCGACGCCAAAGGGCCCGATACTAATGTCGGCGGCACGGAAGATCGAGTTCAGCACAATCACCAGGACCTGCTGTAGCACCATCAAAAGCCCGGCCCAGGCGAAGAAACGGCCCACACCGTTGGAAATTGTCTCGATGCCGACGACGACTTTCCAAAGAAACCCGTTTCGGAACACGCCGACCACGAAGACGCCCACCGCGATGGCGGCCACCAGCATGAAGAGTTCGCCAGACGCGCCGTAATAGGCTAGGCGCAGGACCGCCTCACCATCAGAAAGATTAAAGGCCTGCAATGGGTTGAATAACACCCAAAACAGGCCTTGGATCCCGCCAGCGAGGCTCGAGAAGAGCCAAACGATAATATCAATCATGTCCCCGCCCCGCGAAGGGCCCCGCGCGCGATGGGCACGCGGGGCGCCTCTAACTTAGTTCAAGCCGAGAACGCGGTTACGCTCCGCCGTGTACTTGGCGTCGGAAAGCTGGGTCCAGCCAGAGGTGGACGCCATGGATGCCTGCACCGACGCGTTGACCTTGGCGAAGAAGTCGTCGGACTCAAACTCGCCGAGCACTTCTTGGCTGGCGCTGCCGAAGGCATCCCACACATCCTGCGGGAACTCGCGCTGCTCGGTGCCGCCCGACAGCAGACGCTGGAGCGCAGGGCCGTTATTGGCCATGAACAGCGAGTAATTGTGCTGGTGCGCGTCAGCGGCGGCCACTTCGATGGCGCGCTGATGGGGGCCAGACAGGGCGCTGAACCGGTCGAGGTTGACGGACACGGAGAGCGCCGCACCGGGCTCGTGGAAGCCGGCGGGGTAGTAGTAGTCGCAGACCTCTTGCAGGCCGAGACGCTCATCCGACCACGGGCCGATCCACTCGGTACCGTCAAGCGCACCGGAGGAAAGGGCCTGGTAGATCTCACCGCCAGGAAGCACCACAACCGACGCGCCAAGACGCGACAGCGCCTGGCCGCCAAGGCCCGGCATGCGGAAGTTGAGGCCCTGGATGTCCGCCGCGGACTCGATCGGATTGCGGAACCAGCCGCCACCCTGAGCCGCGGTCTGGCCAGCCACGAAGGAGCGGACGCCATAGATTTCACCAAGCTCGTGGTGCAGCGCCTGGCCCTCGCCAGCGTAGTACCAAACCATGAATTCCGGCGCGGTCATGCCGAAGGGCACAGCGGTGAAGAAGGCAAAGGACGGGTCCTGGCCCACATAATAGTAGTCGGCGGCGTGGTACATATCGGCCTGGCCCGAGGCGACCGGGTCGAACACCTGCGTGCCAAGGCCGGTCTGGCCGCTGTCGCGCGCGTCGATGGTCAGTGTGCCGTCGGTGATGTCGGCCACGTTATTGGCAAAACGCTCCACCGAGTCCCACACACCGGCGAGGCCGCGCGGCCAGGTGGTGAACATCACAAGCTCTTCGCGACCTTGGCTGATGGCAGGCGTTGCCAGCCCGGTAGCTGCAGCGGCCGTGCCACCGAGCGCAGAATTCTTTAGAAAAGAACGACGATCCATTTGGGTCCTCCCCGTTGTTCTATTAGCCCCGCGAGCTTTCGGGGGCGCTTTTTCAGTGCGCGCGACCTTAGCGATTGCGCTTTAAGAGTAAATACCCACAACCTCGCAGATCAGTGAAAATACGCGCTTATCCTACTAGCAAATGCCCAAGCCTTGGACATTTTGACCTTCCACCCGCCAATTAGCCACACTGTTACCGCTACCTGCCAATGTTGCGCAAAACGGGATGCCGAAAGCGTTACTGATTTTCACGCCACATGCGGCTCGACGAAGCCAGGTGCGCACCCGCAATCGTCGTCGCGGCCGGATCATCTTGTCACGCCCCGATAAGCGCCCCATATGCCCCGCAGGCTGGCTTGCACGCGGCCCAGCGCGGCACTAGGTTGCGCGCCAACGACAAAGAGAGGGCGCGCGCCGCCCCCGCTACGCAAAGGAAGACCCATGTTTGCAACGCCGGCTTATGCGCAAGCGGCAGGCGGTGCCGGAGGCGCATTCGCCTCTCTCGTACCGCTCATCCTCATCTTCGCGATTATGTATTTCCTGCTGATCCGGCCTCAGCAAAAGAAGGTGAAAGAGCATCAGGCCATGGTCAGCGCCCTGCGCCGCGGTGATCAGGTCGTCACCCAGGGCGGCGTGTTCGGTAAGGTCACCAAGGTCAAGGAAGAGGGCGAGCTTGAGGTTGAGATCGCCGACGGGGTGCGCATCCGCGTGGTGCAAAACACCATCGCGCAGGTCGTAAACAAAACCGAACCCGCCAGCGAGAGCTGATTTATGCTGCAAGTCCCCCTGTGGAACCGCGTTCTAATCATTTTGGTGCTGGCCGCGGGATTGCTGTTTGCAATGCCCAACCTGTTCTACCCGCGGGTAGAGGCCCATAACGACGCTATTGCGGCGATCGAGCGGGACGGCAGCACAACCGCCTTGGAAGATGCCGCCGCAGGGTGGCCGGGTTGGCTTCCCGCGACGCTGGTCAATCTCGGTCTCGATCTGCGCGGCGGGGCGCATCTGCTCGCCGAGGTGCATCTGGAGGACGTCTACGCCAACCGGATGGATGGCTACTGGCCCGAGATCCGCGACGCGCTGCGCGACTTGCGCGATGAGATTGGTCCGATCCGCCGTCAGGAAGTGGACCCTGCCGAATTACACATCCAGTTGACCGAGCCGGGTGGCATGGCCGTCGCGATGCAGGCAGTGCGCGATATCGCCCGCCCCGTGGTGTCGCTGACAGGCGTCGGCAGCACCGATATCGAAGTGACCTCGGAAGGGAACGTGCTGATCGTGCGCCTCACCGAGGCCGAGAAAATCGCGACTGACAATCGCACGATGCAGCAATCGCTCGAGATTATCCGCCGTCGTGTTGATGAGGTGGGCACGCGCGAGCCGACGATCCAGCGCCAGGGCACCGACCGCATCCTGATCCAGGTGCCGGGCATCGGCTCGGCTGAAGAGCTCAAGACCCTGATCGGGACGACCGCGCGGCTGACATTCCACACTGTCGTCGGCGAAACCGGTGATCCCAACGCGACGCCTGGGCCCCGAAACGTGATCTATCCGTCGCTCGATCAGCCGGGGCTCTTTTACGAACTGGTGCGCATCCCGGTGGTTTCGGGCGATGATTTAACCGACGCGCAGCCCGCTTTCGATCAAAACGGCTTCCCCTCGGTCACGTTCCGCTTCAACCCCAGCGGCGGCAGCAAGTTTGGCCGCTACACCGCTGAGAATGTGGGCTCCTTCTTTGCCATCGTGCTGGACGAAGAGGTGGTCAGCGCGCCACAGATCCGAGAGGCAATCCCGGGCGGGACGGGCCAGATCACCGGCAACTTCTCCGTGGAGGAATCAACCCAGCTTTCAGTGCTTTTGCGCGCAGGCGCCCTGCCCGCTGAGATGACCTTTCTCGAAGAGCGTACGGTGGGCCCGGAACTGGGCGCTGACTCTATCGAGGCTGGGCGCATCGCCTGTCTGATCGCCTTCGCCGCGGTGCTGGTATTTATGGCGCTCAGCTACGGGTGGTTCGGGCTTATCGCCAATGCCGCGCTGATCCTGAATATCGGCATGATCTTCGGACTGCTCTCGGCCATCGGCGCCACGCTGACGCTGCCGGGGATCGCCGGGATCGTGCTGACAATCGGTATGGCCGTGGACGCCAACGTGCTGGTGTTCGAGCGGATCCGAGAAGAGTTAAAAACCGCGCGAGGACCGGCGCGCGCCATCGAGCTTGGCTACGAGAAAGCGCTGTCGGCGATCCTAGACGCCAACATCACCACCTTTATCACGGCGGTGATCTTGTTCGTGATGGGTTCGGGGCCGGTACGCGGCTTCGCCGTGACGCTCGGGCTCGGCATCCTCACCTCGGTCTTCACCGCGATCTTTGTCACCCGGCTGTTCATCGTGCTCTGGTTCGAGCGCCGTCGCCCCAAAACCATCGAGGTCTGATCGATGCGCCTTCGCCTCGTCCCCCAGGGCACCAACTGGGATTTCTTCCGCTTCGACAAAGCCACCTTTGGCTTCTCGGTGGTGGCCATGGTTGCGTCGATCCTGTTGTTCCTGATCGTCGGCCTTAATCTCGGCATCGACTTCCGCGGCGGCACCACCATCCGCACCGAGAGCCCCGTACCGGTTGATGTGTCGGTCTATCGCGACGCGCTACAAGAATTGGACTTGGGCGATATCTCGATCACCGAAGTGTTCGATCCCACGTTCGACGAGGATCAAAACGTGGCGATGATCCGGATCCAGGCGCAGGAGGGCGAGGAAAGCGTTAGCGCGGCCACCATCGTCTTGGTCGAACACACCATCGCCCAAGCCCTGGGCAGCGACACCCGCATCGCGCTGACAGGCGCCAATCTGGATCTCGACCGCGCCGCCGAAATCCTAACGCCGCTGGGCGCCTCCGCCCCGGAGGACGGTGTATTTACAATCCCGTCGGGGCTTAGCTTTGAGGATTTGCAGGCAGCCCGCAGCGCGTTAACCGCGGCACTATCGCTTAACGCGGTCACAGCCACCTACAGCGCTATCAGCTTCCCGTCTGTGGAATCGGTAGGTCCCAAGGTATCGGGTGAGCTGATCCAGACCGCCGTGATCGCGGTGGCGCTCGCCATCGGCGCGGTGCTGTTCTACATCTGGTTGCGCTTTGAGTGGCAGTTCTCGCTAGGCGCCGTCGCAGCGCTTGTCCACGACGTGGTGCTGACCATCGGCATCTTCTCGATCCTGCAGATCCAGTTTGACCTAGCCATCATCGCCGCCCTGCTCACCATCGTGGGTTATTCGCTCAACGATACGGTGGTCGTGTTCGACCGGGTCCGCGAAAATCTGATCAAGTTCAAAACCAAACCGCTCAAAGACGTGCTCAACATCTCGATCAACGAGACGCTCAGCCGCACGGTGATGACCTCGGGGACCACGCTTTTGGCCCTGATCGCGCTGCTGATCCTGGGCGGCGACGTGATCCGCGGCTTTGTCTTCGCGATGACCTGGGGCGTGGTTGTAGGCACCTATTCATCGGTGTTCGTGGCGTCCAACATCCTGCTTTGGCTCGGCACCAAGCGCGATTGGACCAAGCCCGATGCAAACCAGGGCAACCAATTCGCCAACATCGATACTTAGGCCTTGTGGCGTAGCCTCCCCTTCGGATGCGCTGCGCCTTGGCTACCGTCTTTTCCCCCGCGCGGACATCCGTTAGTCCCGGGGCATGTTGCTTGTCCGCGATCTTAGCTGTGCCCGCGGCGGTCTGCCGGTGCTGCAAGGCGTCTCGTTTGAGCTGAAAGCGGGCGCAGCGCTGCGGCTTATTGGGCCGAACGGCGTGGGAAAAACCACGCTCCTGCGAACGTTGGCCGGGCTGCAAAAACCGCGCTCAGGCACCGTCACCTGCGACCCCGATGACATCGCCTATGGCGGCCATGCCGATGGGCTCAAGGCCACGCTCAGCGCGCGCGAAAATCTGGCGTTTTGGGCAGCGATCTACGGCACCGATGATGTTGATGCGGCGTTGGAACAATTTGGCCTCGCCGCTTTGGCAGATCGGCCCGCGCGCAACCTCTCGGCTGGGCAAAAACGGCGTCTCGGCCTCGCGCGCTTGCTGGTCACCGGTCGACGCCTGTGGTTGCTCGATGAGCCAACAGTCTCGCTTGACCATGATGGGGTCGCGCTGTTTGGCGCCTGCGTCGAGGCGCATCTCAATAAGGGCGGCGCCGCGCTGATCGCCACGCACAGCCCGATCGGGCTGGAGGCCCCGGCCCTAGACCTAAGCGGGTTGCGCGCCATGCCCGACGCGCTAGGCGATTTCGACGAGGCGTTTGCGTGATCCGTCTTGGCCTGCGCGACATCCGGCTATCCATACGTATGGGCGGTGGGTTTGGCTTGGGCCTGGCGTTTTTTCTGATCGTGGCCACACTTGTCCCGCTCGGGATCGGGCCAGACGCTGCCACGTTGCAGGCCATCGCCCCCGGTATCCTCTGGGTAGGCGCCCTGCTCTCTTGCCTGCTGTCCCTCGACCGGATCTTTCAACTCGACTTTGAGGACGGCTCGCTCGACCTTCTGGCCACCGCGCCAATCCCGCTCGAAGCGGTGGTGGCGGTCAAAGCCGCCGCGCATTGGGTGACCACAGGATTGCTGCTGACGCTTGCCGCGCCGGTGCTCGCGCTGATGCTGAATTTGGCGCCTGCGGGCTTTGGCTGGCTGGTCGCGTCGCTCGCGCTCGGCACACCGGCCTTGTCGTTAATCGGCGCGTTCGGCGCAGCACTCACCATCGGGCTAAAGCGCGGCGGGCTGCTGTTGTCGCTATTGGTCCTGCCGCTTTACATCCCCACCTTGATTTTCGGGGCCGAAACCGTGCGCCGGGCAGCAAGCGGTTTGGCCATCGGCAACGCGCCGTTATTCCTGGCCGCGATCACGCTGGGCTGCGCCGCGTTGCTGCCGTTTGCTGCGGCGGCAGCGTTGCGGATGAACTTGCGCGACTAGGGGCCTTCCCCTAGCGGCTGCCTTAGGCTAAGAGCCGCTGCGTCGGGGCGTAGCGCAGCCTGGTAGCGCGTCTGTTTTGGGTACAGAAGGTCGTGAGTTCGAATCTCGCCGCCCCGACCACATCGGCAAAACTTGGCTATGTGATTCTCTCGCCCCCGCTAGATCTGGTGGTTAGTGCGGGAGCGCGCCACGACAAGTGGTGCTTTTTGAGGCTTCTTATGATCGCGTGGGCTGTGGGAAAAGCGTCACAAAATGATGCGTCAGCCAGGGCCGAACAGACGGCCTAGACCGGGGTCGCAACCTGACCTTGTTACAAAAACGTGATGTAACCGGCTGCGCAAAAGGCGAAATCCCAATCGCAACGCACGGGTGTGTGCTGCAGCCGCATTCAAACCGCGCCACCACGATTTTTCAGCCGTGAAACAGCGGGCGAGAATTTTTGTGGATTGTTTCGATTTGGCCGTTGACGCCGGGGCGATTATACCGTGCATTGGTGCGCGTCGGTGAGGCACCACAAGATGTAGTGGTCCGCGGCGACAGACGGAGAGCAGTTAAACCAACGACGGTGTGGATAACTTCGGGGAGACGGCGTGGCCGCTACCCGCCGGAGAAGCTGTGCCACGCGTCAACGGGCAAAAACCGACGGACGGCGTTCGCCGAATGGGCGCCGGGACAAACGACAAAAAAACAGGGCACACGATGAAAATCGAAAGAAAGTTCACCAAGGCAGGCGAAGACGCGTATGCGAGCATCGCATTCCGCGAGACAAGCTCGGAGATCCGCAACCCCGACGGCACCATCGTGTTTCACCTCGAAGGCGTGGAAGTGCCCGAAGGCTGGAGCCAGGTCGCCAGCGACGTCATCGCGCAGAAGTACTTTCGCAAAGCCGGTGTGCCCGCCCGATTGAAGCGGGTGCGCGAAAAGAATGTGCCCGAGTTTTTGTGGCGCTCGGTCGCTGACGAGGAGGCGCTGGCGTCGATGCCGGAAGAGGCGCGCCGCACGGGCGAGCAATCCGCGCGGCAGGTGTTTGACCGGCTCGCGGGGGCCTGGGCCTATTGGGGTTGGAAAGGCGGCTACTTTAGCACCGAGTCCGACGCGCGCGCCTATTACGACGAAATGCGCTACATGCTGGCGACGCAACGCGCCGCACCCAATAGCCCGCAGTGGTTTAACACCGGGCTGCACTGGGCCTACGGGATCGACGGGCCGAGCCAAGGGCATTTCTACGTTGATTACAAAACCGGCAAGCTGACCAAGTCGAAATCGGCCTATGAGCATCCGCAGCCCCATGCCTGCTTTATTCAGTCGGTCGCTGACGATCTGGTCAATGACGGCGGTATTATGGACCTGTGGGTGCGCGAGGCGCGGCTGTTCAAATACGGCTCGGGCACCGGCACCAACTTCTCCTCCCTCCGCGCCGAGGGCGAGGCGCTATCAGGCGGCGGGCGGTCATCGGGGCTGATGGGCTTTTTGCGCATCGGCGACCGGGCCGCGGGCGCAATCAAGTCGGGCGGTACGACCCGTCGAGCAGCGAAGATGGTCATCTGCGATGCCGATCACCCGGACATCGAAGAGTTCATCAACTGGAAGGTCAAAGAAGAACAAAAGGTCGCCTCGTTGGTGGCCGGGTCAAAGATGCATGAGCAAAACCTCAACGCTATCTTTGCCGCGATCCGCGCCTGGGATGGCGCTGAAGCGGATGCCTTCGACCCCAAAGTCAACGAGGCGCTTAAAGGCGCCATCCGTACAGCTAAGCGGGCCTCGATCCCCGAGACCTATATCAACCGCGTGCTGCAATATGCGCGCCAAGGCTATAACTCGATCGAGTTCCCCACATACGACACCGACTGGGACAGTGAAGCCTACGCATCGGTTTCGGGCCAAAACTCTAACAACTCCGTGCGCGTCACCGATGCCTTCCTTCAGGCCGTGCGTGACGATGCCGACTGGGAGTTGATCCGCCGCACAGACGGCAAGGTGGCCCGGACCGTGAAGGCACGTGAGTTGTGGGAGCAGATCGGCCACGCCGCTTGGGCCTGCGCCGATCCGGGGATCCAATTCCACGACACCGTCAACGCCTGGCATACCTGCCCTGGCGATGGCGAGATTCGCGGCTCAAATCCGTGCTCGGAATACATGTTCCTCGATGACACCGCCTGCAACCTGGCGTCGATGAACCTGCTGACCTTCTGGGATGGCGAACGGTTTGCCGCTTCTGACTACGTGCACGCCACGCGGTTGTGGACGCTGACGCTCGAAGTGTCGGTGCTGATGGCGCAGTTCCCCTCCAAGGAAATCGCGCAGCGCTCGTTCGACTTCCGCACCCTAGGCCTGGGCTACGCCAATATTGGCGGCCTGTTGATGAATATGGGGCTCAGCTACGATAGCGATGAGGGCCGCGCGCTGTGCGGGGCGCTTACCGCCGTGATGACCGGCGTGGCCTATGCAACCTCCGCCGAAGTGGCGAGCGAAGTGGGCGCGTTCCCGGGCTATGAGCGCAATGCTGATGCGATGCTGCGGGTAATGCGCAACCACCGCCGCGCCGCCTATGGCGAAACCGACGGCTATGAAAGTCTGGCGGTTAAACCGGTGGCGCTCGACCACGCGAATTGCCCTGACCAAAGCTTGGTCGACATCGCCAAATCCGCTTGGGACGAGGCCCTGCGCCTCGGTGAACAGCACGGCTATCGCAACGCGCAGGCCACCGTGATCGCGCCCACCGGCACCATCGGTCTGGTGATGGATTGCGACACCACCGGGATCGAGCCGGACTTTGCCCTGGTGAAGTTCAAAAAGCTCGCCGGCGGCGGTTACTTCAAGATCATCAACCGCTCGGTGCCCGCCGCGTTGGAGACGCTGGGATACAGCTCGTCACAGGTGGAAGAGATCGTGTCCTACGCTGTGGGCCATGGCACCCTCGGCAACGCAGGCGGTATCAACCACACCGCGCTTCTGGGCCACGGCTTCGGCCCGGCAGAGATTGAGAAGATCGAGGCCGCGCTGCCATCGGCTTTCGACATCCGCTTCGTCTTCAATCAGTGGACGCTAGGCGAAGAATTCTGCCGCGAGACGCTGGGCATCCCCGCCGATAAGCTGACTGATCCCAGCTTTGATTTGCTGCGGCATCTTGGCTTCTCTCGCGCTGATATCGACGCCGCCAACGACCATGTCTGCGGAACGATGACGCTAGAGGGCGCACCGCATCTCGACCCCAAGCACTACGCAGTGTTCGATTGCGCCAATCCCTGCGGCAAGAAGGGCAAGCGCTTCCTCAGTGTCGATAGCCACATCACTATGATGGCGGCGGCGCAGAGCTTTATCTCGGGTGCGATCTCGAAGACGATCAACATGCCCAACGACGCCAGCATCGAAGATTGCCAAAAGGCCTATGAGCGGTCGTGGTCGCTGGGTGTGAAGGCAAACGCGCTTTACCGCGATGGCTCAAAGCTCAGCCAGCCGCTGGCCGCCGCACTGATCGAGGATGACGACGAAGCGCTGGAAACGCTTGAGAGCGGCACGCCGCAGGAAAAGGCCACCGTGATTGCCGAAAAAATCGTCGAGAAGGTGATCGTCCGCGAAGTGGTGCGCCAAAACCGCGAGAAGATGCCTGACCGGCGGCGCGGCTACACCCAAAAGGCAGTGGTCGGCGGTCACAAGGTCTATCTGCGCACCGGTGAATATCGCGACGGCTCGCTCGGCGAGATCTTCATCGACATGCATAAAGAGGGCGCCGGCTTCCGCGCGATGATGAACAACTTCGCCATCGCCGTGTCGGTCGGACTGCAATACGGCGTCCCGCTGGAAGAATTCGTGGATGCCTTCACCTTCACCCGGTTTGAACCGGCGGGGATGGTGCAGGGCAATGACACGATCAAGAACGCCACTTCGATCCTGGATTACATCTTCCGGGAACTCGCAGTGTCGTACCTGGATCGCACTGATCTCGCCCATGTCCAACCCGAAGGCGTCAGCTTTGACGACCTCGGCCGCGGCGAAGATGAGGGGATCCGCAACTTCGTACCGGTTCCGGAAAGCACCGGAGCCTCACCGATTGATGTTCTTCGCCAAGTGGCTTCGGCTGGGTATACGCGCAAGCGGGTCCCGCAGGAGCTGGTGGTGTTCCAGGGGGGCGCGTCAGGTGCAGTGGCCTTGAGCGGCGCTGGCGATCCCATGGCAGCCCTGACCACCTTGGTGCCCGATGTCAAAACCGGTGAGAGCGCCGCGGTATCCACCGCCGCTGTGGCAGCAGCGACGGCCCCCATGGATGCGCGGACCAAAGCCAAGATGCAGGGCTACGAGGGCGACCCTTGTGGCGATTGCGGCAACTACACTTTGGTGCGGAACGGAACCTGTCTGAAGTGCAATACGTGTGGGGCCACCTCGGGGTGCAGTTGAGACTTTGGTCCCCACGTTCGGTCATCCATCCCTCAGGGTGGCCGGACAACCGCTGGCCCGGCGGCATATGGGCAGCGTTCGCAAGGGGAGGTCCCGTCCTCGCTTTGTCGAACGAAGGGGGCGCGCGCACCAGCGCAAACCCTTAACGCGGATCAGGCCGCAGGCAGAAACCGGGCGGTAGTAATGGATGAGCCTGATAAGCAAAACTCTGGGGAGCCTTCGGGCTCCCTTTCTTCTTTTGGGGAAGGCTTATAGCGGCCCGCATTGCCACAGCCGCACTTTAAGCCCGCCATGGGGGATGGGCGGCCCCGGCGGATCGAAGGGCAGTTGCGTGGCCCGCGCGAGCCCCGCCTCACTCGTCACCATCGCCACCCGCCAGCCGCGAAACCCGGCCAGCATCACTGCGCCAAAACTGGCATAGAGCGCGTAAAGCAGCTTCTTGTTGCCGATCCGGCCGCCATAGGGCGGGTTGCAGATCACCAGCCCCGGCGGGCCATCAGGCCGGGTCAGCGCGCTGATCGGTTGGCAGGCGAAGCTGCACCGCCCGTCGAGCCCGGCGCGCGCGGCGTTCTGGGTGGCCATGCCGATCACGCCGCTATCGCGGTCATAGCCTTGCGCAAACGGGGTTGGATCGGAGACCGGGGTCGCGGCTGTTGCGCGCAGCGACTCCCAGGCGGCGGCATCAAACGAGACGAATTGCTCGAAAGCAAAACCCCGCCCCCGCCCTGGTGCGAGCCCCGCCGCGATCTCAGCGGCTTCCAGAACGAACGTGCCCGATCCGCACATCGGGTCGATCACCGGTTCCGCGCCCGAATACGCGCTGGCCTGCAGAAACGACGCTGCCAAGGTCTCGCGCATCGGCGCTTTACCAATCGCGGTTTTAAAGCCCCTCCGATGCAGCGGCGCGCCGGAACTGTCGAGGCTTATCGTGCACCGGTTGTCGTCGATCCGCGCCTTGACCGCCAGCGCGGTTTCGTCTTCCGAGGCGCGCACCACCGGCGCCGCCACCGCTGCGGTAATCGCGCGCGCAATCCGCTCGCTCGCGGCGCCTGCGTGATAGATTTTGGATTTGCGGGTGCTCACATCCAGCCGCACCGGCTGACCCCGTGGCAAGATCTCAGCCCAGGGCACTTTACGCGCGCGCTTGTCCAGTTGCGCGAGATGGAACACAGGAAAACTGGCGATCCGCACCAGCACCCGGCTGGCAAGGCGCGACATCAGGTTGGCGCGCCACACCTCTGCCCAGCTGCCTTGAATCGCGACCCCGCCGGGCTGTTCCTGCACAGATTGGAATGACAGCGCGCGCAACTCTTGGGCCAGCAACGGCTCTAGCCCCGGCGGCGCGGCGGCGAAGATCTCAAAGCTTGGCGCAGGCGCCACGGGGCTGGCCTAGTCGCTGCCTCGTGAAAGAGCGGCGACGCCGGTGCGCGCAATCTCCAGCAGGCCGAGCGGGCGCATCAGATCGGCGAAAGCATCGATCTTTTGGGGTGTGCCCGTGATCTCGAAGACGAAGCTGCCGAGCGTGCTATCGACCACGTTGGCCCGGAAGATCTCGGCCAAGCGGAGCGCTTCGATCCGGTCATTGCCGCCGCCTTTCACCTTAAACAGCGCAAGCTCCCGTTCGACCGCAGGGCCTTCGACCGTGAGATCATGGACCTCGTGCACCGGCACGATACGGCCTAGCTGGGCGATGATTTGCTCGATCACAGAAGGGGTGCCGACGGTGACCACGGTGATGCGCGACCGGCGCCCTTCATGATCGGTCTCGGCCACGGTCAGGCTCTCGATATTGTAGCCCCGCCCCGAAAACAGGCCGATGACCCGGGCCAATACCCCCGCCTCATTATCGACCACCACTGCGAGGGTATGCCGCTCGAGCCCCTGCTCGTGATAATCGCGCAGATCGTAGGCGGATTTGCGTGAACTGCCCTTTTGGATGTTGAGCGCGCTCATCTCGTCTGACCTCCTGGTTGTCGACCCCGGGGTCTACCCGAGCCGCGGCAGGGACGCCATAGCTTTCGCGCAGCGCCTGCGCTCGGCGAGGATGTGCCCCGTGATATGACCTGTGATATGACCCATGTGCTTCATGGGGCCGATGCGCCGTCAATCGTCAGGGTGTGCAACAACGCTTCGATCATCGCGTTTTTCTGGCCCATTGGCCAATCGGGCATCGCGGTGCTGCCCATCAGGGTGATGCCGTGCACCGAGGAAAACAACGCTCGCGTCAATACAGTGATCTCCGCTTCTGACTTGGCGGGATAGAGCGCGGTGAGCGGCGCGGCGATCAGCGCGAAAAGCCGCGCCAGTTCACTGCTATACCAATCCGGCATCGCCACGCCGGAGGCGAAGTCCACCTCGAAGAGCGCCCGCCAGGCCGCGTCATTGGCATCGGCAAACTGGGCATAGGCTTTGGCCATCGTCACCAGGCGCGCGACCGGCGATGCTGCTGGATCCTGCGCGCTGGTGGCGGCGATAACGCTGTCGCCCAGGCGGCGAAACGTGCGGCCGTTCACCTCCAGGATGATCGCGGTGCGGTCATCGAAAACCGTATAGAGCGCCCCGAGCGCGCAATCAGCCTCGCGCGCCAGATCGCGCGCCTTCACTGCCTGGCTACCGCCCGCGATCAGCGCACGCTCCGCCGCGTCAACAATCCGCCGCCGCAGGTCCGCCCGCCGCTTTTCGGTCTTCTCGGTCATCAGCCGCTCGCGCTTTGCCACCGACGCCGCCCGGTTAGCAGCATCGCGTTAGGCCACAATGATGCTGCCCTACCGGGCTCTTCGGACATGCCAAACGTCAGGGCGGCGTCAGACCAGAACCGCGCCTGACGCGCCAATCGCGTCTTGGGTCGTCGCGTTCTCCCCCAGCAGCATCTTGTTATGCGGCTCGCCCGACGGGATCATCGGGAAGCAGTTTTCGTGCTTTTCCACCAAACAGTCGAACACGACGGGCCCGTCATAGGCCAGCATCTCGCGGATCGCCTCATCAAGATCATCCGGATCGCTCACGCAAATCCCCTTCGCCCCGAAGGCTTCGGCGAGTTTGACGAAATCGGGCAGGCTCTCCGACCAGGAATGGGAGTAGCGCTCCCCGTGCAACAGCTCTTGCCATTGCCGCACCATGCCCAACCGTTCGTTATTGAGGATGAACTGCTTCACCGGCAGGCGATACTGCGCCGCGGTGCCCAGCTCTTGCATATTCATCAGCCATGACGCCTCGCCCGCCACATTGATCACCAGCGCGTCGGGATGCGCCACTTGCACGCCGATCGATGCCGGGAAGCCGTAGCCCATCGTACCGAGCCCACCGCTCGTCATCCACTGGTTGGGCGCTTCAAAGCCGATATACTGCGCCGCCCACATCTGATGCTGACCCACCTCCGTGCAGATGAAGCGGTCTTTACGGTGCTTGGTCAGCTCTTCGAGACGCACCAGCGCGTGCTGCGGTTTGATCGTCTTGGCGGAGGGGCTGTAAGCGAGACAATCCACCTGGCGCCATTCCTCGATCTGGCGCCACCACGCCTGAACCTTATCCGTCTTGGTCTTGCTGCCGCGCGCGCGCCACAGCGTCAGCGCATCTTCCAGCACCGAGCCCACATCCCCGATGATCGGCACATCGACGCGTATCACCTTGTTGATCGACGAGGGGTCGATATCGATATGGATTTTCTGCGAATTGGGCGAAAAATCCTGCACCCGGCCGGTGATGCGATCATCGAAGCGGGCGCCGACATTGATCATCACGTCGCAGCCGTGCATCGCCAGGTTGGCCTCATAAAGCCCGTGCATGCCCAGCATACCAAGCCAATGGGTGCCGCTCGCCGGATAAGCGCCGAGCCCCATCAAGGTGGAGGTGATCGGAAAACCGGTGGCAGCGACGAAATCCCGCAAGGTCTGTGACGCCGCTGGCCCTGAATTGATGACGCCGCCGCCCGTATAGAAGATCGGACGTTCAGCGTTTTCAATCAGCTCGACCATCGCCGCGACCGCCCCGGCATCGCCCTTGGTGCGCGGGCGGTAATGCTGCGTTTTGGCCTTCGCGGCTTCGGTGTAGGGCGCAGAGGCGAATTGCACATCCTTGGGGATATCGACCAACACCGGCCCCGGCCGTCCGCTGCGGGCCACATGAAAGGCCTGATGGATCACGTCGCTCAGATCAGCGGTGTCTTTGACCAGCCAGTTGTGCTTGGTGCAGGGGCGGGTGATGCCAACAGTATCGGCCTCTTGGAAGGCGTCATTGCCGATCATAAAGGTGGGCACCTGCCCGGTCAGCACCACGATGGGGATCGAGTCCATTAACGCATCGGTCAGCCCGGTGACGGCATTGGTGGCACCCGGACCGGAGGTGACCAGAACGACGCCCACCTTGCCGGTGGAACGCGCATAGCCTTCCGCCATATGCACCGCGCCCTGTTCGTGGCGCACGAGATAGTGGCGAATGTCGTTTTGCTGGAAAATCTCATCGTAGATCGGCAGCACCGCGCCGCCGGGATAGCCAAAGACTGTGTCCACGCCCTGCTCCTTCAGGGCTTGAACGACCATTTTCGCTCCGGTCATGTGCGGCGTCATTGTGCTGGATCCCTCAGTGATATCTGGTTGGCCTGACGAAGGGTTATGGGGACTTTATGCATAAAAAAGCCCCCGCGTTAGGTTTGGCGGGGGCGCGTGAGAAAGAAAGTCGGTCCGGATCTAACGGCCCACGCGCCTTTCGTTTACAAGTACGGTTAGATGGGGTGGCATAGCGCCCTCGCTGCAAGTCGTTGGACGGTAGAGGGCGATGCTGAGGGCGTCAACAGGCTTGTGGCCGAAAATTGCGTGGTTGCGCTGGTTTCGGCAATGTTTGTTCTGCGGGTTGAACCCTCGTGCGCTGGATCGCCGAGGCTTCAGCCGGTTGGATGTGACCGACATTTGTATGACATGTCATACAGATTTGGGTGGCATGGCAGACAGATCAATATGACATGTCATCTAAATGTACATGACATGTCATATTGATGTGACTAGCATTCTATACATATATGTATGATATGTCATATAGATGCAAGTGGGCTGTCATATAAATCTCGTTGGTATCGCGCGCCGACTTACCCTAGGCGACACCGCTGCAAGATCCGGATTTTACAATAAATCCAGTGCCTTCCTGAGCCTTCCCCTGCCACGTCTTCTATGTCCCGCTGACGTTTCAACGACATCAATATGACATGTCATACAAATGCCAGGGGCTTTCGCGACGCGAATGGTCGCGAGCGCGTACCCCCTAATGCCCGTTGAAACGGTGTCGAAACCTGGCCTCCTCTTCACGCACACCCCACGGACACGCTCCGCATCTAGATGACATGTCATTAAAATCTTCATGAAAGGCCATCAGCATTTTATCGACATGCCATTTCAGCCCGGACATCATCCCCGATTGATCAAATTCATCCACAAAACGGGACCACCCTTGCGTCGACGCCCCTCGCATCGCGGCACTGGCAAACTCGACCAGCAACCGCAAAACACGCCCTCGCTCAAAAGCCAGCCCATCCCCCGCGCCAAAGGCCCCGTCTTTCGCCTAAACCTTGCGCTCAAACCTCGCCTTCAAACCATCACCCGCGTTGACCAAAAGCCGCAACTTTGATTTGTGCACGCCCACACCAACGAAAGCCGCTCTCATGCACGACATCCGTCTCATCCGCGAAAATCCAGAAGCGTTTGACGCCGCGCTGGCCCGCTTGGGCGTTGCGGATGCGTCGCGTGAGATCTTGGCCGTGGACGAAAAGCGCCGGGCCGCCATCGCCAAGGCGGAGACTGCGCAAGCGGAGCGCAACGCCGCCTCCAAGCAAGTGGGCGCGGCGAAAGCTAAGGGCGACGAGGCAGAGTTTGAGCGCCTGCGCGCGTTTGTTGCCGACAAAAAGGCCGAAATCGCCGCACTCGATGCTGAAGCAAAAGCCGGTGACGCAACCTTGCGCGATCTGCTTTTGAGCCTGCCAAACCGCCCCCTTAGCCAGGTGCCCAACGGCGAGAGCGAGGCGGACAATGTCGAGTTGCGCCGCTGGGGCACGCCGCCTGATTTCGACTTCGACCCCAAAGAGCATTACGACCTCGCCGCCGCCCAGGGGCTTGATTTTGAGACCGCGGCGCGGCTTTCGGGCACCCGCTTTGTGGTGATGCGCGGGGTGATGGCGCGGCTCCACCGGGCTTTGGCGCAGTTCATGCTGGATCTTCATGTGAGCGAGCACGGCCTGACCGAGACCAACACGCCAGTGCTGGTGCGCGAAGAATGCATGGTGGGCACCAATCAATTGCCTAAATTCGCCGATGACAGCTACCAAACCCGCGAAGGCTGGTGGTTGATACCCACCTCTGAGGTCACTCTCACCAACACGGTGCGCGAGCAAATCCTCGATGCGGCCGATCTGCCGCTGCGTCTCACCGCGCATAGTCTGTGCTTTCGCTCCGAGGCGGGCTCGGCGGGCAAAGACACCGCCGGTATGCTGCGCCAGCATCAGTTCGAAAAAGTGGAGATGGTGTCCATCACCCACCCCGATGCGGCGCTTGATGAGCATGAGCGGATGACCGGCTGTGCCGAAGCCGTGCTGCACCGCCTAGGGCTGCCTTACCGTGTCGTCGTTCTGTGTACCGGCGATATGGGTTTCGGCGCGCGCAAAACCCACGATTTGGAGGTCTGGCTGCCGGGGCAGAACACCTATCGCGAGATTTCCTCGGTCTCTGTGTGCGGCGATTTTCAGGCGCGTCGGATGAATGCCCGGTTCCGGCCGGAGGGCGGCGGGAAACCCGACTTCGTGCACACCCTCAACGGCTCGGGCGTCGCGGTGGGGCGCTGTCTGATCGCGGTGCTTGAAAATGGCCAGCGCGAGGACGGCTCCGTCACGTTGCCGGAAGCGCTCGCGCCCTATCTCGGCGGGGCCCGCGAAATCACCGCTGACGGCGCGCTGGCCTGAGCGCGGCGCGGCGACTTACCCACTAAAGCTTGAACTAAAGACGCCGCAGATCGCGCCCTTGCGCGCGGTTGGTTTCAACACTTGCTTGACGATTGCCGCCGTAACTTGCGCGCTATCGGCAGCGCTGGGTGTGGGGGGCGTTGGGGCCGCCGCGCGGCTCGTTTGAGGGCTCCGCCACTATCGTGCAAGAGGGGACATTATGGGGCATCTGTTCGGCTTAAGCCCGCGAGAATGGACGCCGCAAGCGGCGCTCGAAGCAGACAGTTTTGAGTTCTTTGCGCCCGAGGACACCGCGCCGCCCGCGCGCACGCCGGCTATCGCGGTTGTGCCCACACCGACCCCGCGCACGGTGCCCAAGCCGCCCAGGCCGCCCAAGCCCCGCGCTGAAACCGTCGAGGTGCTGCCCCAACCGGATACGAAGTCGCGGCTGAGCGCGCTGATGGCGCGGATCCGCATGCGCAACACAGATCCGGTCAAAGCCTATAGCGACCACACGGCCAAAGCGGCCCAGCGCGTGGGGGCCGCCCCGCCGCCCCTGTTGCTAGCCGCATCGGCCAGGTTGCCGCGCAGCACACGCTGCACCGCGCTGGTCGTTATCCCGCAGGTGGATATGTCGGGCCGCTTTGCTGCGCAGAGGCGCGCGCGTTTCGGACTGGCCGGTTAGCCGCGCAGGGCCAAAGCGCTGGGTACTGACGCCCCAGGCAGCCCTCTGCGCCCGCGCACCGCGCCTGATGCGCGACCGCTTTCCGGGCATGATGTTTTCTCACTTCGCTCAACTTTTGAGCAAACTTTGCCGCCTAGACTGAGTCTCATGCGCATCGTCACACTCCTCATGGCGGCTGGCTGCATCACCAGCGTGTTGTCAACGCCCGCGCCCGCGCTGGATCTGGCCCGTGCGTTTGCCCATTGTACGGGGCGATACTCCGCGCTGATGGAGCATCAATGGCTGATCCGCGATCCTGCCTCCCGCGACACAGAGCAGCGCCGCAAACGCTTTGCTGATCTGATCGAGGCAGTCGTCGCACCGGGCCAAGGCGCCGCGCTCATGGCGATGCGGATCGAGGCCAAAATGGCGCAAGCCGCCCTGCTCTTCGCCCGTGATTTCAGCCAAGATCAAGCGCTGCGTCACGCCGCCGCTCGCGCGTCGGAGGCGGAAATCGCCGCCTGCGAGATGCTCTTGCTTCAGGGCTAACGGCGCGGCCTCACGCGCTGCGGATGCCGGACCAATCTGCGCGGCCCGCCCTTTGCAATTGGCGCCTCTTTGCACTATCTCCGCCAAGACGTGAGGGAGCGCGATGACAAAGCCCACCGATAATCCAGCAGAGCCGTTCAAGAAGGCCTTGGCCGAGGCGACGCGGGTAATCGCCGATGAGCCCGAACTGGCGGTCAATTATACCGTGGACCCGCCCGGGCTGACCCGCGACGCGCTGCGCCTGCCGCAGGTGAGCCGCCGGATGACCAAGAAAGAGGTGATGCTGGCGCGCGGCGTGGCGGATGCGTTTGCGCTGCGCATCAAACACCACGATGCGAGCACCCATGACCGCTACCTGCCCCAGGGGCAGATGGCGCGCGAGATTTACGAGGCGATGGAAACCGCGCGCTGCGAGGCGGTGGGCGCCCGGGAAATGCCGGGCACGGCCACCAATATCGACGTCAAAATCGCCACCGATGCCGAGCGTAAAGGCTATGGGCAGCTGACCCAAGCCGCTGATGCGCCGCTCTCTGCGGCTGCCGGCTATCTGGTGCGCCACTTAGCGACGGGGCGCGAGATGCCGCGCGCGGCTCAGAACGTGCTGGAATTGTGGCGCGAGTTCATCGATCAGCAATGCGATACGCTGGGCAAGCTCGATGATGTGCTGGCCGACCAATCGGCCTTTGCCAAATTCACCCGCCAATTCATTCAAGATCTGGGCTACGGCGACCAGTTGGGCGACGATCCGGACGCGCTCGACGAAGAGGAGCCTGACGAGGCCAACCCTGACGAGGAGAACCAACAGCAAGAGGAAGCCGGGTCTGAAGAGGATGACAGCGAGCCCGACACCGATGCCAGCCCCGAAGACGCGCAGGATCAGGAGATGGATCCCTCTGAGGCGCAGGTGTCGATGGAAGAGATGGCCGATCTCGATATGTCCGAAGACATCGAGATGCCCGATGGCGAGATGCCGCTCGAGCCACCGCCCCCGCCGCCTCATTCCGAAGCCGACCCGCTTTACGTGGCCTATACCACGCAGCATGACGAGGAGATCCGCGCCGAGGATCTGGCCGAGCCGCAGGAGCTTGAGCGCTTGCGCGCCTATCTCGATCAACAGCTTGAACCGCTCAAAGGCGCAGTAAGTCGGCTCGCCAATAAGCTGATGCGGCGGCTGCAGGCGCAGCAGAACCGCTCGTGGGAATTTGACCGCGAGGAGGGCATTCTCGATGCTGGGCGGCTGGCGCGCGTGGTGGCCAATCCGACCACACCGCTCAGCTTTAAGGTAGAGAAGGACACCGAATTTCGCGATACCGTGGTCACGCTGCTGCTGGACAATTCCGGCTCGATGCGCGGGCGTCCGATTTCCATCGCCGCGATTTGCGCGGATGTGCTGGCGCGCACGCTGGAGCGGTGTCAGGTCAAGGTTGAGATCTTGGGCTTCACCACCCGGGCCTGGAAAGGCGGGCTCGCGCGGGAGGACTGGCTCAACAACGCCCGGCCGCAAACGCCGGGCCGCCTCAACGATCTGCGCCACATCATCTACAAAGGGGCCGATGCGCCCTGGCGGCGGGCGCGTGACAATCTGGGCCTGATGATGAAAGAGGGTCTGCTCAAGGAAAACATCGATGGCGAGGCGCTGGAATGGGCCCATCGCCGTCTCGCCAATCGGCCCGAAGCGCGCCGGATCCTGATGGTGATTTCCGATGGCGCGCCGGTCGATGACAGCACGCTCTCCGTGAACCCGGCCAATTATCTGGAAAAGCACCTGCGGGACGTGATCGCGATGGTGGAGCGGCGCAAACAGGTGGAGCTCATCGCCATCGGCATCGGCCACGACGTGACCCGCTACTATGACCGGGCGGTGACGATCACGGATGTCGAGCAATTGGCTGGCGCGATCACCGAACAGCTGGCGAGCCTTTTTGACAGTGATCCGCGCGGTAAGGCCCGGATGATCGGCATCAAACGCGCCAGCTAGCCCGCGCTGACAGGGCAAAGCCCTCACCCCTGGGCGGCTGTGGCCGATGGATGGCCAGTCTCCCCAATCGCCAGGCTGTCCTGCTGGCGCGCATTTCAAAGCGGCGGGTCACGCACCATCTCAAGCCCACGCCCGCCTCGGACCCTTGATCAAAATCAATGCCGATGAATCGGATTTATCGTTCTCCGCTCTGGGGCTAGAGTGCCGCTATGTTTCAAAGTTTCGACGCCACCGCCTCCCCCGATCAAGGCCCGCCCCGTCTCGATGCCCTGCGCGGCGAAATCAACGGCGCCGGGCTCGACGGCTTTCTTGTCCCCCGCGCTGACTGGCACCAGGGCGAGTATGTCGCGCCCTGCGATGAACGCCTTTCTTGGCTCACCGGCTTTACTGGATCTGCCGGGTTTTGCGCGGTGTTGCGCGATCAGGCAGGCGTGTTTGTCGACGGTCGTTATCGGGTGCAGGTTAAGGCGCAAGTCGCCCCGGTCTTCACCCCGGTTGATTGGCCTGAGACGAGCCTTGGCGCCTGGCTCAAAACCGCCCTGCCCGATGGCGGGCGTGTTGGCTTCGATCCGTGGCTGCACAGCGTGAAAGAGCTCAAGACCCTGCGCGAAACGTTGCAAGGCACCGCCATCACCCTGACAGCCAGCGACAACCTGATTGACCGGATCCGGCTTGACCAGCCCACTCGCCCAAACGCCGCAGCCAAGGTTTATCCTGCTGATCTCGCGGGTAAAAGCGACAGCGATAAGCGCGCAGAAATCGCCGAGCGGTTACGCGAGGATAGCCACAAAGCCGCGGTGCTCACCCTGCCCGATAGCATCGCCTGGCTGCTCAACATACGCGGCGCCGATATCGAGCGGATCCCGATTGCTCAAGCTTTCGCGATCCTCCATGACGACGGGTCAGTCGCGCTGTTCTCCGATCCTGAAAAGTTTGAGGGCCTCGCGCTGGATCCCGCGGTTAGCGTGGCCCCTTGGGATGCCTTTACCCCCGCGCTCGCCGCGTTGACAGGCCCGGTGCGCCTCGATCCGGCCAGCGCGCCGGTCGCAGTGGCGCAGGCCCTGGAGGAAGCAGAGGTGGCAATCGCCGAGGCCGATGACCCCTGCATCCTGCCGAAAGCGTGCAAGAACCCAGCCGAGATCGCAGCGACCAAGGCGGCGCATCTGCGCGACGGGGCGGCGATGTGCGAGTTTCTGGCCTGGCTCGACGAGGAGGCGCGCGCGCTGTCCCACGATCCTGGCCATAGCCTCACCGAAATCGATGCGGTGCAGGCGCTGGAGGGGTTTCGCCGCGCCACCAACGCGCTCGAAGACATCAGCTTCGACACCATCAGCGGCGCAGGCCCCAACGGCGCGATTGTCCATTACCGGGTCACCCGCGATACCAACCGGGCGCTGCAGCCGGGTGAGCTGTTGCTAGTGGATTCGGGCGGCCAATATGTCGACGGCACCACCGATATCACCCGCACCATCGCTATCGGCCCGCCTAGCCAAATGCACCGCACCTGCTTTACCCAAGTACTCAAGGGCATGATCGGGTTATCAACGCTGCGCTGGCCGGTGGGCCGCTCTGGCCGCGACCTCGACGTGATCGCGCGCGCAGCATTATGGCGCGCAGGCCGCGATTACGACCACGGTACGGGCCACGGCGTCGGCGTGTTTTTGTCCGTCCATGAGGGCCCACAGCGGATCGCGCGGATCAG